>NZ_JBBNHG010000026.1:0-265095 GCF_040094675.1 Coprococcus hominis (ex Arizal et al. 2022)
GAGACTGCAGATGCTGCGTCGTATAAGGTTTTCTTGCGTACCCGGATCACCGGATTGGTCGTCACATATGCCTGCTCGATGCTGTAATGTGGATATGTGTCTAGCTGATCTGGCAGTTTATGAAATAAAAATTTGCGTTCGATTTCCATATTTTGTTCCTCCGTGTCTGGAATATCTTGAAGATTTCCACAAACTATTATATACTACATGTAATTATGGGATGGAATTGTAACATTTGTTAGATACAAATTCGTAAAACCATAACCAATCAATAATTCCTTGTAAATTATAATGTATTTTATAATAGAAGGAAAGTGGAATTTTAGAAGATGAATATACATGTTTGCGGGTCGGAAATCAACCGGTTTCATGATGCGCAGGGCAAGGAGGATGCATATGAGTAAAGTAAATGTATATCTTGCAGATGGTTTTGAAGAGGTCGAAGGGCTGACCGTCGTAGATCTGCTGCGGCGCGCAGGTATCGAGACAGATATGGTATCCATTATGGGACGGAAAGAAATTACCGGTGCACGGAAGATTCCCGTGCTGGCAGATAAGCTCTTTGAAGAGCAGGACGATCCGGATGTGATCGTGCTTCCGGGCGGTATGCCGGGAACCCTGCACTTAAAGGCGCATGAAGGTCTGGCAGATCTGATCCGGAAAGCAGACAAGGAAGGAAAATTGCTTGCAGCAATCTGTGCAGCACCAACCATCTATGGAGAGATGGGACTTCTCGAAGGAAAGAATGCAACCTGCTATCCGGGCATGGAGGACAAGCTGCTTGGTGCAAACTGGCAGGAGCAGCCGGTCGTTGTCGACGGAAACTTCGTGACAAGCCGGGGCGTTGGGACAGCGATTGCATTTGCACTCACATTGGTTACAATCCTGAAGGATGAAGAAACAGCGAAGTCTTTGGCGAATAGTATAGTTTATAAATGGTAATTCCAATCGGGAGGACGTTATGTACAGATTAACGATAAAGGATATATTGGAAGCAACAGGCGGCGTATTGCTGTGTGGCGATGAAAATACAGAGATCAAAGATGTCTGCATCAATTCCAAGGAGATCAAGCCGGGCGATTTGTTTGTCCCGATCATCGGGGAGCGGGTCGATGCGCATCGTTTTATCGAGAGCGCACTTCACACAGGTGCGGCAACCCTGACATCACAGCATACCGATATTGTTGTATCGGAGAAGCCGTTTGTCTACGTGAGTGATACAGAAAAGGCATTGCAGGATATCGGCGCTTATGTGCGCAGGAAGTTTAAGAAGCCGGTTATCGGTGTGACCGGAAGTGTTGGAAAGACGACAACGAGACAGATGATTGCAACCGTACTTTCGGGATGCTTAAATGTCTATCAGACCGAGGGCAATCTGAATTCCCAGATCGGTGTGCCGCTGACCCTTCGACGGATTGACGAGAACGCAGAGGCAGCCGTGCTTGAAATGGGTATCAGCGAACCGGGACAGATGGAGATTCTGTCTGACATGGTGAAGCCGGATATCTGTGTCGTGACGATGATCGGTGTTGCGCATATCGAATTTATGAAGACGCGTGAGAATATCCGCAAAGAGAAGTTGTCGATTATCAATCATATGAGCCCGGATGGTGTGCTGTTCCTAAATGGCGATGATGCACTGCTTGCAGAAGTGAAAGGTGATACCGGCGTCCGTACATTTACATACGGCACTGGTGCGGACTGCGATTACCGGGCAGAGAATCTTCATATGGAAGATTACCAGTATGTATATGATTTCGTGCATGGAGACACGCGTGTGCATGTGCGGCTCAACGCACTTGGCAAGCACAATGTCGGAAATTCACTGGTCGGTCTTGCAATCGCAGATTATATGGGATTGGATCTGGAGAAGGCAGCAGCCGGACTTTCCGAGTTCAAGGGGCTTCGTCAGAAGCTGATCCGTGTTCCGGGCAAATACACGATCATCGATGATACTTATAATGCAAGTCCGGATTCCATGAAGGCAAGTCTGGATGTGCTGGAGGATCTGGAGACAACCGGTAAGAAAATCGCGGTGCTTGGCGATATGTTCGAGCTTGGTGAAAATGCAGAGCAGTATCATTATGAAGTCGGAAAATACGTGGCGACGAAGAAAATCGATGAGCTGGTCGTAGTCGGGGATCTGGCACAGCATATCATGCAGGGCGTACAGGACAGTAATTCTGATATCAACTGTTACAGCTTCAAGGACAACGGCGAGGTTGCTTTGTATCTGCTTTCTGTGATGCAGCCGGAAGATATCGTGCTGATCAAAGGCTCGAATGGTATGCATCTGGATGAAGTTGTAAATAATATGCTTGGATAATAAGATACATGAATTGTGACAGTGGCATGGCGATGAAACAATTTGTGTATCCGATGAGGTTCTATGGATGCATAGGACCTCATTTTTAATGTGGTAAGCAATGGAAATGCTTGTACATATGTTGATGTGTGAAATCATGGGACTATATATAGATAAGATCGTGCGTATTGTGCGGCTACACTTGCACGAGCCAGTGGAATGTGAAAACACATATGAAATAATCCGGCGGCATGATAGGATGTAATTGTGAAAAATCTGTAAATTATGAAAATACAGGTTGACAGTCAGAATATGGTGTGCTATATTAACAATAACAAAAATGATAATCATTACTGATTTAGAAAAATGTGGATCAATCAGTTCTCGTAAGTATCATTTTGTATAATTGCAGATATTATAGCAAAGTATATCATGTGTATAAACATGTGGAAGAATGAAAGGAGATTTATTATGAAATTTGTATGTACAGTTTGTGGATATGTTTATGAAGGTGACGCAGCTCCGGCAGAGTGCCCAATCTGCCATGCTGGCGCAGATAAGTTCAAGAAAGTAGAAGACGGAGCGATGACACTGGCTGCAGAGCATGAGTTTGGCGTATATGCTTCTACTGTTAAGAACAACCCGGAAATCAGCGACGAGGATAAGAAGTTTATCTTCGATCAGCTTAAAGCAAACTTCAATGGTGAGTGCTCAGAGGTTGGTATGTACCTTTGCATGGCAAGAATCGCACATCGTGAAGGCTATCCGGAAATCGGTCTCTATTGGGAGAAGGCAGCTTACGAAGAAGCAGAGCATGCAGCAAAGTTTGCTGAGATGTTAGGTGAGGACTTAGAGCCAAACATGACAAGTTCTACAAAGAAGAACCTTGCTTGGAGAGTTGACTGCGAATATGGCGCAACAGCAGGAAAGGTTGACCTTGCAAAATGTGCAAAGAAGAATAATCTGGATGCAATCCATGACACGGTTCATGAGATGGCAAGAGACGAGGCAAGACATGGCAGAGCATTAGAAGGATTACTTAAGAGGTACTTTGGTTAAGCTACAAGCCATGCAAAACAGTAAAAATAACGCTCCGCAAGTTTACTTGCAGGGGCGTTTATTTTTGCTGTTTTATACGGCGCCAGCCGTCCATGAAGCGCCCCGAAGGGGTGCGAATGGGGCATGGCTTGTGATTTTACCTTTTTCCATAAGCATATTAGGTAAAATGTTTGGAATATAGATAAGTGGGAAATTCTCTGAAAAGTGAAAAAATGAAAGATTGTCAAACGGAAAAAGATGCGATAGAATATAGGACAATTTATTGAACCGAACGAGATCGGGTGCAGATTGAGGAGACAGACGAAACAATGCGATTCCTTCAGAAACAATATAATAAAAAATGGATGCTTCCGTTGCTGACTTTTGTAGTCGGATGTTTGATTTTGACAGCATTTATACATCATTCTTATGATACAAACCGAAAACAGGTGCGGATGATTACGGAGCTGAATGCAAGCACCTATGCGGAACGACTACGCGACGATATGAACCGCGGAGTTGCTATTACCGATGCACTGAAAGCGATCATAATCAGCGGGAATGGGACAATTGACAATTTTGAAAAGGTATCTGAGAATCTGATGTCAGATTTTGTTCAAAGCATACAAATTGCACCGGATGGGGTTGTCACAGAGATTTACCCGGCGGAAGGAAATGAGGCAGGAAAGATAGACCTGCTTCATGATGAAAAACGTGGGGGAATCTGCCGCTATGGAAGAGATAACAATTGTGTAACGATGCAGGGACCATTTGATTTAAAGCAGGGAGGTCGTGGAATTGCAGTTCGCTATCCTGTCTATCTTGAGGCGGCGGATGGGAATCCTGTATTCTGGGGATTTACCATAGTGATTATCCGGGTTCCGGAAATTTTTGAAGAGTCGGTGCAGGCTCTTACGGAGTTTGGGTATGATTACTGCCTGACCAAGACGGTTTCTCCGCTTTCGGAAGAACGTGAGAGATTATCCTTCTCGAAAGAAGATTTGACAAATCCGGTTACATATACGTTTGAATTCGGCGGCTGTACATTTAATCTGGCAGTCACGCCAAAAGATGGATGGGAGCAAGGGAGGAAGATACTTCCGAATCTGGTTCTTGGATTCTTCATTGTATTATTTTTGACGGGATTGGTGATTGTCATTCTTGTAATCGAATTCCATCGGGAGGTATTAAAGAAGATAGCAATCACGGATCCGTTAACCGGACTTTTGAACCGGGATGGGTTTGATGAACAAATCAAAAGTGCAATACAGGATACCCCGGATGCGCATTGCGTGGGAATTCAGACAGACATTGATGACTTCAAATTTATCAATGATATGTATGGACACGAAGCAGGTGATACCGCGCTTCGGATACTTGCGCAGAGTATGCGGAATGCTTTTGAAAAGGATGCGATTCTATGCAGAAATGGTGGCGATGAATTCTCGGCGGTTCTGATAGGAATGACGGAGGCAGAAGCGAAGGAAAAAATCGAGAAATTCACTATGCAGCCTAGATATATCACACAGAATGGAGAGAAACGTCCATTTTATATTTCGCTTGGGTATGCAGAATATCCGAAGGATTGTGATGATGTATCGGAATTAATCCGCTGTGCGGATATGGCACTTTATGCGGTGAAATTACACGGAAAGCATAGCTGCTGTGCGTATGAGGGTAACTACAAAGTGCAGAATAGAAGCCAGTTGGGATTTGCACTTCAGGATGTGTCAAGAAATCTGCCGGGGGCATTTCTGATATACATTGCGGATAAAACGAATGACCGCATCTTATTTGCGAATCAGGAGTTGATAGAATTTGCGGGATGTAAGGATTTTGATGAGTTTCTTGCATATACGGATCAACGATTCCGGAATCTGATTCATCCGGAGGAGCAGGATGCGGTTGAGACGAGCATCTGGAAGCAGATTGATTCGGAAAAAAGTGGAAACAATGATTATGTCAAATTCCGTTTTGCGAAAAAAGACGGAACGTATCGGCCGGTATTCGATCATGGAAGAATCGTGAAGAGCCGGTATTATGGAAATGTATTTTATGTGTTGATTATGGATTGTGCTCTGATTGATTCATATTATGACAAAATGTGATCGGCAGTGCCCATACATATCAATAAGCAAAATAGAAAAGAGGCAACAACATGGGTAAAAAAGAAGAGAAAACAAATGTGATGCGTCTGCTCGATCAGGCGAAAATCGAATACAAGCATTACTGCTATGCAGGCACGGATGCGGTCGGCGGCATGGAGGTTGTCGAGGTACTGCACCAGGATCCGGATCAGGCATTTAAGACACTGGTCACAGTCGGCAAATCCGGCGAGCATTATGTGTTTGTGATTCCGGTCAATCAGGAGCTTGATTTGAAGAAAGCGGCAGAGGCTGCCGGCGAGAAATCCATCGCGATGATTAAGTCCAAGGAATTGCTGCCGTTAACCGGCTATATTCATGGCGGATGTTCACCACTTGGAATGAAGAAGCAGTTCCGTACATTCTTCCATCAGACCGCCAATGATTTTGAGACGATTATGTTCTCGGCAGGAAAGATCGGCTATCAGGTGGAGGTGAGTCCGGAAGCACTCCGGAAGATCCTGAAATATGAGACCTGTGATCTCGTAAAGGAATAAAAAAATCGTATAAATCCCTTTACATTTGCCGATAATTAGCTTATAATCGAGACAATTATAGGGAAAAAGCGTTGAAGGAGACTGCCGACAACAGGACATGACAGGGAATATGGTCACCGACTGAGAGCCATAACATGACACCATGTCTGGTGGAACACTACCGGAGCTGATAAGCTGAAGCCTACGTGGAGCTACATCCTAAGAGGTCTAGGTTTATCCGGAGCATTCACGTTACGAATGAAGAGAGGAATCCGTCTTATATATATTTATTACAGATGGTTTCAATGCGGGTGGTACCGCGGATGTAACACATGTACATTCGTCCCGAGGTCAAAGCACATTTGACTTCGGGATTTTTTAATGCAGAAAAGGAGATAGGAAAATGCAGGCAAACATTTACAGAGACATGACAATGGCGCAAGTATCAGAAGACCTTGTCGGAAAAGAAATCAGACTGGCAGGATGGGTAGAGAACATCCGTGACCACGGTGGCGTATCCTTTGTGGATTTACGGGACATGTATGGCGTAATGCAGGTTGTTATGCGCGATACAACGTTGCTCGATGGAATTACTAAGGAGCAGTGTATCTCCGTAGCGGGACTGGTACAGCATCGTGACGAGGAGACATACAATCCGAAGATTCCAACCGGAACAATCGAGCTGGAAGCACATGAGGTAGATATCTTAGGAAAGGTGTACAAGCAGCTTCCGTTCGAGGTGACAACCTCCAAGGAAGTCCGTGAGGATGTCCGTCTGAAATATCGGTACTTAGACCTTCGTAACCGCAAGGTAAAGGAGAACATGATCTTCCGTTCCAACGTCATCTCATTCCTGCGTCAGAAGATGACAGAGATGGGATTCATGGAGATTCAGACACCAATCCTTTGTGCATCTTCTCCGGAGGGCGCACGTGATTATATCGTACCATCCAGAAGATACAAGGGTAAGTTCTATGCACTCCCACAGGCACCACAGCAGTACAAGCAGCTTTTGATGGTGTCCGGATTTGATAAATATTTCCAGATTGCACCTTGCTTCCGTGATGAGGATGCAAGAGCCGACCGTTCCCCAGGTGAGTTCTATCAGCTCGACTTCGAGATGAGCTTTGCAACACAGGAAGACGTATTCAAGGTTGGCGAGGAAGTGCTTACCGCAGCATTTAAGAAATTCGCTCCGAAGGGATACACCGTTACAGAAGCACCATACCCAATCATCAGCTACAAGGAAGCAATGCTGAAATATGGTACAGATAAGCCGGATCTTCGCAATCCACTTGAGATCATCGATGTGACAGAGTTCTTCCAGAGATGTACATTTGCACCATTCCACGGCAAGACCGTTCGTGCGATTGCAGTACAGAAGAAGCTTTCCAAGGGACAGCATGAGAAGATGCTGAAGTTCGCGCAGTCTATCGGTATGGGCGGACTCGGATATCTCGAAGTATTGGAAGATGGTTCTTACAAGGGACCAATCGACAAGTTTATTCCGGATGATATGAAGCAGGAGCTCAAAGATCTCGCAGGCTTGAAGGAACTTGATACGATTTTCTTCATCGCCGATACAGAGAAGCAGGCAGCTCTCTTTGCAGGACAGATTCGTACCGAGCTTGGTAACCGTCTTGATCTGCTTGAGAAGAATGCATATCGTTTCTGCTACATTAACGACTTCCCGATGTTTGAGTACAATGTGGAAGAGAAGAAGATTGGATTTACACACAACCCATTCTCTATGCCACAGGGCGGCTTAGAGGCATTAAATGAGAAAGATCCACTGGAGATTCTTGCATATCAGTACGATATCGTATGTAATGGCGTGGAGCTTTCATCCGGTGCCGTTCGTAATCATGACATGCAGATTATGGAGAAGGCATTTGAGATTGCAGGCTATGATAAGAGTGTTCTGGAGGAGAAGTTTGGAGCACTTTACAATGCATTCCAGTTTGGAGCACCACCACATGCAGGTATGGCTCCGGGTGTCGACCGTATGATCATGCTGCTTCGTAACGAGGAGAATATCCGCGAGGTTATCCCATTCCCTATGAGCGGAACCGCACAGGATCTCATGTGTGGCGCACCAAACGAAGTCACAGAGCAGCAGCTTCGTGAAGTTCATATCAAAGTACGCCAGTAGTATTTTTCAGCAAAGAGAAGGCAATTGTGATTTCATATGAATTGCTTGCGTTAACATGAATGATATGTTTGCGGAAATAATCATTAGAAGAGTAGTATATTGAGATGTTCGGATTTATTATTCTTAAGCAGACCGTTGAAGCACGTTGGTACTTAATAAGTGACAATTTATTGGCACGAATTTAGTACCACTACGTGCTGAACCGAACGAGAGCGCGTCTGCGTAGAAAATAAATCCGAACATCTCAGAAACAATAATAGGTTTATTGATTATTTTCGCAAACTATAATATGTAGATTCGCAAGCATTATAGGAGGAAAAATATGACGATTACAGATGAAACAATTGATTATGTAGGTATTCTGGCGAAGCTCGAGCTTTCCGATGAGGAAAAGGAGCAGGCGAAGCAGGATATGTCGAATATGCTGGAATACGTCAGCAAATTAAATGAGCTCGATACCGATTCCGTGGAACCGATGAGCCATGCGTTTCCGGTCAGCAACGTATTCCGTGAGGATGTTGTGACAAATGGGGATGACAGAGACAATCTTCTGGCAAATGCACCAGAGCAAAAAGATGGCTGTTATAAAGTGCCGAAGACATTTGACTAAGGAGGGCGGTATAGATGAGAAAAGATTTAATGAAATTAACCGCCGTTGAACTCGGCAAGAAAATTAAAGACAAAGAAGTGACCGTCGTAGAGGCAACGAAGGCGTGTCTGGAGCGAATCAAAGCACTCGACGAGACATACAACTGTTTCGTCACTGTGGATGAGGCAGGCGCACTGGCACAGGCGGAAGCAATTCAGGCAAAGATTGACAGTGGAGAGCTTACCGGACCGCTGGCTGGTGTTCCGGTTGCCATCAAGGATAACATGTGTATCAATGGTATGCTTACAAGCTGTTCTTCCAAGATTCTGAGTAATTTCGTTCCGACGTATACAGCAACTGCCGTTGAAAAACTGCAGGAGGCAGGTGCGGTTATCATCGGAAAGACAAACATGGATGAGTTCGCTATGGGTAGTACAACGGAGACTTCTTATTATGGTGTGACAAGAAATCCGTGGGATACAGACAAGGTACCGGGCGGTTCTTCCGGTGGTTCTGCAGCAGCCGTTGCAGCAGAGGAAATTCCATATGCACTTGGTTCCGATACAGGTGGAAGTATCCGTCAGCCGGCCGCATTTTGCGGTGTGACAGGTATCAAGCCGACATACGGAAGAGTGTCCCGTTATGGTTTGATTGCGTATGGTTCCTCGCTTGATCAGATCGGACCACTTGCCAAGGATGTCACAGACTGTGCCACAATCCTTGAAGCAATCTGTAAGCATGATGACAAGGATTCTACTTCCTATGCACAGGCAGAGGATGATTTCACATCTGCATTAGTGGACGATGTAAAGGGAATGAAGATTGGTATTCCAAGAGATTATTTCGCAGAGGGTATCGATGAGGATGTTAAGACAGCTGTGCTTGCAGCCGCAAAGAAGCTCGAAGACAAGGGTGCAATCGTGGAAGAGTTTGACCTTGGTATGGTAGAATATGCAATTCCTGCTTACTATATCATTGCATCCGCAGAAGCATCTTCGAACTTAGAGCGTTTCGATGGCGTCAAATATGGTTACCGTACCGCAGAGTACCGTGACCTTCACAATATGTATAAGAAGACCCGTTCCGAGGGCTTTGGTGCAGAGGTAAAGCGTCGTATCATGCTTGGTTCCTTCGTCCTTAGCTCCGGTTATTACGATGCATATTATGTAAAGGCACTGAAGACAAAGGCGCTGATCAAGAAAGCCTTTGACGATGCATTTGCAAAATACGATGTGATCTTAGGACCGGTTGCACCAACGACGGCATTGAAGATGGGCGAATCTTTAAGTGATCCGATCAAGATGTATCTGGGAGATATTTATACAGTATCTGTAAATCTTGCCGGTCTGCCGGGTATTTCCCTTCCATGCGGACAGGATAAGGATGGTATGCCGGTTGGCATGCAGCTGCTCGGACAGACATTTGACGAGAAATCAATCATCCGCGCAGCGTATGCATTTGAATGTACAAAGACTTATAAGCGTCCGGATGCTCTAGGCACCGTGGAAGCAGAAAGGGGGCTTGCATAATGAGTAAAACATATGAGACAGTCATCGGCCTGGAGGTTCACGTAGAGCTTGCCACGAAGACGAAGATTTTCTGTGGATGTTCGACTGCATTTGGCGGTGCACCGAATACACATACCTGTCCGGTTTGTACCGGTATGCCGGGATCCCTTCCAGTGCTCAATAAGGCGGTAGTTGAGAAAGCAGTTGCGGTTGGTCTTGCAACGAACTGTACAATCACACAGAACTGTAAGTTTGACCGTAAGAATTATTTCTATCCGGATAACCCGCAGAACTACCAGATTTCGCAGCTTTATTATCCGATCTGCCGGAATGGTAAGGTAGAGATCGAGGTTGACGGGAATAAGAAATATGTCCGTATTCATGAGATTCATATGGAGGAGGATGCAGGTAAGCTGGTACATGATCCGTATACAGACAGCTCGCTGGTTGATTACAATCGTTCGGGCGTGCCTCTGATTGAGATTGTATCCGAGCCGGATATGCGTTCCGCAGAGGAAGTCATTGCTTATCTTGAGAAATTAAGACTGATCATCCAGTACCTTGGTGCTTCGGATTGCAAGCTGAACGAAGGGTCCATGCGTGCCGATGTCAACCTGTCTGTCCGTGAAGTCGGTGCAGAGAAGTTCGGTACAAGAACCGAGATGAAGAACCTGAATTCCTTCAAGGCGATTGCGAGAGCCATCGAGAACGAGAAGGAGCGTCAGATCGATCTGATTGAATCCGGTGAGAAGGTCATTCAGGAGACAAGAAGATGGGATGATACAAAGGAATATTCCTATGCAATGCGTTCGAAAGAGGATGCACAGGATTACCGTTACTTCCCGGATCCGGATCTGGTTCCGGTTATGATCAGCGATGAATGGATGGAAGAGATTCGCAGCCGCCAGCCGGAGCTGCGTGACGAGAAGCGCATCCGTTACAAGGAAGAGTATGATATTCCGGATTATGATATTGACATTCTGACGAACTCCAAGAAGCTTGCAGATATCTTCGAGGAGGCGATTGCGCTTGGAGCAGCACCAAAGAAGGTATCGAACTGGCTGATGGTTGAGACAATGCGTCTGATGAAGGAAGCATCCATCGATGCCGATGACTTAAAATTCTCAGCAAAGAACCTTGCAGCTATCATCAAGATGGTCGATGACAAAGTCATCAATGGTACGGTTGCAAAGGAAGTGTTCGAGAAGGTATTTGCAGAGGATATCGATCCGGAAGCTTATGTCGAGGAACACGGCCTGAAGACTGTCAATGATGAGGGCGCGCTTCGTACTGTCATCTTAGATGTCATCGAGAAGAATCCGAAGTCTGTCGCAGATTTCAAGGGCGGTAAGGAGAAAGCAATCGGTGCACTTGTTGGACAGACGATGAAGGCAATGCAGGGTAAGGCAGATCCATCCGAGGTTAACCGTATTCTGCGCGAAGAATTAAGTAAATAATTTTTAATCTACGGAGTTGACTTAGGTACGAACTCCTAGATGCAAAGAAGTCCACCTCAAAAAATTCACGTTACAATTTTTGTGAGGTGGACTTTTTGCATCCCGGAGTTCTGGTAAAGGAAAAACGGAAAGCAAAAAAATTTATGAAAATATTCTTCGCATAAAACGGTTCGCCTTGTGTAATACAAGAAATTATAATAAAATTAAAGCATAAAGGTAAGCACTACGGAGAAGTAATATCTATATTTGAATAGATATTATTCGCTTAGTTTAGTCTGTAAATTAGGAGGCAAATATTTTGTATATGTATATCTGCGCCATATTTTGAAATATAAATATGTTTGTAACTTAGAAGTACTTGATGTTCTGTGAGCAAACAGCAATGTTTGAACACGATGTTCAAACAAGCCGCCGCTGAGCCATGGACGGCGAGCGGAGGGCGCATATGAACGAAGTTCATATTTAGGATGCGCCCGACAACCTGCCGCCGAGCGAAGCGAGGGGGCAATACCCGCAAGGCGGTTGCGTCCTATATCATTATGTGAATCAGAACATCTAGAACTTCTTAGTTACAATACATCTGATATTTCAAAATATGGCGTGGATATATTTAACAAAATATTTACCTCCGTATTCTCTTGATAAGCAAAAGGAAAAACACTATGAAAAAAGAAGGATATTACTCGACCGGCGAGTTTATGAAACAAGCGAATATTACGAAGAAAACCGTCCGCTACTACGACGAGAAGGATATCCTGAAGCCCTCCTTTGTCAGTGATTCCGGCGCCCGTTACTACACGGAGAAGGATCTGGCGAAGCTTCAGCAGATACTTCTGTTAAAGTATCTTGGTTTCTCGCTGGGCGATATCAAGGAGATGCAGGTGGACGATGCGGACAAGCATTTTATCGTCAACTCCCTGAACATCCAGCAGAAGCTGGTGGAAGACCGTATCGAGCAGCTGCAATTAGTGAAAATGACGATCAAGGAGGCAACCGATGATCTGCAGGCAGACCGGGAAGTAGACTGGACGAAGCTGTTCGAGTTGATTCAGGTGGCAGATTTGGAGAGCATCCTGAAGAAACAGTACAAGGATGCTTCGAATATCATGGCGCGGATCAACCTGCACAAGCAGTATTCGGTCAATAAACAGGGCTGGTTCCCGTGGATCTATGAGCAGATGCAGGTAAAGCCGGGGCAGAAGATTCTGGAGCTTGGCTGCGGTGCCGGAGACCTCTGGGTGGAAAATGCAGAGAAGTTTCCAGAGGATATTTCAATTACAGTTACGGACATTTCCGATGGTATGCTGCGTGATGCAAGACGCGAAATCGGCAGGGAGGATGCAGTGTTCTCGTATGCGATCTGTGGCTGCGAGTCGATTCCATTTGCGGATGCGACCTTCGATCTTGTCGTGGCGAACCATGTGCTCTTTTACTGCGATGACATCGGGCAGGCGTGCCGGGAGATCCAACGCGTGTTGAAACCGGGAGGTGTGCTTGTTGCGGGTACGTATGGCTCGGCGCATATGAAGGAAATCAGCCGGTTAGTCATGGAGTTTGATGACCGAATTGTGCTTGCGGCGGAGAATCTGTATGACCGGTTTGGCAAGGAGAATGGAACAGATATTCTTCAAAGTACATTTGAGCAGGTGGAGTGGCGGCAGTATGAAGATGCGATTGAGATTGACGATGCCGAACCGCTGATCTCATATGTTTTGTCGTGTCACGGAAATCAGAATCAGTATATTGCGCATAAATACAAGGAATTCCGGACATTTATGAAGAAGAAAATAGTGGGTGGCTTTCACATTACAAAGGATGCAGGAATATTTCTTGTAAAAAAATGAAAAAAACACTTGACTATGCCCTAGGGGCACCCTGTATAATAAATACATAACAAACACATATTCGAATATACCGGATTGTGTTTCGACTCAAAAGCGCGAGACAAAATCAAGAAAATAAAGGAATGATTTAAGGAGGTAGAAAAGTGAGAACGTATTTAGTAACTGGTGGTGCCGGATTTATCGGTTCCAATTATATTCACTACATGTTTAAGAAGTATGATAACGAGATTCGCATTATCAACGTCGATGTGCTGACATATGCAGGCAATCTTGAGAATCTGAAGGATATCGAAGACCGCGAGAATTACACATTTGTAAAGGCAGATATCTGCGATAAGGAAGCAATCTCGAAGATTTTTGCAGAGAATGATATCGACCGCGTGGTACATTTCGCAGCGGAGTCACATGTAGACAGAAGTATCAAGCATCCAGAAGTATTTGTACAGACAAATGTACTTGGTACAGCCGTTATGTTGAACTGCGCGAAGGCTGCATGGGAGCTGCCGGATGGCACATTCAAGGAAGGAAAGAAGTTCCTGCATGTATCGACAGATGAGGTGTATGGTTCTCTTCCGGACGATAAGAATGCATTTTTCTATGAGACATCACCATATGAACCACACAGCCCATATTCTGCAAGTAAGGCAAGCTCGGATATGCTTGTAAAGGCATATATGGACACTTATAAGTTCCCTGCAAATATCACGAACTGCAGTAACAATTATGGACCTTACCAGTTCCCGGAGAAGCTGATTCCTCTGATTATCAACAATGCATTGCAGGGTAAGAAGCTTCCGGTTTATGGTGATGGCAAGAATGTCCGTGACTGGCTGTTTGTTGAGGATCACGCGAAGGCAATCGATATGGTTCAGGAGCAGGGACGTCTGTTCGAGACATACAATGTCGGCGGACATAATGAGAAGCAGAATATCGAAATCATCAATATTATCATTGACACATTGCAGGAGATGCTTCCGGCGGATGATCCGAGACGGGCACTTGTATCGAAGGATCTGATCACTTATGTAGAAGATCGTAAGGGACATGACCGAAGATATGCAATCGCACCGGACAAGATCAAGGCGGAAATCGGCTGGTATCCGGAGACCGATTTTGCAACTGGTATCAAGAAGACAATCGCATGGTTCTTCGAGCATGAGGACTGGATGAAGAACGTGACAAGTGGTGATTATCAGAAGTACTATGACGACATGTACGCAAATAAATAAGACGTGCGAAATCATCTATAATGCCGATGCGGGCACGTCGTATCGAATGCAAGGGGGCGGAAATTATGAAAAGACAAGCATGGAAGCGAATGCAGGCGTGGCTTCTTGTCGTTGCAATGCTCGTTTCTGTTGTAACAGGAATTGGCACTACGAAAACTGCGAAGGCAGCAACCAAGATGGGTGTTACCTATACCGTGCATGTACAGACCTATGGTGACCAGCAGGGATGGGTTCATGATGGTACGATGGCAGGAACGAAAGGACAGGCAAAACGTTTAGAGGAGATTCGCGTCAAACTGACCGGTGATGAATATTCCGGAAGCATCCAGTACAAGACACATATCCAGAGCTATGGCTGGCAGGATTGGTCATACAATGGAGAGAAAAGCGGCAGCCGTGGACAGGCAAAACGTCTGGAAGGCATTGAGATTCAGCTTACCGGTGAAGTGGCAAAACATTACGATGTTGTATATCGTGTGCATTGTCAGACCTATGGCTGGATGGACTGGGTGAAGAACGGTGTCATGGCTGGAACGAGCGGACAGGCAAAACGATTAGAGGGCATCGAGATTAAACTGGTTCCGAAGAGTCAGATTGTAGATATGGGTGTGCAGTATCGTGTGCATTGTCAGACCTATGGCTGGATGAGCTGGCTTACGGATGGGAAGACGAGCGGCACGACCGGCGAAGGAAAACGTCTGGAAGCAATCGAAGTAAAATTGACCGGAAACCGGTATTATGGCGGCATCTCATATCGGACACATGTGCAGACGTATGGCTGGGAGACAAAGATGGTCAGTAATGGTGCCATGTCTGGAACGAGTGGGCAGGCGAAACGTTTAGAGGCAATCGAACTGGAATTATATGGAGAGGTTGCATATTATTATGATGTATACTATCGGGTTCACGCACAGAGCTATGGCTGGCTTGGATGGGCGAAGAATGGTGAGACTGCCGGAACAAGCGGCATGGCAAAACGTTTAGAGGCAATCCAGATTAAGCTTGTGCCAAAGAACAGTGATACCAGTCAGTTTGAGGATGGAAAGAAAGCCTATATCAAAGGGACGCCAACTGCGAACTACTCAACACAGGCACAGGAAGTTCTGGCACAGTGTAATGCACAGCGGCAGGCAAATGGTATTGCGGCACTTTCCTTAGATCCAGAGCTTACAAAAGCAGCCAATATCCGGGCGCAGGAGATTGCAACCTTGTTTTCCCATACACGTCCAGATGGAAGAAAATGTTTTACCGTGTTAGATCAGATCGGGTATTCCTATTGGTCGGCGGGAGAGAATATTGCGGCGGGATACGGAAATTCTTCTGCTGTAATGAATGGTTGGATGAATTCGCCGGGACATCGGAGCAACATCCTCAATGCCGGTTTTAAGAGACTGGGTGTTGGTTATGTGTATATTCCGAATTCAGAATATGGATATTACTGGGTACAGATTTTCTCGAATTAGAATTTAGAATCAGAATTAAAAAGAGAGTCCAAATCGTTGAGATATGGACTCTCTTTTTTTCGTTGTATTAAAGTGTATAGCCGTTTTTCTCCAGCAATGCGCGGGCAGTATCGACGGAATCAACTCCTGTGCTGTTCTTGACTGGCGCAAATTCATGCTCGCGGTCGACCTCGAAGATCAGACAGTCGTCCATCTCGTGGATCAGATCGAGAGCCAATGTCTCAAATTTAAATGCATTTGGCTCTGCCGGGGTAACCGGATTACCGGATTCGTCCACGTAAGGAACCTTTTTCTTTACTATATGCAACGGCATGGATTTATCCAAAGTTTCCTTCAATTTCTGGATTGGGAACAGATAGTTCAGGATAGCTCCAAATCCGTAGGCAAGACTGCCATCTGGCAGACGCTTGTTCAACATATCATCAGTCATTTCGTAATACTCGATAATATGTGGCTTGCCATCTTCCTTGCACATGACACCAACTTTTTCTTCCGGACACGCTTTGCGGACAACCTTTGCTCCACTCATCTTTCCACTGTCGATGGTTGCACCTAAGAATACCGGATCGGCAATCCGCTGCAATACATTGTCCACAGAAAATACATTGATCCATTCCAGATTGGATTCAAAAATTCCTTCCAGAAGTCCAGCTTTGTGCATAGAAGAGAACCAACCGCCGTTTCCGTTTGGAGACAGGGCAAGCTCGTATTTGGATTTCAACAGAATCTTTCCGTTAAAGTCCGTAGCCGGGTTCAATTCCTGTACAAAGAAATGTACATAAGCTGGGTTATAACCAAAATAATCATGTGCTTCAAAGAAAGTCACAGTATCCTGATAGTTAATGTTGCTCGTCATAATATAAAGCGGAATCCATGCATCTGCAGCACGCACGATGTCTAACGTGTGCTCAATCAAAAGCTGGAAGATGTAGAGTTCCTTTGTAATACCAACATTGAAACAGCCCTTTGGTTTGTCGAAACCAAGACGAGTGCCCTGTCCTCCGGCGAGAAGCAAAAGGCAAAGCTTTCCTTCCTTGATTGCCTGCAAGCCGATAGAATGATAACGTTCTGAATCTGCCTGGATCTTATCCAGATGCAGTGCATCGATCTCCTCAATCATGGTATCTTCTTTTTTCTTGTCGTTGTGAAATGCCTGTTCAAATCCCCAGTCAACTGCATCGATCTGTGAAAATAAGATTTGCTTTTCATCATCATTTAACTGGTCGAGAAAGCGTAATAGATGTACCTGTTGCTTCCCCTCCAATAAGTTCTTTCGTTCCTTAAAATTCATATATTCAAATAAATTCCTTCCATAATATAGTAGTCAAAATTTAATTTAGTATAGCATAGGCATACTTTGTTTACAACAGTCAAAATATGAAAGTTTTTTGAAAAATTAGCAAATAAGGAAAAAGAATATTGTAATTTTATGAAGAATCATGTATGATAGGTAAATAGTTTGGTTTAGAAAAAACACAAAGATGGAAGGATAAGAATATGAGCAGGAAAAAGGCAGGCATGAGTGCAAATGCCAAATGGGGAATTGCATTTCTGATTGAAATCGTTGTTATGTTTTTTATGGTTGTCGGATATTTATTCTTTTATGCAAATCGAAAATTAGACAACATTAACCGCCCGACAAATTGGGATGACAGTAAAGAAAATTTGGATATTAATGAAGATGCGAATGAGGCACAGAAGGGATATCGGACAATTGCATTGTTTGGTATCGACTCTAGAAGCACAACTTCCATGGCGGAAGGAAACCGAAGTGACTCTATCATTATCGCAAGTATTAACAATGATACAAAGGAAGTAAAGCTTGCTTCAGTATATCGTGATTCCCTGCTTCAGGTAGATTATGATGGCGGTATCACGACGAAGATTACACATGCATATGCATATGGTGGTCCAGAGATGGCAGTCCGTGCATTGAATGCAAACCTGGATTTAGAGATTACAGATTTCGTAACGGTTAACTTTACAGCGTTGGCACAGGCGATTGATGATCTGGGTGGAATTACGATCGATGTCCGTGAAGCAGAGCTTGAGATGCTGAATGCATGTATTACAGAGCAGATTGGTATTTCCGGCGAATATTCTGATGGTGTATTTTCAGCAGGTACACAGTTGCTGAATGGTACACAGGCAACTGGCTGGGCACGTATCCGTAGTACAGATCAGGGAGATATCACCCGTACAGAGAGACAGAGAACCGTTATTGCGAAGATGATTCAGAAGGCAAAGAGTTCCGATTTGTCAACCATCAATGATATTATTGATGATGTATTCCCAAACATTTATACAAGCTTGACAAAGAAAGAGCTGATGAGTCTTGCAAAGGATATGTTTGATTATAACCTTGGAGATACAATCGGATTCCCGATGGCATATGCACCAGTCACAACAGATGCAAAGGGTGCCGTACTTGTTCCTGCAGATCTGACAACGAATGTATCCGCATTGCATGAGTTCCTGTTCGGAACACAGGATTACACGCCGACCTCTAAAGTACAAGGCATTAGTTCTTCCCTTCAGAGTGAGACGGGAGTTGGAGCACAGGAGATTGATTTGAATATCTTCAATCCGCCGACCGAATAAAGTTATTATTTTGAAACGTATTATATATAGAAGAAACGCATTTTTTACAGAATACTGTGAGGGATGCGTTTCTTTTTTGTATAAGTGATTATTCAGAAGTGCATGTATTCTGAAATGATAGTGAAAAAACTTTGTGAAAATATGGATTTGCTTGTTATTTTCCACAAAAATACAAAAAATGGTTTACATTTCGAATAAAGTGTTGTATTATAGGCGCATGAGTTGAGAAAACAAAGTGAAAAATGTGTTTTACTTGATTTTCGCCAGCACAAGATTTTTTCGAGAAAGGAAAGACAAGCATGACGCAGATAAGAGATGAAAGAGCGCATATCGCAGAACAGGGCATGTATGATAGCAGCTTTGAACATGATAACTGCGGTATTGGTGCAGTAGTAAACATTAAGGGTATTAAGACACACAAGACAGTCAGCGATGCACTTCGGATTGTGGAGAATCTGGAACATCGTGCCGGTAAGGATGCAGAAGGAAAGACCGGTGACGGTGTTGGTATATTGCTTCAGATCTCACACAAGTTCTTCAAGAAGGCAGCAAAGGAGCTTGGCGTGGAGCTTGGAGAGGAACGTGATTATGGTATTGGTATGTTCTTCTTCCCACAGAATGAGCTTCAGCGTAAGCAGGCAATGAAGATGTTCGAGATCATCGTGGAGAAGGAAGGACTGGAATTCCTCTGCTGGAGAAAAGTTCCGACGAATCCGGGAATCCTTGGACATAAGGCTGTCGCTGTTATGCCATATATTATGCAGGCATTTGTGAAGCGTCCAAAGAACGTGGAGCGTGGACTTGATTTTGACCGGAAGCTGTTCGTAGTACGCCGAGTATTTGAGCAGTCAAATGAGGATACGTATGTTCCATCTCTTTCAAGTCGTACGATCGTATATAAAGGAATGTTTCTGGTAGGCGAGCTTCGCTTGTTCTATCAGGATCTGCAGGATGAGGATTATGAGTCAGCCATTGGTCTGGTACATTCCAGATTCTCAACGAACACAACACCGAGCTGGCTGCGTGCGCATCCATATCGTTTCCTTGTTCACAATGGTGAGATCAATACAATCCGTGGTAACGAAGACCGTATGATTGCCCGTGAGGAGACAATGGATTCCGAGTATTTCAAAGGAGAGTTCCACAAGATTACACCAGTACTTGATCCGGATGGTTCCGATTCTGCAAGACTGGACAATGCGCTGGAGTTCTTCGTTATGAACGGAATGCCGCTTCCACTTGCAGTTATGATCCTGATTCCGGAGCCTTGGGATTCCAATAAATATATGCCGAAGGCAAAGCGTGATTTCTATCAGTATTACGCAACGATGATGGAGCCTTGGGATGGACCAGCATCCATGCTCTTTACCGATGGCGATTACATGGGAGCCGTGCTTGACCGTAACGGACTTCGTCCTTCCCGTTATTATATTACCGATGATGATTATCTGATTCTTTCTTCCGAGGTCGGTGTTTTGGATATTGAGCCGGAACATGTAGTGATGAAGGATCGTTTACGTCCGGGTAAGATGCTTCTCGTCGATACGAAGGCAGGAAAGCTGATCTCGGATGATGAGCTGAAAAATCAGTATGCAAATGCACAGCCATATGGTGAATGGCTCGACAGCAATCTGACATATCTGACCGATATTCCAATTCCAAATGAGCGTGTGCCGGAGCTTTCCAACGAGGAGAGAAGCCGTCTGCAGAAAGCATTTGGTTATACCTACGAGGAGTTTAAGACAGCAATTCTTCCAATGGCACAGAATGGAGCAGAGGCGATCGCAGCAATGGGTGATGATACCCCGCTTGCGGTGCTTTCCAACCAAAAGCTTCCGTTGTTTAACTATTTCCATCAGTTGTTTGCGCAGGTAACGAACCCGCCAATCGATGCGATCCGTGAGGAGATCGTCACATCGACGACGGTTTACCTTGGACGTGATGGTAATATCCTCGAAGAGAAACCGGAGAACTGCCGCGTGCTTCGCATCAACAATCCGATTCTGACGAATACGGATATGTTGAAGATCAAGAATCTGAATACAGAGAACTTGAAGGCAGCCGTTGTGCCAATTACTTATTATAAGAATACATCCTTAGAGAAGGCAATCGACCGTATCTTCGTCGAGGCAGATAAGTTCTTCCGTGATGGAGCCAATATCCTGATCTTATCTGACCGTGGTGTCGATGAAAACCACGTAGCGATTCCGTCTCTGCTTGCAGTATCTGCGATGCAGCAGCATCTGGTTCGGACGAAGAAGCGTACTTCCGTTGCATTGGTTATCGAGAGTGCAGAACCACGTGAGGTACATCATTTTGCAACGTTGCTTGGTTATGGTGCTTGTGCAATCAACCCATATCTGGCAATCGATACGATCAAGGACATGGTTGATACGCATTTCCTGAACAAGGATTTCTATGCGGCAGTCAATGATTACAACAGCGCAGTCCTGCATGGTATCGTAAAGATCGCATCGAAGATGGGTATTTCTACGGTGCAGTCTTATCAGGGGTCACAGATCTTCGAGGCAGTCGGACTGTCCGAGGAATTTGTAAAGAAATATTTCACGAACACGGTAAGCCGTGTCGGTGGTATCGGAATTAAAGATATCCAGCGCCATGTGGAGGAACTGCATAATTCTGCATTTGATCCACTTGGATTGTATACGAACCTGAGTCTGGAGAGTATCGGAAGCCACAAGATGCGAAGCGGGAAAGAGGAGCATCTGTATAATCCGAACACGATTCATCTTCTGCAGCAGGCAACATGGACAGACAACTATGATCTGTTCAAACAGTATTCTGCAGCGATTGATGATGAAGAAAAAGCGTTCCATCTGCGTGGACTGATGGAGTTTAATTATCCGGAAAATGGTGGAATCCCGATCGATCAGGTAGAGCCGGTTGATTCCATTGTAAAGAGATTTAAAACAGGTGCCATGTCTTATGGATCCATTTCGCAGGAGGCACATGAGTGTATGGCAATCGCCATGAACCGTCTCGGCGGCAAGTCCAATTCCGGTGAGGGTGGCGAGAGCTTGGAACGTATGCGTGGAAGCAAGGACGGCGTGAATCGTTGTTCTGCGATTAAACAGGTTGCTTCCGGTCGATTCGGTGTTACATCCGAATATCTGACAAGTGCGAAAGAGATTCAGATTAAGATGGCACAGGGTGCGAAGCCGGGTGAAGGTGGACATCTGCCGGGCGGAAAGGTATATCCTTGGATCGCCAAGACCAGACATTCAACACCTGGTGTAGGTTTGATCTCACCACCGCCACATCACGATATCTATTCGATCGAGGATCTGGCACAGTTGATCTATGATTGTAAAAATGCAAATACAGATGCACGTATCTCGGTAAAGCTTGTATCGGAAGCTGGTGTCGGCACGATCGCAGCAGGTGTTGCAAAAGCAGGCGCACAGGTTATCCTGATCTCCGGTTATGATGGTGGTACGGGCGCTGCTCCGGCAAATTCCATCCATCATGCAGGACTTCCTTGGGAGCTTGGTCTGGCTGAGACACACCAGACGCTTATTATGAACGACCTTCGTAACAAGGTAATTCTTGAGACCGATGGTAAGCTGATGACCGGCCGTGATATTGCAATCGCGGCAATCCTTGGTGCGGAGGAGTTCGGATTTGCGACAGCACCGCTTGTAACAATGGGCTGTGTCATGATGCGTGTATGTAATCTGGATACCTGTCCGGTCGGCGTGGCTACACAGAACCCGGAGCTTCGCAAACGGTTCAAGGGTAAGCCGGAATATGTCATGAATTTCATGCGGTTTGCAGCACAGGAGCTTCGTGAATATATGGCAAAGCTTGGCGTGCGTACGGTGGATGAGCTGGTAGGAAGAACAGACCTGATCAAGGCCGGCAAGATGGCTGAGGAATATAATGTTGATCTGTCCCGTATCATAGACAATCCGTTTGCGAATGATGCACAGAGTAAGATCAGCTATGCAAATAAGAATCCTTATAACTTCGAACTTGAGAAGACGGTCGATGAGACGGTTCTTATGAAGAAGCTTGGACCTGCGCTTGAGAAGAAGCAGAAGAAGACCATCGAGATCGATGTATCGAATATCAATCGTTCACTCGGTACGATCTTCGGTTCTGAGATTACGAAGAAATATGGAACAACTCTGGATGAGGATACATTTGTTGTCAAATGCCACGGCAGCGGTGGACAGAGTTTCGGTGCATTTATCCCGAAGGGACTCACACTGGAACTGGTTGGCGACAGCAACGATTATATCGGTAAGGGACTTTCCGGTGGTAAGATCATCGTCTACCCACAGGATGGTATCCGCTATGATGCATCCGAGAATATCATCGTCGGAAATGTTGCACTCTATGGAGCAACTTCCGGTAAGGCATTCATCAACGGTGTTGCCGGTGAGCGTTTTGCTGTGCGTAACTCCGGTGCAACGGCAGTTGTGGAGGGCGTCGGCGAGCATGGCTGCGAGTACATGACAGGTGGCCGTGTCGTGATCCTTGGACCAACCGGCAAGAACTTCGCGGCTGGTATGAGCGGCGGTATCGCATATGTACTTGATATGGACAGCGACCTTTACATGAAGCTCAACAAGCAGATGGTCGAGGTTGAGTCTGTCGTTGATAAATACGATGTTATGGAATTAAAGGACATGATCGTGGAGCATGTTCAGTGTACGAATTCCAAGCGCGGCAAGGAAGTACTCGAGCATTTCGAGGAGTACCTGCCGAAATTTAAGAAGATTATCCCACATGATTACAAGAAGATGATGTCGACGATCGGTCAGATGGAGGTCAAGGGACTTTCCAGCGAGCAGGCGTTGATCGAAGCATTCTATGCAATCAAGAATCATTAAGAGAGAGGAGCGTATGACTTATGGGAAAAAGTACAGGATTTATGGAGTATGAAAGACAGACCAGCAAGGAAGTACCACCTCTTGAGCGCATAAAGAATTTTAACGAGTTTCACGAGCCGCTTTCAATGGAAGAACAGCGCAAACAGGCGGCACGTTGTATGGACTGTGGTGTGCCGTTTTGCCAGTATGGCAAGATGATTGCCGGTATGGCGTCCGGTTGTCCGCTGAATAACCTCGTGCCGGAGTGGAATGATAATGTGTATACAGGAAATATGGAGATGGCGTATAAGCGCCTCTCCAAGACGAATAACTTCCCGGAATTTACAAGCCGTGTCTGCCCGGCACTCTGCGAGGCAGCATGTACCTGTAATATCAACGGAGATCCAGTCTGCACGAAGGAAAATGAGCGGAGCATTATCGAAAATGCTTACGAGAAGGGCTATGTGAACTGTGAGCCGCCAAAAGTACGGAGTGGAAAGCGTGTTGCCATCGTTGGTTCGGGTCCATCCGGTCTTGCAGCCGCCGATCAGTTGAACCGCAGAGGACATCAGGTAACGGTATTTGAGCGTAGTGACCGTCTCGGTGGACTTCTGATGTATGGTATTCCGAACATGAAGCTGGAGAAGCAGATTATCGACCGTAAGATCGACTGTCTGAAGAAGACGGGCATCGAGTTCGTGACCGGAACAGAAATTGCAAATGGAAAGAACAACCAGAATCCGGCAGTTGCCAAGGGTGATGAGATGGCAGGTTATCTGACCGATGCCAAGGTGAAGAACGTAAAGGCGGAGAAGCTGTTGGAGGAATACGACGCAGTTGTCCTTGCGTGTGGCGCATCAAATCCACGTGATATCAAGGTAACCGGACGTGACGCGAAGGGAATCTATTTCGCAGTTGACTTCTTAAAGACAACAACGAGAAGTCTGCTCAATTCAAATTTTGCAGATGGAAAATATGTCAGTGCCAAGGGTAAAAAGGTGCTTGTCATCGGTGGTGGTGATACTGGAAATGACTGTGTCGGAACATCCATCCGCCAGGGTGCGGTTGCAGTGACACAGCTGGAGATGATGCCGAAGCTTCCAGAGACACGTGCAGCAAATAACCCATGGCCAGAGTGGCCGAGAGTCCTGAAGACGGATTATGGTCAGCAGGAGGCAATCGCGAAGTTTGGACACGATCCACGTATCTATGAGACAACCGTAAAAGAGATCGTGAAGAACAAGGATGGTCAGGTCTGTGCAGCAAAATGTGTGAAGCTTGCATGGGAGAAGGATCCAGAGACTGGACGTATGAACATGAAGGAAATCCCGGACAGCGAGTACACGATTGAGTGTGATCTGATTTTGATTGCAGCCGGATTCCTCGGTACACAGAAATATGTGGCAGATGCGTTCGGTGTGAAGCTGAATGCGCGCACGAATGTGGAGACAGCTCCGGGCGAGCACAAGACGAATGTGGACAAGGTGTACACATGTGGCGATATGCACCGTGGACAGTCGCTGGTTGTATGGGCGATCCGCGAGGGACGTGACGCAGCGAAGGAAGTTGACACATTCCTCAACGGCTACTCAAATGATTTCTAGAGGCATGTTTGCCAACCTATGAAAATTTAATAAGAATTGCACACAGTAATATAAAGCCATCTACAGACGCGCTTTCGCTCACTTCCGCACATAACAGACACTAAGCTCTGGAGAAACAATTTTTCAAATTGTCCCTCCAATCGCTAAGTGCTGATGTGCTCCAATGGTCTGTTGATGGCTTATATTATGTGTGCAATTCATGTTACCGTATTGAAGTTGGCAAACATGCATGAACACATTCTCATTTATGATTGTGCGGACGTGCCAATTCTATTCAGAATGAGTGCCACAACCTTGAAGTATGGAGAAGATATAGAATTATTAGTGCGGTTTATGCGCATCTGTCCCCTTAAGGTCTGGGTATGAGAAAACCCGTATAAAAATTGGCAAGTGATAATCGTGCAGGAAGCGATATGTTTGTAACCTAGAATTACTTAGTGTTCTTTTGATACATAAGCAATACCTGAACACGACGTTCAGGTAAGCCGCCACTGAGCCACGGATGGCGAATTGGCGGCGGTTGCGTATTAAGCATATATCTTAATTAAGAACACTTAGTAATTCTTGGTTGAAATACATTGCTTCTGCATGATATCACTTGCCAATCTATTATACGGGTTTTACTTCCCATAAACTTTCGTCAGATGCGAAACATCCAAATAGTCCGCGATGCCGTCCGCGTAGTCCGTTGGAACTTCCCCGGCGACGAGCGGTTTCAGATACGCAATCATTTCTGCGGTCACGTCGTGGTGGTCAGGCGTGATCCAGGAGACAGGCACTTCCTTTGCCTGATTTGCAACTTCACTGACCGGAGTATTGGAAAGCTCGTAGGTGTATGGAGCATTCGACAGACGATGCAGACTTACCATCTGTGCGCTTTCTCCATTCTTGGCAAGGACAACTGCATGTTTGCCAGAGAGGAAAGATTCTGTTAAGTCTGTCATGCTTGCCATATGTCCGGCACAACGCTGCAGAACATTGACTTCGACGGAACGAACCTTGATGCCGAGCTTTTCCTTTACAAGGTATTCCAGTGTCTTTCCGGCACCGCTCAACTGTGCATGTCCGAACTTGTCAGCGGCAGCATTGGTAGCAGAGATGTAGTTGCCGTCCTTGTCGCGGATACCTTCAGAGACAGCGACGATGACATTCTTGTATTTCTTTACCATTTCCTTTAAGTCTGTGATGAACTGCTCCTTGTCGAAGGCAACCTCCGGCAGGTAGATCAGATGTGGTGCAAGGCTGAATTCATTTCTTGCAAGCACAGAAGCAGCAGTCAACCAGCCGGCATCCCGTCCCATGATCTCGATGATATTGACACTTTCCAGATCGTAAATATAGGTGTCATAGGCAATCTCACGGATGGAACTTGCAATGTATTTGGCAGCAGAGCCAAAGCCTGGTGTATGGTCTGTCATGATCAGATCGTTGTCGATCGTCTTTGGCACACCGATGATGCGGATATCATTGCCGATGGAAGCCGCGTAAGCAGAGAGCTTGGCAACCGTATCCATGGAATCGTTTCCGCCGATATAGAAGAATGCACCGATGTTCATTTCCTCAAAGATGGAGAAGATTTCTTCGTACATAGAAACGTCGTCCTTCATATCTGGCAGCTTGAACCGGCAGGAACCGAGGTACATGGCTGGTGTGCGTGCAAGCTTCTGGATGAATGCGTCATCCTTGTCTGACAAATCCAGAAAATGTTTCTTCAGCACGCCCTGAATTCCGTGAATCGCACCATAAATTTTATCATATATTCCAAAATCTCTGGCAGCGGCAACAACGCCGGCAAGAGATGCATTGATAGCGGCTGTTGGTCCGCCAGACTGTGCAACGATACAGTTTTTATTCATGATAACTCCTTATTCTACTTTAAATATAATCATTTGGTATCAGACGTAAAGAATGATTTCGATTATAGTTGATTTACGCCATACAAAATTATATTAGCATATTCATACAGGGATAGCAAACCTAAAATCCGCGAATCTATGCATCGTCGAAAAGTGATAAAAAATTCTAAAAAAAACGAGAAATCCAAAAAATTTTATATAATATTCAAAAATTTTCAATTTCAATCAAATCTGATCTTATGTATTATAATGACATAAACAAAAGAAGAGAACTTCAAAAAAAGAAGTTACCCCCTCTCCCCCCTTTTTATGTGACAAAGCTGCGTGATCCATTCTCTCCCCTCTTTTTGGATTTCGCAGCTTTGTGTATAGTTAGACATAATTCGGGATGGGGTGGAAAGCATTTGCCCAATGTGGTATATATATGGTAGAATATGAAATGTTGGAGAATTCCAGCGGATATACGGATAAATATAAAATATGTAAAAGCATTACATATAAAGAAGGAATTAAGAAAGGTGGTACGCAGGCTATGAAGATTTTAGTAACAGGTGGCGCCGGATATATCGGAAGCCATACATGTGTGGAGTTGCTTGAGGCAGGCTATGATGTTGTGATCGTCGATAACCTTTACAATGCAAGCGAGAAGGCAGTTGACCGGATCGGACAGATCACAGGCAAGACGCCGACATTTTATGAGGCAGATATCCGGGATTATGAGAAAATGACAGAGATATTTGCTAAGGAACAGCCAGATACCGTGATTCATTTCGCAGGACTGAAGGCAGTTGGTGAGTCTGTGCGGAAACCACTGGAATATTATGAGAATAACATCGCAGGTACATTGAATCTGTGCAAGGTTATGCGTGAGAATGGCTGTAAGAATATTATCTTCTCATCTTCTGCAACTGTGTACGGCAATCCAGCCTTTATCCCTATCACAGAGGAATGTCCAAAGGGCGTTTGTACAAACCCTTATGGCTGGACAAAGCATATGTTAGAGCAGATCCTGACAGATATCCAGTTTGCAGATCCAGAATGGAATGTGATCCTGCTTCGTTACTTCAACCCAATTGGTGCACATAAGAGTGGTCTGATCGGAGAAGATCCAAAGGGTATCCCGAACAACCTGCTTCCATATGTAGCACAGGTAGCAATCGGCAAGCTTCCTTGCGTGGGTGTGTTTGGCAATGATTACGATACACCGGATGGTACAGGTGTCCGTGATTATATCCATGTTGTTGATCTTGCGAAGGGACATGTGGCAGCGATCAATAAGATCAAGGAGAATCCGGGCGTCAAGATTTATAACCTTGGAACAGGAAAGGGATACAGCGTACTTGATGTGATCCATGCGTTTGGCAAGGCGTGCGGCAAGGAGATCCCATATGAGATTAAGCCTCGTCGTGCTGGTGATATTGCAACCTGCTATTCCGATGCAAGCCTTGCAAAGAAGGAGCTTGGATGGGAAGCACAGTATGATATTGATGAGATGTGTGCAGATTCATGGAAGTGGCAGTCTATGAATCCGGATGGCTATAATACACCAGAAAAGTAAAAATTTACTAAAAATATTAAAAAGTAGGAAAGCAACCGTGTTAAGCGGTTGCTTTTTTTGCCTATTCGCGGTACAATTCGTATAATTGTGTGAAAAAATAAGGATTGAATGCCGATATTATAAGTTGGGTTTACTTATATATCGGAGGAATTTGAATGAGAAATAGAACAAACGATAAGAATTAGGGCTTTACATTGAATGCAAAGAACTGTCTGACTGCAGCGCAGACAGAGTTCATAGAGTTGTATGCGAAAAATGATACAACAATTATTGGATCCGAAACAAAATAAATTTACTGTAAATGGCGAGCAGATTGATATGCAGTTTTACTTTGTAGCAGCACCAGATAGTAATATGAGTAATAATTGGAATATATTGAAAGATTATTTAAATGTCATGCAATAGTAAAATGAGGGAGATATAGATGGCAGATTTTGCGAAAGAAAATCAATTTACACCCGATCAGCAGGCAGAGATTGATGCAGGCATCAAGGACAACATTGATGTGTCCATCTATGCAAAGCCGGAATTTCTTGCAATTCAGATGCATGAGATTCGGATTGGCCTTGTGGAGCAGATACCGGTCTCTTATTATGCGGACAGCCGGTATGATTGGTTTCAGATGGAAGAAATCCGTAAGGGACTGGAGATGTCTTTGGATGTCAGTAAATACGCAGATCCCGAGATCTCTTTTGATAGGATGCGCCAGATTCGGAAAGGGCTGGAAGCAGGCATTGATTTATCGGATAAAAAGAATATGGCTGCGGGGGTTCTGCAGCAGTTAAGAAAGGCGACACTGGAGCATATCGATTTATCTGTATATATCAATAACGGGTTTGATGAAGACCAACTGCATCAGATCCGGTTGGCAAAGAAAAATGGTGTAGATATTGATTCCTATGTGATACCGGATTTCCGGGGAATCTCGATTCGTGAGATTCGATTAGGATTGGAGCATCATATTGATGTGTCTGTGTATGCGAGCAGAGAATACACGTGGCAGCAGATGCGTGAGATCCGGTTAGGACTGGAAAAACATTTGGATGTAGAACAATATAAGAATGTGTTATATTCATGGCAGCAGATGCGGGAAATCCGGTATGGACTCGAAGAAGGTATAGATGTCAGCTATTACCGTAGCTTTATGTACACGACAAAGCTGATGCGGCAGCGCAGACTGGATTTGCTGGAAAAGACGAAAATGCCGATCCAGAATGTAGAAGCAGTGAAGAAACGATTTTCCTGTTTTGATATGTTGCTTAATCAGAGTGGTATGGAGGCAATCGTCATACTTCCAAATCCGGGAGTTCCGATAGCGCAGGATGAGGTGCTTTCGGCGATTAAGGAGGCAGATATCAAAAAAGGTGTTGACTATGCGGTTGTCAAAGCAATCTGCGATGGTACGACAAGTGGCGATATCGTAACACTGGCAAAAGGCGTGATGCCACAGGCAGGCGCAGATGGCTGGTATGAATTCTTCTTTGATACGAATGTAAAATCCAATCCGGTTTTGATGGAAGATGGTTCCGTGGATTATCAGAATGCAAAATGGTTTGAACTGGTGAAGAAAGGGCAGACGGTTGCTGTCTACCATGAAGCACAGGAGGGAACACCGGGTTATACAATTATGGGAGAATCCCTTGCGACAAAGAAGGGTAAGGAGAAGCCAATCCTGACAGGAAGTGGTTTCCAGATATTGGAAGATAAGAAGACATATATTGCGATGGAAAATGGAAAGATTGAGCTGAAAGATAACCGGCTTGTGATCTCCAGCGTATTAGTGTTAGATGATGTGACATGTGCAACCGGAAATGTTGATTTTGATGGTTCCATCTATGTACGTGGCAATGTTGGACAGGGTGTGAGTATCCATGCGACAAGAGATGTGCTGGTAGATGGATATTCCGAATCTTCGGTAATCGAGGCTGGTGGCGATATCATATTGAAAAAGGGTAACAATGCATCCGGACGCGGTTTCCTGCGGGCAAATGGCGATGTGATGGGCATGTTTTTCGAGTCCGCACGCGTATGGGCAGGTGGAAAGGTCAGTGCGAATTATTGTCTGCGGAGTGAGATTCATGCAGGTACCCGGATCGAGATATCAGGACGAAATGGTGTACTTGCTGGAGGACTGGCGCAGGCGCAGAATCTGATACAGGCAACTAACATCGGAAATGAGGCGAGTCTTGCTACACGGCTTGTGCTTGGAAATAAGGACAAAAATGTGCAGATGCAGGTAGACCTGCAGGGTAGGGAGAAAAAGGTTTCACAAGAACTTCGATTATTGCTGAATGCATATCAGGAGTTCCGGAAGAAGTTTGAACCTGTGATACGAAATGTACATCCGACCTATTTAAAACTGGAGGATGCAATTTATACAAAGAAAACAGAATTGGAGGAATTAAAGAAGAGGAAAGACGCAGTGGAGAAAGAACAAAAGAAACAAAAATCTGCGAAGGTAGTCGTTACCGGGAATTTGTATTCCGGTGTCAGCGTGGAGATTAATGGTGTGATTTGGCGTTCAGAACCAATGCGGAACGTGTATCTGGTGAGTAGAGGAAATCGTATCGGATCGTTACGGAATGTGTAAACGAAGGAGAAGCAAATGAGAAATAAAATTTTGATAGTGGATGATGTTGATATAAACCGCGAGATACTGCGTTCAATCCTGGAAGATGAATATACGATTCTGGAAGCTGAAAATGGAAAACAGGCACTTGAGATTGTAGATCAGGAAGCAAAAAATATGGCTGCAATTCTGTTGGATCTGGTCATGCCGGAGATGGATGGGACGCAGGTGCTGGAAGAGCTGAACCGACGCGAGGTGATCGGAAAGGTTCCGGTTCTGGTTATCAGTGGAGATCATACGGTGGAGGTACAGAAGAAGTGCTTTGAGCTTGGAATTTCCGATTTTATTGCGAAGCCATTTAACAATGCGATTATTAAGCAGAGAGTTAAAAATACAGCTGAATTTTTTGATTATAAATTAAAGCTGGAAGACAAGGTGGCTGAGCAGACGAACGTATTGCGGAAAGCATATCGCACCTTGCAGATCCAGGCAGAGCATCTGAAGAAGAAGAACCAGCAGATCATTGAAATGCTTGGTACGGTTGTCGAGTATCGAAGCACAGAAAGTGGAGAGCATATCCAGCGAGTAAAGGGATACACCCGGATTCTTGCAGAGGCAGTAATGGAGGATTATCCAGAATACGAACTGACAAAGGAGAAGATTGATATCATTGAGTCTGTCAGCGCTTTGCATGATATTGGAAAGATTGCGATTCCAGACCGTATTTTATTGAAGCCGGGCAGACTGACATCAGAAGAGTTTGAATATATGAAGTCCCATACGATCCGTGGATGTGAACTACTTGATTCCATCAAGGAGGATTGGAACGATGACACGATGAAATATGCGTATGAGATCTGCCGCCATCATCATGAGCGTTATGATGGTAAGGGATATCCAGATGGTTTAGTTGGTGATGAGATTCCAATCTGCGCCCAGCTTGTATCAGTTGCGGATGTATACGATGCACTTGTCAATGAGCGGTGCTACAAGGATGCGTTTTCAAAGGAAGATGCATATCGGATGATTATCACCGGAGAATGTGGTGTATTTTCACCGAAGCTGATGGAGTCGTTTAGAAAGGTACGTCCAGCATTCGAAAAACTTGCCAATAAGAGTTTCCGAAAATAAGAGCATACTTGATAAAAACAAGTAAAATAGCATAAAACACAGAAAAAGAGAAGTGAAAATACGTTTTCACTTCTCTTTTTCTAGTACAACTTAAAAACATGTGGAGATTTTACAATCTCACTTTATTATATTAAATAAAAGCTGCATATGCGCTTGATAATCATAAGTAAAACGATTAATTTGCTTGATATAAATATAAATATTGATATTTTGACTGGAAAAAACTGTTTGACAAATTAATTTTATTAAGTATAATGACAACATGTTGAGTAAGGAAAGCTAGCGGACTTAACAAAAAGAAAGAAACAAAAAGAGGAGGAAATGATTATGACAGAAGAAATTATGAATGCGATTTCAAGTGAAGTCTACGGCGTCTGGTTCTTGATCGGTGCGGCACTGGTGTTCTGGATGCAGGCAGGTTTCGCGATGGTGGAGGCAGGATTTACCAGAGCGAAAAATACTGGTAACATCATCATGAAGAACCTGATGGACTTCTGTATCGGTACCGTGATGTTTATCCTGATCGGTTTCGGTTTGTTCCTAGGTGAGGATGTGGCAGGTATCGTTGGTAAGCCTGGATTTGATATCTTCACAAATTATGCAAATTTTGATTGGTCAAACTTCGTATTTAACTTAGTGTTCTGTGCTACGACAGCAACGATCGTATCCGGAGCGATGGCAGAGAGAACAAAGTTCTTATCCTACTGTGTATATTCCGCAGTAATCTCCGCAGTCATATATCCGATTGAAGCACACTGGACATGGGGCGGCGGCTGGTTGTCTAAGATGGGCTTCCACGATTTCGCCGGTTCCAACTGTATCCACATGGTTGGTGGTATTTGTGCCCTGATCGGTGCAGCAATCCTTGGACCACGTATTGGTAAGTTCAAGAAGCAGAAGGATGGAAGCATCAAGGTTGGCGCATTCCCAGGACATAACTTGGCACTTGGTGCACTTGGTGTATTTATCCTGTGGCTTGGCTGGTATGGATTTAATGGTGCAGCCGCAACATCAGTTCCGCAGCTTGGTGCGATATTCACAACAACAACGATTGCTCCTTCCGTTGCAACAGTCGTATGTATGATCTTTACATGGATCCGTTATGGTAAGCCGGATGTATCTATGTGTCTGAATGCATCTCTGGCAGGTCTGGTAGCGATCACAGCACCATGTGATGTTGCAGATGCGACTGGCGCAATTGTCATCGGTGCGGTATCCGGTGTACTCGTAGTATTTGGTGTATGGCTGCTTGATAACAAACTCCGTGTCGATGATCCGGTTGGTGCCGTAGCCGTTCACATGATGAATGGTATCTGGGGTACGATCGCAGTTGGACTTTTCGCAACAGACAGTACACCTACCTATTCTCTTGCAGATGCAAATGGTGACAAATTACTTGGCCTTTTCTATGGTGGTGGATTCAAGCTCCTTGGTATTCAGTTGACAGGTATGCTTGCAACAGCCGCATGGACAGCTGTTACAATTACAATCACATTCCTTTTAATCAAGAAAATCTTCGGCCTGCGTGTATCCGCTGAGGAGGAAATCACAGGTCTGGATGCAACCGAGCATGGACTTGAGACAGCTTATGCAGGATTCATGACATATGGCGATCACATCAGCAGCGATGGCACGACAACGGTATCAACTCCTGCGATTCCGGAGAATGCAGTCCCTGAGGATGAGGCAGTTCCGGTTCAGGTTATGAGTGGTGGCACAGGTGTTGCTTCGGATGTCAAGCTTACAAAGATTTCTATCATATGTAAGCAGAATAAGTTTGAGGATCTGAAGAATGCTTTGAATGATGCCGGTGTAACAGGTATCACAGTCACACAGGTACTTGGATGTGGTGCCCAGAAGGGTCAGACGAAGTACTATCGTGGTGTTAAGATGGATATGACATTGCTTCCGAAGGTAAAGGTGGAAGTCGTTGTCAGCAAGGTTCCGGTTGCTACCGTTGTAAAGGCAGCAAAGAAAGCACTTTATACTGGTAGCATCGGTGATGGTAAGATCTTCGTCTATGGTGTCGAAAATGTAATCAAGGTTCGTACCGGAGAAGAAGGCTACGATGCTTTGCAGGGAGAAAACTAAATCATTTCCTTACATATAAAGAAAGGCGTCTTGCATGTGATGTGCAAGGCGCCTTTTGCTATAAGGTTTCACCGGATACAAGATGATTCAGGAAACATGAACCCTTTGCTGAATCCACGCATTGTAGATTTTGAATGGCTTTTCGAACAGTGGCTGTGCAAGTATGATCACGAGAATTATCGCGATGATAAGCCATAAAATATTTGCCCATCCATGAAAATGCTGATACAGGAACGGATATGTCTCCACGTATTCCAGATAGAAGAGAACCGGACGATGGAAGAAATAAATCGACATGGATTCTTTTCCGAGAGCATCTAAATGGAATATCTTATGCCTTGGGATGATACTTAAAATACATACACCAATAATAAATGTGATCATATATGCGGATAGCCGGAATAAAATACCGACCTCACCAGCATCGTCCAACAGGGCTTCATATGAACTTCTGCCGGTGAAGAAGCGGCGGAAGATGTAAAAACTGTCAATATTTAAACGGCAAATAATAAAAAATGCAAGGACGGTCACCGGTGCAAGAATCTGCATAACCGGACGGTGAAGCTGGTATTCTAATTTGTCCACATTGCACGTCCACCCGAGCACAAACCATGGGAAGAATACAAGACACCGGGAAAAAGCAAATACATCCCCGATTCCGTTGTCATAGCCAGCCAGAAGTGCAGCCAAAACTGCGATGGCTAAGATTTTGCGCTTATCGACATGGCGAAGCAGATAGGCACATGTATAGAATACACACATGGCGAAAAGGTACCACGGAACGCCGTCGGTTTTCACAAGTGAAAATGTAAGTCCGGGACTGGTCAGCCGTTGGAATGGAAAGATCAGCAGCTTCAACAGGACATACAGACCTGCAAAATTCGCAAGTTTTTTGCAGAAGCGTTCCTTTGTCTGAATCGCATGCTCGCACATCAATCCACTTGCAAATACAAATAAAGGCATGTGAAAACTGTAAATAAACAAAAATAAAGATTTACACATGTTGGAATGATAATCAATTCCGCTCTCTAAAAAATGTCCAGCGACAACACAGATGATCAAAAATCCTTTTACATTGTCCAGCCAGATGTTCCGTTTTTGCGTAGACATAGAAAGAACTCCTTTTCCATATAATCAATTACAGACAATAAAAGCCGTCGTTTATAGTAGTCTTGTCGGGGTGAAAAGTCAATAGAAAATCATTGTGCAAAATGTCCTCTTTTTTTCATGAAAGCGCAAATCCATTGGTAAATACTTAAGAAAATCCCAAAAAGCCTTGCAAATTCAAGGAAAGTGGCGTAATATCATGTCAACAAAAGAAATCAAAGACAACATAGTATTACTAAAAAATATACATACATATTTACGGAGGAATGGATCATGGCAGTAAAGAAAGCAACAGTTGATGCAACTATGGCAAAGGTAGAAGCTGCAAAGGCAGCAGCTCCAGCTAAGGAAGAAGTAAAGAAAGCAGCAGCTCCAGCAAAGAAGGCAGCACCTGCAAAGGCAGCAGCTCCAGCTAAGAAGGAAGAGCCAGCAAAGAAAGCAGCAGCTCCAGCTAAGAAAGCAGAGCCAGCAAAGAAGGCAGCAGCTCCAGCTAAGAAAGCACCTGCAAAGAAAGCAACTCCAGCTAAGGCAACCGCTCCTAAGGCAGTAAAGCTTTTTGTTGAGTATCAGGGTGGTCAGGTTTCCACACAAGATATCGCAGCAAAGGCAGCAGAGGCAAGTGGAAAGAAAGCAATCAAGGAGTTGAACGTATACTATCAGCCAGAGACAAATATGGTATACTATACAGCAGATGGAACAGAGGGTTCTTTCTCATTATAATTTGTATTCCCAAAACCTTTCATAAAAAAGAAGCACTCGATGAAATTGACCGAGTGCTTCTTTTTTATCAAGACGAAGGGTGTTAAATTCCCTTCGCTTTTGCAGTGCAGGCTTTCATGGCGTCCATGACAGCCCCGCGGAATCCTTTTTCTTCTAAGACACGAACCGCTTCGATAGTGGTTCCGGCAGGAGAGCATACCATATCTTTGAGTTCTGCAGGGTGCTTTCCAGTCTCTAAAACCATCTTTGCACTTCCGAGTACCGCCTGGGCTGCGAATTTATATGCCTGTGCCCGTGGCATACCATCGGCTACTGCTGCATCAGCCATCGCTTCGATAAACAGAAATACATAAGCTGGCGAACTGCCGCTGACAGAGACAACAGCATCCATCAGGGATTCAGGGATTGCCTCGGCAAGTCCAAAGCTACTCAGTAATTTCAATACATATGCAAATTCATCTTCTGTGACAAGGTTGTTCTTGCAGACACCTGTGATGCCTTCTCCGACAAGGGCTGGTGTATTTGGCATGGTACGAACGATCTTTACATCACCAAGCCGCTCTCCAAGCCAAGCCAGTGTCTTGCCCGGTGCGATCGTAACGATGATCTGCCCGGCAGGGAGCGTTGGTTGGATCTCTGCGATCACCGTCTCGTAATACTGAGGTTTTACGGATAAGAATAATACGTCTGCCTGTGTGGATACTTCCGTATTCGATGCAGTTGTACAGATACTAAGGGTTTCCTTTGCTTTCTCACGTGCAGCTTCCGATGCATCTGCTGCGATGATTTCCGAAGCATCGATTCCAGCGTGTGCCTTCAATCCGCCGATAATGGCGCTTGCCATATTTCCACAACCAATAAATCCAACTTTGTATTTCATGCTTGTTCATCCTTTCTGTTTTGTCTATCTGATTATTCAAAAGCCATGCGTGCCTGTAATCCAAAATCCGGTCGGTCGGTGATGATACCATCGACACCTTTGCGGATAAGTTTGCTCATTTTTGCAATATCGTTGACTGTCCATGCATAAACTTCTTTGCGATGCAGATGCATGCGCAGGAGAAATTCCCGTGTCACGAACTGGAAATGCGGGGAGATAAAATCTGCCTTGCATACATGTAACCGGTGAAGCGGAAAATATTCGTTTAACCGGTGGATAATCGTGTTACGTGGTGTCCCAATCAGCAGCCCCGCTTTGATGTTCGGATCGATCTCCTTGATACGAAGTACCGAACGGTCAATAAATGACTTCATCATATAATCGGAGTAATCATAATAGCGTTCCACCAGATCAATGATTTTCTGTTCATATCCAGTTTCTTTTAACTCGATATCCAGCTTGATTTTTCCACGGCACAGCTCCAATACTTCCTGTAAAAGCGGAACCCGGTAACCGTGCGTGCCGGTGATTCTACAGATTTCGTCATAGGTAAGTTGGCGGATATCCGTGCCGTTTAAATCTGGATTGTGAAATGCAATCAACTGATGATCCTTCGTTCGACGGATATCAAACTCTGCAAAATCTGCCTGCAGATTGATCGCAATCTGAAACGCCTCCAATGTGTTTTCGTGGGTGGCGAGTGCCGAAGCACCCCGATGTGCGATGATCGCAGTCATCATAGAGCATCATCTCCGCGCTCTCCGGTACGAATACGTACAGCATCTTCTATATCATATACAAAAATCTTACCATCCCCATAACTTCCGGTTGGAATACGTTCTGTAACCATGGCGATCAACTTCTCGCATACATCATCGGAGACAACGGTCTCAACCTTCAGTTTCGGGAGAAGATTGACGAAATAATCGCCGTTATGGTGCTGGGACTTATATCCCTTCTGGTTACCGTAGCCCATGATATTGCTGACCATAGCTCCGGTTGTGCTGCATTCATCCAAAATCTCTTTCATGTCATCCAGCTTCTCAGGTCGGATGATCACTTCCACTTTTTTCATCTTGATACCTCCTGATCCTGTCGTTTAAATATTGGTACCACGTAATTCGATGATCGGTGCGCCTTTGCCATTGATATAATCGCCGGTGATGGTAACACGACCGATGTTATCGTCGCGCGGAATCTCATACATAATATCCATCATGAATTTCTCGATGATCGCACGGAGTGCGCGGGCACCTGTCTTTTTCTCCATCGCTTTTTCTGCGATTGCTTCATAGGCACTGTCATCGAATTCCAGATCTACCTCATCCAATGCAAGCAGTTTCTTGTACTGTTTGAGAATTGCATTTTTTGGCTCCTTCAAGATCTTGATGTACATGTCCTTGTCCAGCGAATCCAGAGTGAAAAGCACTGGGAGACGACCAAGGAACTCTGGAATCATACCGAATTCACGCAGATCTTCCGTTGTTACTTCCTTGATCAGGTTATCGTTCTTGTCATATTTATCCTTCAGGTCTGCGGCAAAGCCCATAGAAGACTGTTTGTTCAGACGCTGCTTGATGATGTCCTCGATATCCGGGAATGCACCACCGCAGATAAATAAGATATTCCGTGTATTCATCGTTGTCATCGGCGTCATGGCATTCTTGCTACCGGAACCGACAGGTACCTCAACCTCGGCACCTTCTAAGATCTTCAGAAGTCCCTGCTGTACAGACTCTCCACTGACATCACGGCTGCGCGTCTCTTTCTTCTTCGCAATCTTATCGATCTCATCGATAAAGACGATTCCACGCTCAGCTTTTTCAACATCATTGTCCGCAACGGCAAGAAGTTTGGAGAGAATGCTTTCTACATCATCGCCAATATAACCAGCCTCAGTCAGCGTGGTCGCATCGGTGATTGCGAGTGGCACCTGCAGAATCTTGGCAATCGTCTGAACCAGATAGGTTTTACCACAGCCGGTAGGCCCGAGCATGAGCATGTTGGATTTTTCAATCTCAATGTCATCCATTGTGTCTGTGATCACACGCTTGTAATGGTTGTAGACGGCAACGGACATGGCACGCTTTGCGTATTCCTGTCCGACGACATATTCGTCAAGCATTGCCTTGATCTTATGTGGGGCTGGAACATCTGCCATTGTGAGTGGTTTTTGTTCCTTTTCTTCCTTCTGTTTTTTCTTCTTTTTGACCTTCTGGGAAGTCGGGATATCATCAAATGGCATGAACTGCGACATGTTGATATTCGGCATCTTGGAGAGGTCTAAAAACTGCATCGCTCCGTTGTTGAAGGAGTCGAAACTTTTCTGCATACAGTCGTTGCAGATATACATATTTCCCGGCATCCGGATAAATGGACCGGCCTCGGATTCCGGTCTGCGACAGAGATAGCAATACTTTTCGTACTCATCATCGTCGTTGTTATTCTGATTATTTCCGTTGTTGTCTGGCATAATTTCCTCCTTATGTATGCGCATAAAAATGCACCTTTATTATAGCACGGAAATATACATATGACTATGGAATATTTATGCAGACAGCGATATAATGAAGAAATGAAAGTGAATACAGAAATACAATAAGGAAACGAAAAAATCAAATATAGCTATATGGTCTGGAGGAATGAAATATGAAGAAACGAATTACTGAATATCTGGCATATATTGATGCGCTGTTAGAAAAAGAGGATGTCGACTGGGAACATGAGAAGGAAAAGCATCTTGTACAGATCGCGTTTTTTGCACATGAGCGGCAGGTACACCTTATTGTCATGGCACTGTTTGCATTGGCAACTGTGATTTCAATCTTGTATTTGAATTTTAGCGGCTCACTGATCATCGTTGCGCTTGTGTTTGCGCTTTTGGTGCTGCTGATTCCTTATGTGATGCATTATTACCTATTAGAAAACAGTGTACAGAAAATGTACGAACAATATGACCGGATGATGAATAAGATCGAGCCATCCTTTCAGGTGAAACCGGACGATAAAAAATAAAACAAGGTTCCGTTTGCGGTATGAAAACTATACCACAGGCGGAACCTTTTTCTTTGTTATTATCGCTTACTCTGATTTCCATCTACGGCATCTTCCACGCCGTCCACAGCATCCTTGACACCATTTCCGACACCTTCGGCAGCATCCTTGACGCCTTCACCAACGCCTTCTGCTGCGTCCTTGACACCTTCGCCGACACCGTCCGCGGCATCTTTGATTCCATTTCCAACGCCATTGGAATTTGTTGCATTTCCGCCAGTTGCGTTGTTATTTTCGGTTGTCATCTGTGTCTGTTCCGAAGTGGTTGCATTATCCTTGCTCGTCTCATCCATACCACATCCACACATACAGATAGAAAGCATCATAGCAGTTGCTGCAATGGCAGCGGTTGTTTTAAATTTCTTCATAATAAAACACTCCTTATCTAGTTTTCATTCTATAAAAATAGTATGAACCTAAATAAGGAGATTATTTTACCAATTTCCGGTAATTTTTGAAATTCAATCCGACGGTGTCAGACAGGTGCAGTCATCGGGATCGGTACAGCTTTCGCAGTTTCGCTTCTGGTCAAGCGGATTGCAAAGCTCCAATGGCTTGATGTTCCGGTCTAAGAGGCTTCCGCTTACAAAACTCATGCAGACAGACTCCTCCGGACTTGCCAGTGTGCCCTTGGATACGATCGCTTTTCCGTTGTGAGGGATCCGGTATTGGTTGTAGTAGATGGATTTCACGATCAGGGTAAGTCCTACCGTCATTTCCGCATTTGCAATATCGAAGTTTAATACTTTGGACATTGCCATCAGATTCAGTCCCTGCGAAACCGTTCCGTTCGTGGAGAGGAATCCGATAAAGTTCAGGTTTGGTGTTGCTACAGTCGTATCCGTGTAGGTGACTCCATATGGTGCGAACAACTGCATCGTTACGGAAGTTGGATTGGTATCTTCATCGTATTCCGGATCGGTTGTTGCGGAAGGGAGATAGACAACACCTGTGACAGGGAGGGTTGCAAGCAGCCGTTTGCAACAGTCATAGACATAGATGACAAAATCCACAGTCAGGTTTGTGAGTGTCAGCTCGTAGCAGTTTGGACGTCCGGCAATCGGCTTGATTGTTACGGAAGGTGCTGCCCCTGTTGCAAAGGTGATGTTTGTAACCTCTGCCCGGATATATGCTGCTGTTGGATAATCTGCAAGCAGGGTTGCAAGCGGAATTGTCCGGCATACATTGATGCCAATCTCGTCGTAGATAACAGGAACAAGTACCGTGAGCAGCTTTGGGTCACCACATTGAGGTGTGACACATACATCGGTACAGTTATCTGTTAAGCTGCATGTGCAGGAATCGGTGTTGTTAGCAACTGCATTACTTAAGACTTTCTTGTTACAGCCACAGCATTTAGACATGTTCGTTTCCTTTCAAATATGCTTACAATAATATATTCAGAATATGCATTTTTGTTCGATTCCGGCAATATATTTGTAAAAGAAAGAATTGGGAGGAAAACGTGGAAGCGGTTTATAGATGGAAAGGAGATAAACGGATTTTACTTTATGAGGAGGGAAATCAGATCTTAGCACAGGTGATTGGGACGGGCAGGACAGTGCAATGGGGCAGTTTATGCCGGGATTATCATTCCTGTGGTGTAAGTCTGTTCTGGGAGGATGAAATCTATGTGGCATATGTCAACACAGAAAATGTTTTAATGTGGGATAAGCTTTTTGCGGAAGGACGACTGGTACTCGTGAAGGGTGACGACTGGGGGAGTATCTCTACGGTTCGGATCGCACCAGTCGCAGGAGAACGGACACAGCTTTATGTATGGTATCGCATGGCAGATCCGGGAAATGGCACGGATAGTCTGTATGTGATAAATCCACTGGGAGAGAGGAAGGTTCAGAGATTGGTATATGGTACAGAGAGGATTGAACGATATGAGATTTTACAGCACGGAGAAGTCAGTTATCTTCTATATAAATTAGCAACGGAAGCCAAACCGCGGATATATGCCGTGGATGTATCACGACTAGGAGACATAAGTCTGTCGGAATATATATTATGTAAAGAACAGACAATGCAAGAACTTGAAAAACGATGTAAAGAAAATGATAAGAATTATAATGAAGCAATTCGAAAGACGCAGGAGGATTATGAGTCACGGTTGAAATCAACAGTAAAAAATATGGAGCAGCGGTATAAACAGCAATATGACGAGCTGGCAAAACTGACACAGGGTATGCAGGAGGAAGGCCGTAAGTGGCGGGAATTATATTACAAAAGTGTTACAAAAGATTAAGAAAAAATAAAATTTACTTGACATAACTCATAGAATTTTATAATATAAAAATTGCAACCTTTTTTTCGGGAATGTCCCAAGGCTGCAAATGGTAATTTGTATTACATAAGTAATGTACCACAATATATAGAGAATGTAAAGGAAAATTTTATGGAAGACAAGAAAAAAACTTTAACTGAATATGAGAAAGAAATTTCCGAAGCACAAGAGATGGAAGAGGCAAACACACACAAACGAAAGGTACGGAGCTTTAAGCGGATGTTGATGGTAACATTTCTGGTCGTATGTGCGATCCCGATTACGTTGTGTATGTTCCTGATGGTGAAGATGAACCGGCTCGATCACCGGATAGAGAATCTGGTTGACCGGGTGGAGGAAGGAAAGAATCTGGTCAGTACAAACATCGGACTGATCGATGAATCGACGGAGACGATGACGAGTGAGCAGATGGCGTATGGAGATCTTGGAAAGGGTTCGGAAGGTGTGCACGTAGCTCTGACAGACAATGGCGATGGTTCAAACAAAACCACGGACGATGCAGAGGCGACGACGGAAGCAGCCAGTGATGTACCGGAACAGACGTACTACAATGGACAGAAAGTATACTTGACTTTCGATGATGGACCAAGTACATACACCGGAGAACTCTTGGATGTGTTGAAGGAAAACAATGTGAAGGCAACATTCTTTGTTGTTTACAATGATGATAAGGAAGCACAGCAGTATTACAAGCGGATCGTTGACGAAGGACATTCGATCGGAATGCATTCTTACAGTCATGTGTACGATCAGGTATATGCAAGTCAGGAAAGCTTCGAGGAAGACGTGACGAAGATTCACGATTACATACAGGAACAGACAGGTGTGGATACGCATCTGTACCGCTTCCCGGGTGGAAGTTCGAACCAGGTAAGTAAGGTAGATATTCAGGATCTGATCGGATATCTGCATGACGAGGGTATCGTTTATTATGACTGGAATTCCCTGTCAGGTGATGCAGTGGATGCATCTTTGACACCAAGTGAGTTAAATGATAATATACTTGGGTATGTACATGCCAATGCCGGCGATTCCGTGATTTTGATGCATGATCTGCAGAACAATCATGCAACGATCGAAGCACTTCCGGCATTGATCCAGACTTTGAAGGATGAAGGATATGAGATTTGTCCGATTGATGATTCTACAAAGCCAGTGCAGCATGTAGAATATAAGGGAGACAAATAATTGAACTACTTAGAAGCACAAAATTACATTGAAGAAAAAAGCAGGCTGGGCATTGTACCTGGCCTGACACAGGTAAAGGAGCTCTTACGGAGACTCGGCAATCCACAGGATGCGTGCAGGACACTGCACATCGCCGGGACAAACGGGAAGGGCTCTATTTTTGCGTTTGTACAGGAAAGCCTGCTTGCTGCAGGGTATCATGTGGGACGATATATTTCCCCGACAATTCTGACGTATCTGGAACGGTACCAGCTTGACAGACGCTATATGACAGAGGATGAATTTGCGGTGTTGCTCACAGAGGTTGCAGCGGTGATCGAGACAATGGAGACGGATGGGTTTGCCAGTCCCACTGTATTCGAGATTGAGACGGCGGTTGCGCTTCTGTATTTTGCGAGAAACCACGCTGACTATGTATTGCTCGAATGTGGCATGGGTGGAAGCCAAGATGCGACGAATGTGCTTGCAAAACCGGAAATCTGCGTGTTCGCACAGATCAGCATGGATCATATGCAGTTCTTAGGCGATACTCTGACGAAGATTGCAACAGAGAAAGCAGGTATCATCAAGCCGTATACAACTGTGATCTCCGCACCGCAGGTGCCAGAAGTATCGAAAGTATTACGGGAGATATGCGAAGTACAACATGCTTCTTATATAGAAGTGAATCCATCAGACTGGGAAGTTGTGCAGATGAATCTGGATGGCACTGAGGTGGTGGATTGTGGAACGAATCCAGATGAATCCAATATGGATGCGGATATGGATCAACGGCAACAACCATATCATATCCCGCTTTTAGGAGAGCATCAGATTGCGAATGCACAGACAGCAATCACGGTGCTGCGTACACTATATATAGAAGAAACAGCCATTCATAAGGGAATCGCACAGACGGTATGGCTGGGGCGTATGACGAAGGTGGCGGAGCATCCGTATATCTATGTGGATGGTGCGCACAATGTAGCAGCGTGGGAATATTTGCGTACATCGGTGGAAAAATATTTTACAAACCGCAGGGTAATCTATATAATAGGAGTACTGAAAGATAAGGAATACGAGAAGATGGTGGAGATTCTGGCACCGACGATGGCAGCGGCAGTTGTGATCACACCAGATACACCGCGCGGCCTGCCGAAAGAGATTCTGGCACCGTTGATACAGGCGCAGGGCGTACCGGTCCAGCTTGCGGATACGAGCGCGGAAGCACTGCAAAAGGCAAGAGAACAGGCGGGAGAAACGGGTGTCATTCTCGTGAGTGGTTCGTTATCTTTTCTGGCAGAGTATCTGCAATTAGAAAGCGGAGATGAAAACAATGGAGCGAGTAGATAAAATTCTCGCGCATCCGGAATTTCAGGTGTATATGCGTCGGATCAGGGAGCAGGAACGCACGCGTGTGTTCTGCCTGCATGGAATCGAGCATAGTCTGGATGTGGCAAGAATCGGATATATAAAGAATCTGGAACAGGGACTTTCCTTCCGGCAGGATGTGATCTATGCAATGGCATTGCTGCACGATATCGGAAGATGTGAGGAGTATGCTTCCGGGAAATCCCATCATGAGGCGGGAGCCGAGCTGGCACGACCTATCCTTCTGGCATGTGGATATACAGAGCATGAATGTGCTGAAATCTGTGATGCAATCGGCAGACATAAGGCACCGAGTGAGCAGGCAAGATCGCTTGCAACATTGCTGTATGATGCGGATAAGCAGTCTAGAAACTGTTTTGACTGCCCCGTGCAGGAACAGTGTTACTGGTCAGAGGAAAAGAAGAACCATACAATTCGATATTAAGTTTCATATACAAGAAGAATGCAGTCGGGAAAAAAACGGCTGCTTTTTTGTTTATGACGGGTGTAAAGAAATTGACAAAAAACAAAACTTGATAAAAACAACTACAAATTGATTTGTACAAAGGAAACACAAGCAAAAATAAAATACAACTTGATAAAGCTGTGCAACAACATAAAAATAATAAGAAAACCTCTCTATTTTTCTAAAAATAAAAAATGAACTCCCCAAAACTTTAAATAAATTAGGAAATCCCTTATCTGTGTTGACAAAATAACGTTACAGGCACATAATACAGCCAAGTCAAAGGTAGGGACTTAAGAAAATTAAGAAAAATGTGAGAAGAAAGAGAGGATGATGTTTATGAAGAAAAGAAAATTAATCAGCATGGTGCTTGCAGCAACATTGGCATTGACATCTCTTACCGGTTGTGGAAAGAAGGATTCATCCAGTGATGACAGTGTATTAAGAGTCGGAATGGAATGTGCATATGCTCCATTCAACTGGTCACAGGAAACGGATGAGCTTGCAAATGGTGAAAAGGCAGTTCCAATCTACGGAACAAACATGTATGCATATGGATATGACGTAATTGTAGCAGAGAAGCTTGCAAAGCAGATGGGTAAGACATTGGAAATCCACAAGGTAGAATGGGATTCCATCGGAATGTCACTCGATGCTGGCGATTACGATGTGATCATCGCAGGTATGGGTCGTACGAAGGAACGTGAGGCATCTTATTCATTTACAGATCCTTACTATTATAGAACAAACTGCTTAGTTGTTAAGAAAGGTTCTGGATTGGAAGGAATCAAGGGCTTATCTGAATTGGCAGGAAAGAATGTAACACTTACGACACAGCTTGGTACCGGATGGGTAAACCTGCTTGATCAGGTACCGGATGCAACACTTGGTGCAAATTATGAGACAACGGCTGAATGCTTTATGGCGATCTCAAATGGAACGGCTGATGTGTGTGTCATTGATGCACCGACAGCAGAATCTGCAGCGATGACAAACGATGATCTGGCAATTATCTATCTGGATGACAATGACAAGTTCGTGGGCGATGAGGAAATGACAAATGTATGTATCGCAACAAGAAAAGATGATACCGCCCGTCGGGATGAGATTCAGAAGGCGATGGATGCCATCGGATGGAATGACAAGGCTGAGATGGATAAGACAATGGAAGAGGCAGTCAGCTTACAGCCAGCAGCTAATTAGATTATGATCCCCCCCGCAGCCTTTCATGATTTCAGGCTGCGGAGGAATTATAAAAAACGTGTAGGACAGGAGGAAATCATATGGGTGCTATTCTAAGTATATCATCCCCGAACAATATCTTTGAATGGATGGCATTTCTTGCCGAAAAGTATTCGAGCATGTTCTTGCAGGGAACATGGATTACCCTGTATGTATCTGTGATCGGTACGATCGTAGGTTTCATACTTGGTTATATCGTAGGTATTGTCGGAGATATCAAAATTCACAAAGAAGATAATCCGATCAAAAAGGGAATTATCAAATTCTTCAAATTTATCTGTTTCTTATATGTAGAGTTGTTCCGAGGAACACCAATGATCGTACAGGCGATGATCGTATACTTCGGTCTCCGTCAGGGCGGTGTGAACATCAACCCGATCATTGCAGGTATTCTCGTAACTGTATTAAATACAGGTGCGTATATGTCAGAAACCGTACGTGCAGGTATCAAATCCATTGATGCCGGACAGCGTGAAGGTGCTCTGGCAATGGGAATGTCGCCGATGCAGGCAATGTTCTATGTAATCCTTCCACAGGCATTCAAGAACATTATCCCAGAGATGGCGAACACATTCCTGACGAACCTGAAGATGACATCTGTGTTGAATGTAATCGGTATTCAGGAGTTGTTCATGCAGGCAAAAACGGTCGGTGGTACATATTACAAGTATTTTGAATCGTATCTTGTAATCGCACTAATCTATCTGGTGCTTTGTGTGGCATTTAACCGGTTGTTCTTATTTATCGAGAAAAAGATGGCAGGCAAAAAAGATTATGTGCTTGCTGTGGAATATATGGAAGACAAACAGTAGGAGGGTGAGCTTATGAGTAAAAACAATGAAGAAAGTATTATTGAAGTAAAAGACTTAAGCAAATCCTTCGGTGATCATGAGGTTTTGCGGAAGATTGATTTTGAAGTGAAGAAGGGCGAGGTGATCTGTATCCTTGGTTCGTCCGGTTCCGGTAAGTCAACCTTGCTCCGGTGCGTGAACAAGCTGGAGACACAGACGAGTGGACAGGTGTTGTACCATGGTAAGGAGATCCGGAATGTCCAGAAGGAGATTAATGAGTTTCGTTCCAGAGTTGGCATGGTGTTCCAGTCCTTCAACTTATTTAACAATATGACGGTGCTGGAAAACTGTATGGAGGGCACCAGAAAGGTCCTGCATGTATCCAAGGAAGAGGCGTTCGATCGTGCAATCAAGCATTTGAAAGAGGTTGGCATGGCACCATACATTAACGCCAGACCGGAGCAGTTATCCGGTGGACAGAAGCAGCGTGTGGCAATCGCCAGAGGGCTCTGTATGAATCCGGAGGTGCTGCTGTTCGATGAGCCAACATCCGCGCTCGATCCGGAGATGGTCGGTGAAGTATTAAATGTAATGAAGGAGCTTGCAAGCTCCGGACTCACGATGTTGATCGTGACACATGAGATGGATTTCGCCAAGAATGTATCGTCCCGTGTGTTGTTCATGGATAAGGGCTATGTTGTGGAGGATGCACCACCAGAGGAGTTCTTCACGAATCCAAAGAACGATCGAAGCAGAGAGTTCTTAAGCAGATTCATCGCATAGCAACCTTGCTTGAAAATGGTTTCAAAAAGTGTAGATAGATTGTGAGGGAAAAATATGGAAAATTATGTTGTTACTTTTGCAAGAGGCTTTGGTACCGGCGGAAAGGAAATCGCATCGAAGCTTGCGAAGGAGCTTGGCATCCATTGCTACGAAAACCGAATCCTGACACTGGCATCCCAGATGAGCGGACTCGATGAGAAGTTATTTCAGGAGGTCAACGAGAAGGTTCGTTCGAATGGCGGCTTCTCCAGCTTCTTAAAAGGCTTGCCACGGGCGAAAAGCTATATCAGCCGGAATGAGAAGTTCGTGTCCGATGATAAGCTGTTTGAGTATCAGAAGCAGATCATTGAGAACTTAGCGGATACCGAATCGTGTGTCATCGTTGGAAAATGTGCCGATTACATCCTGCGGGGCAGACCGAATATTGTAAGCATCTACATAGAGGCACCACGTGATTTCTGTGTGAAGCGGACGATGGAGCATATGGGCGTGACCGAGGATGTTGCGACGGCGACGATCGTGCATACGGATAAGTTCCGTGCCGATTATTACAAGTATTATACACATGGAAATTACTGGACGAACCCGGTCAACTACGATCTGACGATCAACAGTGAGAAGGTCGGAATCGAGGACAGTGTGAAGCTGATCAAGGATTACATGAAGATTAAAGGCATTATAAAGTAACGAAAACATTTTATATATTTAGGAGGCGTTTATTATGAAATTAAAGGATCTTGGATTAACAAAGCAGGACATCAAGGATAAGGTAAGCAAGTACATGATCGATACATACGAGCGTTTTGATTTCTTGGCAGAGACAGCCGAGGGCATGTACATGTACGATGAAAATGGAACTCCGTATCTGGATTTCTATGCAGGTATCGCGGTAAATAATGCCGGAAGCAGAAACCCGAAGGTTGTTGCAGCCGTCAAAGATCAGGTCGATGATATCATGCATACATTCAACTATCCGTACACGATTCCGCAGGCATTGCTGGCTGAGAAGGTGTGTACAACCATCGGTATGGATAAGATCTTCTATCAGAACTCCGGTACAGAGGCAAACGAAGCCATGATCAAGATGGCAAGAAAATATGGTATTGAGCATTACGGACCAAACCGTTATCATATCGTAACTGCAAAGATGGGCTTCCATGGTAGAACATTTGGTGCGATGTCCGCAACTGGTCAGCCGGGCAATGGCTGTCAGGTTGGCTTCGGACCGATGACATATGGTTTTTCTTATGCGCCATACAATGATCTGCAGGCATTTAAGGATGCTTGTACCGAGAATACGATCGCGATCATGATCGAGCCAATCCAGGGTGAAGGCGGTGTCCATCCTGCAACCTACGAGTTTATGACAGGACTTCGTAAGTTCTGCGATGAGAATAATATGCTGCTCCTGATTGATGAGGTACAGACCGGATGGTGCAGAACCGGTCAGCCGATGTGCTACATGAACTATGGTATCAAGCCGGATATCGTCTCTATGGCGAAGGGACTTGGTGGCGGTATGCCAATCGGTGCCATCTGTGCAACCGCGGAAGTTGCAACCGCATTTACACCGGGTTCCCATGGTACAACATTCGGTGGACATCCGGTCAGCTGTGCAGCCGCTTATGCGGAAGTAAACGAGCTTCTTGACCGCGATCTTGCAGGCAATGCAAAAGAAGTTGGTGCGTACTTCATGGATAAGCTGAAGAACCTTCCACATGTGAAAGAGGTTCGTGGTATGGGACTGATGATCGGTGTTGAGTTTGATGATACAATCGGTGCTGTTGATGTGAAGCATGGTGCATTTGACAGAAAGCTTCTGATCACAGCAATTGGTTCGCATGTCATTCGTATGGTTCCACCACTGATTGCAAGCAGAGAAGATTGTGACAAGGCATATGCAATTCTGGAAGAGACAGTGAATGCACTTTCAAAATAAAGGCAAGGTGAATTAGATTGAAGAATTTTAGCTTTTCTGTGCCGCAGGATATCATTGTTGGTGCAGGTTCTATTAAGAAATTAGGTGAATGCGCAACCAAACTTGGCGGCACACATGCCCTTATCATCTCCGGTCCCCATCTGAACAAGATGGGACTGGTGGATACATGTAAACAGTCTCTGGCAGATGTTGGGATTCCGGCGGATGCATTTACGGAGACCGAAGGAAATCCTTCGGTTGAGACGGTCGAAAAGGCAACGAATCTGTACAAGGAATGTGGCGCGGATTTCATTGTGGCATTTGGCGGTGGTTCTCCGATGGATGTGGCAAAGGCTGTTGGTGTTATCGCAAAATACGGTGGAAGCATTACAGAATACGAAGGTGGAGGCAAGGTGCCGGGACCGATTGTTCCGCAGATTGCGATTCCAACGACTGCTGGTACAGGTTCTGAGGTAACTGCATTTTCGGTTATTACCGATCACAGCCGGAACTACAAACTGACGGTATTCAGTTATGAACTGATTCCAAAGTACGCGATTTTAGACCCGGATCTGATTGCAACGGCTCCTGCTTCTGTGGCAGCAGCGTGTGGAATGGATGCATTTATCCATGCATGTGAGTCGTATATCTCGACGGATGCTTCTCCGTTTTCCGAGGCGATGTCTGAGAAGGCGATGGAACTGATCGGGCGTTCGATCCGGGCTTATGTGGCAAATCGTACGGATGTCGATGCCGCCAGTGATATGCTGGTTGGTTCCCTCTTTGCGGGTATTGCATTTTCGTGGGCGAGACTTGGCAATGTACATGCGATGAGTCATCCGGTCAGTGCGTATTTCGATGTACCACATGGCGTGGCAAATGCAATCTTGCTTCCGACGATTCTGGATTATAACAAGCTTGCGGATAAAGGTAAATATAAGAAAATCTACGAATATGTGAGTGAGACACACAGAAGCGATGAGAGCTTCACACCGGATATGCTGGTGGATGCGATCAGAGCGTTGAATAATAGTCTTTCAATTCCTGCAAATCTTACAGAAGTAGGAGTGACGGAAGACAAGATCGATGTCATGGCAGACGATGCCATGAAGAGCGGAAACATCATGGTGAACCCACGCCGCTCTACGAAGAAGGATATCGTAGCTCTTTACAAAAAGGCTATGTAATATCAAACCTGTCTACACGGGAAAAGGTTGTCGCTTGTCGGCAGCCTTTTTCTATTGAGGATATTATTTGCAAAACAACCCTTAGAGATAATGATTTGCATGGAAAAATATACTATTCGGAATCATATGCGATGTATGGAATCTAAACGATTCTAAAAATTGTTAATAAAAAAATATAGATAAACCGGTGGCAGTTTTATGATAAAAATGTTAAAATGATAATAATTATGGACAAGAATGAAAATGAGGGCTTATAAATTATGAAAAAACAGGTTATAACGATTGGAAAACGTGACTTTGAAATTGGAAAACGTCCTTATGTGATGGGAATCCTGAATGTGACACCGGATTCCTTTTCGGATGGCGGAAAGTACGGAGATCTGGATGCGGCGTTGAAGCATACAGAAGAAATGATCAAGGAAGGTGCCGATATCATTGATGTTGGCGGAGAGTCGACTCGACCGGGACATGTGAAGATTTCGGTTGCGGAAGAGATTGAACGTACCTGCTTCGTGATTGAGGCAATCAAGGAACGGTTTGAGATTCCGGTTTCGTTAGATACGTACAAATATCAGGTGGCTCAGGCGGGAATTCTGGCTGGTGCCGATCTGATCAACGATATATGGGGATTTAAATGGGACGATGAGATGGCACCGCTTTGCGCGAAATACCAGATTCCGGTCTGCCTGATGCACAACCGGAAGGAAGCGGTATACAATGATTTTATTGCGGATGTGATCGCAGACATGAAGGAGTGCGTACAGATTGCGCGCGCATCAGGACTTGCCGACGATAAGATCATCTTAGATCCGGGGATTGGATTCGCAAAGACTACGGAAGAGAACTTAAAGTTTATGAACCATCTGGAGGATCTGGTTGCACTCGGATATCCGGTACTGCTTGGAACTTCGAGAAAATCCATGATTGGAAATACACTGAATCTGCCGGTTGACGAGCGAGAGGAAGGAACAATGGCAACTTCTGTCTTAGGACTGGTGAAGGGGTGCAGCTTCTTCCGTGTACATGATGTGAAGAAAAATGTGCGTGCGCTTGCGATGACAGATGCAATGCTCAAGGCATAAGATGGCAGGCGTGTGTCATAACGCTGTCAGGGCATTTGCTATGGAATAGGAGACGGAAAAGGACAGAAAAGAAATGGATAAAATATGGATTAAAGATTTAGAGATATTTGCATATCACGGTGTCCTTGCAGAAGAAAAAAGAAATGGACAGAAATTCTATGTAACTGTATCTATGGATGTGGATCTGCATGCGGCAGGCATGACAGATGATCTGGACAAAACGGTCAATTATGCAGAAGTATGTGAACTGATCCGGCGGACGATGCAGGAGGAAAGCTATGATCTGATTGAGGCAGCAGCGGAGAATGTTGCAGATGCGATTTTGCTTGCCTATCCACAGATAAAGATGGTTCATGTGATTGTAAGCAAGCCGGGGGCTCCTATTCCGATGGACTTTGATACGGTCTGCGTGGATATTACAAGAGGCAGACATATTGCGTATCTGGGTATCGGTTCCAATCTCGGAGATAAGGAGGCATACCTTGACTATGCGGTCGATCAGCTGAACAAAGATGAGTATATTCAGGTGACAAAGGTTTCTTCCTATATAATAACAGAACCATATGGCGATGTGGAACAGGATGATTTCTTAAATGGCTGTCTGGAGATTGAGACAATCTATTCTCCACAGGATCTGCTGGCTGTTATCAACGATATTGAACAGGGTGCCGGCAGAAAGCGGCTGATCCACTGGGGTCCAAGAACTTTGGACATTGACATTTTGCTCTATGATCAGGAAATGATCATGGAAGACACGCTGAAGGTGCCGCATGTGGAGATGGCAAAGCGCGCGTTCGTGCTTGAACCACTTGCCGAAATCGCACCATATGCCTACCATCCGGGCTACCATAAGACGATCATCGAACTACTGGAAATATTACAAAACAAAAAAGATTAAACTACAATATAAGAAAAACTATATTCAAGGGAGCGGCAAATGACATGCGTATGCCATTTGCATTGTAACCGGAAGTATATAAATGAGCAGATAATTATCCGATACAATCGATGTGTAGAAATCATGCGGGACACTGGTATTTATCCTAACGCAGACCATTGGAGCACATCAGCACTTAGCGAGTAACGCATTCATTCGCAGAATGATGTGTTAGGAGCTTAGTGTCTGCTATGTGCGGAAGTGAGCGAGAGCGCGTCTGCGTATGGATAATAGCAGTGTTCTGCATGAGACATACAGGAAATGTCGGATAATTATCTGCGGATGAAATAGGGAGGTAAAAACTATGGCATACAAAATGTTTGCCGCCATCTACGTGGGAAGCAGCGAGATATCCATGAAGATCTTCCAGGTAAATGGTAGAAAAACGTTTCGTCAGATCGACAGTGTCAGCCGGATACTGGAGCTTGGGCGGGACACCTATCGCGAAGGAAAACTGAGCCGGGAGTCGATCAAAATGATTTGCGAAGAACTCGAAGGCTTAAAACATAAAATGGAAGAATACAAGATCACAGAATACCGTGCCTATGCGACGAGTGCGGTACGTGAGGCAGATAACATGGATCTGGTGCTGGATGTGATCGAGCATACCACAGGTATCCGTGTACAGGTTCTGAGTAACTCGGAACAGCGTTATATCAGCTTCAAGGGACTGGTTGCGAAGTATTCGGATTTCCATCAGGTTGTCAGCAAGAACACAGCGTTCGTTGATGTCGGTGCTGGAAGCGTGCAGATTTCCCTGTTTGATAAGAACAATCTGGTTGTCACAGAGAATATCCCGATTGGTGCGGTGCGTGTTCGTGATTATCTGGCACTCATCGGGCACAAGTCTGGAAGACTGGATGAGATCATGGCAGACTATGTAGATAATGATATTGTATCGTTCCGAAATATTTATCTGAAGGATAAAGAAATCAAGAACATTATCGCTGTTGGTGAGGTCGTAAGCTCCCTGAAGAAGATCGTGCCGGAACTTTCCATCAAGGATGTGATCACGCGGGCGCAGTTTGATGCGATGTACAAGCGTGTTATCAGTATGCCGGCGCAGGAGCTCGCGGAAAAATACGGTATTCCATACGAGCGTGCGACGCTGATGTTACCGAACATCACAATCTACCAGTCGTTCCTGAACAACTGTAAGGCAGAGGAAATGTATGTGCCGGATGTGGATTTCTGCGAGTGTATCGTGGCAAATTACATGGACGAAGGAAGCCGTGTCGTGTTCAATCACAATTTTGAGGAAGATATTCTTGCAACGGCGAATAACATTGCGAAGCGGTATCGCTGCAATCGGAATCATGTGGAGCAGACCGCATATTTTGCACTGAAGATCTTCGATGTGGTTCGTAAGCCATTTGGATTGGATAAGATGCAGCGTCTGCAGCTTCAGATTGCGGCACTTCTGCATGAATGTGGTAATTTCATCAATCTGCATGATGGAGCGAGAAATTCCTATTATATAGTAGCAAATACTGAGATCCTTGGACTTTCGCACAAAGAGCGTATGGAAGTGGCAAATGTAGTCAAGTACAACCCACTGTATCTTCCATCGAAGGATAAGATATCAGCAGAACTTGATGGCTGTGATTATATTGTGATCGCGAAGCTTGCAGCAATCTTACGAATTGCGAATATTCTCGATAAGAGCCATATGCAGAAGATCGAAGATATTTCCGTGACATTGAAAGACGGAAAGCTGATTATTCTGGCAAAGACATACGAAGATATCTCACTGGAGGCGGGACTTTTTGAAGCACGTGCAGATTTCTTTGAGCAGATCTATGGAATCAGACCGGTACTTCGGGTGAAAAGGAGTGTGTAAGGAATGGACAAAAAATTATTGGAAAAACCGGAAAATTATTATAACCGTGAGATGAGCTGGTTACAGTTTAATTACAGAATCTTAAATGAGGCGAAGGATAAGTCAATTCCACTGTTTGAACGCCTGAATTTCCTGAGTATCACAGAATCAAATCTGTCTGAGTTCTTCATGGTGCGTGTAGCATCTCTGATCGATCTGGTACACGCAGATGTAAAGAAGAAGGACATTGCAGGATTGACGCCGCAGGGGCAGCTCGATCTGATTATTCCTGAGACGAAGAACATGATTGCGAGCCAGTACAGCACACTGAACCGCCAGATTCTTCCTGCAATGGAAGAAAATGGTCTGAAGCTTGTTAAGCATTATGAGGACTTAAACGAGAAGCAGAGCAAGTTCGTAGATAAATATTTTGAGAAGGAAGTGTATCCGGTACTTACGCCGATGGCAGTTGATTCTTCGAGACCATTTCCACTGATCAGCAACAAGACTTTAAATATTGGTGCACTGATCCGTGATAAGAAGAAGGATGTTATTGACATTGCAACCGTACAGGTACCATCCGTGTTGCCACGTGTGGTTGAGATTCCGGGCGAGGACGGATGCAGAGAGATCATTCTGCTCGAGCAGATCATTGAGAAGAACTTGAATCAGCTCTTCTTAAATTACGAGATCATTTGCGCGTATCCATACAGAATTATGCGAAATGCAGACCTTGCAATCGACGAGGACGATGCGTCCGATCTGTTGAAGGAGATCGAAAAGCAGATTAAGAAGCGTGCGTGGGGCGAGGTTATCCGGCTCGATGTGGAAGCAGAGATGGATAAGCGTCTGCTGAAAGAATTGAAGAAACAGTTAAATGTCAACAGCGATTATGTCTATTCGGTAAATGGACCACTTGATCTTACGTTCCTTGGAAAGGTACGTGGACTCGATGGCTTTGATCATTTGAAGAATAAGAAATACATCCCACAGCCGGTGAAGGGATTGGATCTCGATGCGAATATCTTCGACCAGATCAAGAAGAAGGATATCCTGTTACACCATCCGTATGATGAGTTTACACCGGTCATTGAGTTCATCAAACAGGCGGCAATTGATCCGGATGTACTTGCGATTAAGCAGACGTTGTACCGTGTCAGTGGCAATTCTCCAATCATTGCAGCACTTGCACTTGCAGCGGAAAATGGCAAGCAGGTAACGGTACTTGTTGAGTTAAAAGCACGATTTGATGAAGAAAATAATATAAATTGGGCAAAAAAACTGGAAAAAGCGGGTTGCCATGTTATTTATGGTCTGGTAGGATTAAAGACGCATTCCAAAATTGCACTCGTTGTCAGACGGGAAGAAGATGGCATCAAGCGATATGTTCATCTTGGAACTGGTAACTATAATGATGTGACAGCAAAGTTATATACAGATATGGGTATGCTGACTGCATCGGATGCGATAGGGGAGGATGCAACCGCAGTCTTTAATATGTTGTCGGGTTATTCCGAGCCGCCAGCATGGAATAAACTGCTTGTAGCTCCGATCTGGATGAAGGATCGATTCCTTGCACTGATCGACCGGGAGGCAGAGAATGCACGTATGGGTAAGAGTGCTAAGATCATTGCCAAGATGAATTCCCTGTGTGATCCGACGATTATCCGTGCACTGTATGAGGCGAGCAATGCGGGCGTGAAAATCGAACTGATCGTACGTGGTATCTGCTGTCTGAAGACAGGGATTCCGGGACTTTCCGAGAACATCACGGTGCGTTCCATTGTAGGTAACTTCCTGGAGCATGCGAGAATCTTTTATTTCTATAATGATGGATTCGAAGATGTATATATGGGCAGTGCCGACTGGATGCCTAGAAATCTGGACAAACGAGTGGAGATTACATTCCCGGTTGAGGATGAAGACCTCAAAAAACGGGTGATTGAGATTTTGGAGATTCAGCTTTCCGATACATTGAAAGCACATATTATGCAGCCGGATGGCTCATATGCAAAACAGGATCTGAGGGGGCGTGAAAAGTTGGAGGCGCAAAATTATTTCTGCAAACAGGCGATGGGTTCCTTGAAAGAGGACGACAAAAAGAAAGTATCCCGTATCTTCATTCCGCGCATGAAGATCGGTGATTAATAAAAACAATAGAGAGGAGACTTAAAAAAGTGGAAAAGTTTTTTAAGATCAAAGAGAGAGGATCAACGCTTAAGACTGAGATCTTCGCAGGTATCACAACCTTCTTCGCAATGGCTTACATTATCTTTGTAAACCCGAATCAGGTTGCTGCAGAGGGCGCAAATGGATGGCTTGTCGGATTAGGAGCTGATCCGGGAACTATGGGACAGATTTGGAATTCTGTATACATCGCATCTATCATCGTAGCGATCATCGGTACGTTGTTGATGGCATTTGTTGCAGATATGCCGTTTGCACAGGCGTGTGGAATGGGACTCAATTCCTTCTTCTGTACAATCTTCGTAGCTGGCTCTTTCTTCGCTGGTGAGGATGTTAAGACAGGCTATCAGGCAGGTCTTGTTATCGTATTTTTGTCAGGTGTTGTATTCCTGCTTCTTTCCGTAACCGGACTTCGTAAGTACATTGCAGTATCTATGCCGGAGTGCCTGAAGAAAGCAATTCCTGCAGGTATCGGTCTGTTCATCGCAATGATCGGTTTCAAGAATGCAGGTATCATCGAGGACAACCAGTACACATTTGTACAGTTCTACGATTTCCATGGCAGAATCAAGCAGATCGGTACAGAGGTTGACGGCGTGATGGTAACAGGTCTGGATGTATGGCATCAGATTGTACCGGTTGTCGTCGCTTTGCTCGGTGTGCTTATCATTGCAATCCTTGCGAAGAAGGGAATTAAGTCAAACGTGATTATTGGAATCCTTGCATCAGCAGTACTTTATTATCTGTTTATGTGGGAGGTACCTTCTTTTGATATGAGCAATATTTCCCAGTCTTTCAAGGATTTTGCAAAAGTAGGTTTCTTAGGCGTATTTAATGGTGACGCATGGGATGCCGCATTTAACAGTTCGTATGTCGGCGGTGTATTCTCCGGAATTATGCTGATCGTAGCATTCTGTCTCGTAGACATGTTCGATACGATCGGAACCATCTATGGTACAGCCGCATCTGCAAACATGATGGATGAGAATGGTGATCCGATCAGCATGAATGAGTGTATGCTCTGTGACTCAATCGGTACAGTATCCGGTGCTCTGCTCGGTACATCTACATGTACAACATTCGTAGAGTCTGCATCTGGTGTTGGTGCCGGTGGTAGAACAGGATTTACAAGTATTATAACAGCACTTTGCTTCGTATTCTGTTTGTTCTTAAGCCCGCTTGCAAGCGTGATCCCAAGCTGTGCAACTGCACCGGCTCTGATCTATGTAGGTGTTCTTATGGCCAGAAACTTTGCAAAGGTAGATATGGACGATATGCTTTCAGCAGTTCCTGCGTTCCTTGCATTGATCATGATGCCTTTGACATATTCTATCTCAAATGGTATCGGTATCGGTGCAATCGCTTATGTTGTAATCGCTCTGTTCACAGGCAATTACAAGAAGAAGGATATCGTAATTACAGTTATCGCTGCATTGTTTGTATGTAAGTTTATCTTCGTCACGATGTAGCCGGATTGTAAAGCAAATAATATGGAAACAAAAGAGGATCGTACTTGCGGGGTGCGGTCCTTTTTTATTGTATACGGACCGCCACTATACAATGTTCACAATCCAAATTGTGCAAGATGACGAATAACAGGAAGAAAACAGATTAAAATATTGGATAGTATTGCTTGTTGACTAATTTGCTATATGTGTTATACTTCAACTAGAACAGAAAGAGAGATACAGATCCGGAAGGGAGTTGAGAAGTATGGATGCTGAAAAGTTTACAAAGAAGTCATTAGAGGTAATAGAAAGTTGTGAGAAGCTTGCGTATGAGTATAACAATCAGGAACTGACGCAGGCGCATTTAATGTATGCACTTGTGACGGTGGAAGACAGTCTGATTGCGAAGCTGCTTACGAATATGGGAATCAATATGGATGCGTTTACCGGCGAATGTGAGAAACTGGTTGCAAACCGGCCGAAGGTATCGGGCGGACAGTTGTTTACAAGTCCGGAATTTTCCAAGGCATTGATTCAGGCAGAAAAAGAAGCAAAACAGATGGGTGATGACTACATTTCTGTCGAGCACATTTTCTTGGGTCTGCTTGAGAAGGCAGATAAGGATATCAAGCGAGTGATAAATGCGTATGGTATCACAAGAGGTAAATTCCTTGAGGTGCTGGCGAATATCCGTGGCAACCGGAAGGTAGAAAGTGATAATCCAGAGGATACTTACGATGCATTGAATAAATATGGATACAACCTGGTAGAGCGGGCGCGGGAGCAGAAGCTGGATCCGGTCATCGGTCGTGACAATGAGATCCGAAATATTATCCGAATCCTGTCCCGTAAGACAAAGAACAATCCGGTCTTAATCGGTGAACCGGGTGTTGGTAAGACTGCCGCAATCGAAGGACTGGCACAGCGTATCGTGCGTGGCGATGTGCCGGATTCGCTGAAGGATAAAGATATTTTCGCATTGGATATGGGTGCACTGTTAGCGGGTGCCAAGTATCGTGGTGAGTTCGAGGAGCGTCTGAAGGCAGTCCTTGATGAAGTGAAGAATTCCGAAGGTCATCTGATCTTATTTATCGATGAGATTCATACAATCGTCGGAGCTGGTAAGACCGAGGGCTCTATGGATGCGGGCAATATGCTGAAGCCTATGCTTGCGCGTGGTGAGCTGCACTGTATCGGTGCGACAACGCTGGATGAATATCGGAAATACATTGAGAAGGATGCGGCATTGGAACGTCGTTTCCAGCCGGTTATGGTAAATGAGCCGACCGTGGAAGATACGATTTCCATCCTGCGAGGTATCAAGAACCGTTACGAAGTGTTCCACGGTGTCAAGATCAGCGATGGTGCATTGGTCAGTGCGGCAACACTTTCAAATCGTTATATCACAGATCGTTTCCTGCCGGATAAGGCAATCGACCTGGTTGATGAAGCATGTGCGATGATTAAGACAGAACTTGATTCGATGCCTGCCGAATTGGATGAGATTTCCAGAAAGATCATGCAGCGGGAAATTGAGGAAGCAGCACTTAAGAATGAAACAGATCATCTGAGTCAGGATCGTCTGGAGGTACTCCGGAAGGAATTGGAGGAACTGCGGGAACAGTCCAAACAGATGAAGGCAACATGGGAACACGAGAAGCAGGATGTTGAACGTGTACGGAAGCTTAGAGAAGAGTTAGAAGATGTGAATAACCAGATTCAGGTTGCACAGCGCGAGTATAATCTGGAGAAGGCAGCAGAACTGCAATATGGTAAGCTGCCGCAGATCAAGCAGGAGTTGGAACGTCTCGAAGCACAGGTTAGTGAGAAAGACAGAAGCCTGGTGCATGAGTGTGTTACAGAGGAAGAGATTGCGAAGATTGTTGCAAAGTGGACAGGAATTCCAGTTGCAAAGCTGACGGAGAGTGAGCGTAACAAGACCTTGCACCTTGGCGATGAGCTACACAAACGTGTTGTTGGACAGGATGTGGCAGTGCAGTTAGTCAGCGATTCCATCATTCGTTCGAAGGCAGGTATCAAGGATCCGACAAAGCCGATTGGATCGTTCTTATTCCTTGGACCAACTGGTGTAGGTAAGACAGAACTTGCGAAGTCGCTTGCTGCTGCATTGTTTGATAATGAAGCAAACATGGTGCGTATCGATATGAGTGAGTACATGGAGAAGCACAGTGTGGCACGACTGATCGGAGCACCTCCGGGATATGTTGGATACGATGAAGGCGGACAGCTCACAGAGGCAGTCAGACGGAAGCCATATTCCGTAGTCCTTTTTGATGAGGTAGAAAAGGCACATCCGGATGTATTCAATGTACTGTTACAGGTGCTTGATGATGGACGTATCACAGACTCGAAGGGCAAGACCGTCGATTTCAAGAATACGATTCTGATCATGACATCCAACATTGGCTCCGAGTATCTGCTTGAAGGTATTGATGAGAATGGTGAGATCAAGCCAGAGGCATCGGCACAGGTTATGGCAGGCTTGAAGAATCATTTCCGTCCGGAGTTTTTGAACCGTCTGGATGAGATTATCATGTTCAAGCCGCTTGACAAGGCGTCTATCAGTGGTATTGTCAACCTGTTGCTTGCAGATCTGAATAAGCGGATTGCAGATAAGGAGCTGACACTGAAGCTTACCGATGCAGCGATGGATCATGTCATTGAAGCCGGTTACGATCCGCATTACGGAGCACGACCACTCAAGCGTTATCTGCAGAAGAATGTGGAGACACTGGTTGCAAAGAGCATCCTGTCGAATGAGCTTCGTGCAGGCGATACGATTACGCTTGATTATGATGGCAATGCGTTGTATATCAAGAAGTAAGCTATATAGAATTGGAATACCGTCAATATGGGAGCAATCCTGTATTGACGGTATTTTTTTCGCCCGATTACGTGGGAGCATGATTTCGTACAGCAATTCTGCTTAAGTATCAGACTGTGCGCATAGTTGCTCGATGTCAATATTGGAGCAAATGTCAGTATTTGACATATTGCTCCTAAAAGGTTGTTCAGCCTACAAAAAAATGGTAAAATAAGCAAGGCAAAAGTGATGGGAGTTGCACATGAACGATGTTTGTGGAAAACTCTGCGAAAGGAGACAAAACTATGTGGGCAAACGAAAGCGTATTTTATCAGATTTATCCGCTTGGCTTCTGTGGTGCACCATTTGAAAACGATGGAAAATTGGTGTCACGAATCAAGAAGGTGGAGGACTGGATTCCTCACATCCAGAAGCTTGGCGCAAACGCAATATATTTTTCACCGGTATTCGAGAGCGATACACACGGCTACAATACGAGAGATTATACGAAGATCGACTGCCGTCTTGGCACGAACGAGGATTTCAAGGAGGTTGTCGATAAGCTGCATGCAGCAGGAATCAAGGTTGTCTTGGATGGTGTATTTAACCATGTGGGACGCGGCTTCTGGGCATTTCAGGATGTATTGAAAAACCGTTGGGATTCCCCGTACAAAGACTGGTTCCATATCAGCTTCGATGGCAATTCCAACTATAACGACGGACTCTGGTACGAGGGCTGGGAAGGAAACTTTGACCTTGTCAAATTAAACCTTCGGAACGAGGAAGTGATCCAGCACATCTTGTCCTGTGTTAAGGGCTGGATCGATGAGTTCGATATCGACGGTCTCCGTCTGGATGTGGCATATTGCTTAGACCACGATTTTATCCGCAGACTACGCGCACACTGTGACGGACTGAAACAGGATTTCTTCTTATTAGGAGAATTGCTGCACGGCGATTACAATGTATTTGTAAATGATGGCATGCTGCACAGTGCGACAAACTATATGTGCTATAAGGGACTTTACTCAAGCTTCAACTGCATGAACATGTTCGAGATCATTCACAGTCTCCTGCAGCAGTTTGGACCAGAAGAATGGACGCGATACAAAGGAAAGCATTTCCTGTCCTTCGTCGATAATCACGATGTGACAAGAGTCGCAAGCATCCTGACGAATAAGAACCATTTGCCTCTCATTTATGCACTTGCGTTTGGTATGCCGGGTATCCCTTGTGTATACTATGGAAGCGAGTGGGGTGCAGAAGGCAGAAAAGAAGAGGGCGATCCGTCCTTGAGATTGAGCTATGAGAAGCCGGAATGGAACGAACTGACTGACTGGATCAGCAAGCTCGCGGAAGCGAAGAAGCACAGCGAAGCATTGAACTATGGTGGATTCCGTTCGGTTGTACTTACGAATCATCAGTGTATCTTCGAACGTCGTTCGGAGCATGAGCGTGTGCTTGTGGCAATCAATGCAAGCGACCAGCCGTACACGGCGCATTTTGATGCCGGATGCGGAACCGCACAGGATCTGATTACCGGACAGCCACACGACTTCGGTGGTGGCTCTGAACTTCCTCCATATTCCGCAGCATTCTGGAAGATGGAGCACTAATCATCAACAAATAAAAAGTCTCGCATAAACTATACAGAAAGTGTATGTTTGCGAGGCTTTTTTATGGCAGTGAAAATCGTAATCGACGCCGGACATGGCGGATATGACGCCGGTGCTACGTATAATGGAAGAAGAGAGAAGGACGATACGCTGGCACTGGCACTTGCGGTCGGTGAGATATTGGAGGCACAGGGATACGATGTTGTCTACACACGGACGGACGATGTCTACGATTCGCCAGTGCAGAAAGCGCGGATTGGAAATGAAAGCGGTGCAGATTTCTTTGTATCGATTCACCGGAATTCCTCCCCGACACCAAACCAGTACAATGGCGTGCAGACACTGATCTATAACAACGCCGGACTCAAGGCAACAATGGCGGAAAATGTGAACAAAGAATTGGAACAGGTCGGCTACCGGAATATCAACGTGGTGGAGCGACCGGATCTTGCGGTACTCCGACGGACGAGAATGCCTGCAATCCTGGTAGAAGCAGGATTTATCAACAGCGATGTGGATAACAATCTTTTTGATACGAAATTCTCTGAGACAGCAGAGGCAATTGCGCGCGGCATCGATGAGACAATCCGAGATGCCGGATATACGGTTGCGCAGGGAGATATGCGAAGCGATGTTGCACAGGTGAGTGCTCCTGTATCAGAGGAAATGTATATCGCTAAGTCAGAGAACGATGCATCCGGTACGCAGATGGTAAATGAATATTATGGAATTTCACGGACGATTCCAGTATTTGCAGAAGAAACGTCGCAGCAACCAATCGGCTATCAGATACTGGTTGGCATCTACCGGGCGTTTGGAACTGCATCGTATCAGGCAAATCGGTTTATCAATGCAGGATACGACGCAATGGTATATGAGGATGAAGGGCTGTATCAGGTGCGTGTCGGAAATTATGATACGATCGAAGATGCAATTATTGCACAGCGGGAATTGCGCGATCGTGGATATGATACGCTGATTGTGCGGAAAATGTAAATAAAAGTGAAAATGGGTATTGACAACTATAGGTTTACGTGATAAAGTAGCAAATGATGAACTGCCGTAGACAGTAGGTGCCGCGAGGCATAAGCAGGAAAACGCCTACCGAGGAAGAGTCGTGATGAACGAATTTTAACTCTCATACTGCGGTGTGGGAGTTTTTCTTTTAAGTGCAGTTTCCGTTAATATTATAAGGAGGTGCAAGACTTTGGCTAAGATCGAGTTAAAACAGCCTGTCGTTGAGGAAATCAAAGAGAATATTAAGGACGCTAAGTCAGTAGTATTGGTTGATTACCGTGGACTTACAGTTGATCAGGATACACAGCTTCGTAAGTCAATGAGAGAGGCAGATGTCATTTACAAGGTATACAAGAATACCATGGTAAAGCTTGCTATTGCTGGTACAGAGTTCGAGTCTTTGAAGGACGAGCTCGAAGGACCTACAGCCGTTGTTATCTCTAAGACAGATGCGACAGCTCCTGCAAGATTGGCAGCTAATTTCGCTAAGGCGAACCCAGCGCTTGAACTTAAGAGTGGTGTTGTTGAGGGTACTCATTACGACACAGACGGCATTAAGAAAATCGCTACAATTCCTTCCAGAGACGAACTTATCTCTAAGTTCCTTGGAAGCATCCAGTCACCAATTACAAACTTTGCTCGTGTTATTAAGCAGATCGCTGAGAGCAAGGAAGCTTAATTGGAATCGTTGAGATTGGAAATTACAAAACAAATTTAAATTTATAATGGAGGATTATTATTATGACAACTCAGGAAATTATTGAAGTTATCAAAGGTTTATCAGTATTAGAGTTAAATGACCTTGTAAAGGCATGTGAGGAAGAGTTCGGCGTATCTGCAGCAGCAGGCGTTGTAGTTGCAGCAGCAGGTGCAGACGGTGCTGGCGCAGCTGAGGAGAAGGATTCCTTCGACGTAGAGCTTACAGAAGTAGGTCCTAACAAGGTTAAGGTTATCAAGGTTGTTCGTGACTGTACAGGTCTTGGACTTAAGGAAGCTAAGGACGTTGTTGATGGCGCTCCTAAGGTTCTTAAGGAAGGTGCTTCTAAGGAAGAGGCTAACGAGATCAAGGAGAAGCTTGAGGCTGAAGGCGCTAAGGTTACTCTTAAGTAATTTCGACTTAAACATTAAATGTCCGGTTTGGCAGATGCCAAGCCGGATTTTTTATCTAAGAAATGATACAAAGAAATCTTTTTTATTTTTCTGCAATTTTTTTCAAAAAGTGTGTTGACACAAATTTCCAACCATGATAGTATAGTAAAATGTCATTACTATGGATATGTGTGCTATAAATTCGGATAGTAAAGAAAAAACCAAATAAATTCAAGGGGTGAATGCGTCGATGAAAAAGTACAGAATGCGTCCTGTGAAATCGGGAAGAGGTATGCGAATGAGTTTTTCAACTGAGAAGAGAGTTTTGGACATGCCAAACCTCATCGAAGTGCAGAAGAATTCATATCAGTGGTTCCTTGACGAAGGTTTGAGAGAAGTGTTTAAGGATATTTCTCCAATCGTCGATTACACAGGCAATTTGAGTTTGGAACTGGTTGATTATCAGTTGTGTAAGGAAGACATCAAGTATTCTATTGAAGAATGCAAGGAACGTGATGCAACTTATGCAGCTCCAATCAAGGTCAATGTGCATCTTCGTAATGAAGAAACAGGTGAAATTGCACAGCATGATATCTTCATGGGTGATCTTCCACTTATGACAGAGACAGGTACATTCGTAATCAATGGTGCAGAGCGAGTTATCGTCAGCCAGTTGGTTCGTTCTCCTGGTATCTACTATGCAATCGATCACGATAAATTTGGTAAGACCTTGTACTCATCTACAGTGATTCCAAACCGTGGTGCATGGCTGGAGTATGAGACGGATTCCAATGATGTATTTTACGTACATGTTGATAGAAATAGAAAGGTGCCAATCACAGTTTTGATTCGTGCACTTGGCTTTGGAACAAACCAGGAGATCATTGATCTGTTTGGTGAGGAGCCAAAGATTATGGCGAGCTTGGAGAAGGATGTTTCAAACAGTTTTGAGACAGGTGTCATCGAGCTTTATAAGCGACTTCGTCCGGGCGAACCAGAGGAAGTAGAAAATGCGACAAATCTCTTCATGGGTATGTTCTTCGATGCAAGAAGATATGATCTGGCGAAGGTTGGTCGTTATAAGTATAATAAGAAGCTTGCATTAAAGAATCGTATTGCAGGTCATGTTCTGGCAGAGGATGTCATTGATCCAAGTACTGGTGAAGTTTTGTTTGCAGCAGGTACCACTCTTACAAGAGAGGATGCAACTGCAATCCAGAACGCAGCAGTTCCTTTTGTGTACATTCAGACGGAAGAGAAGAATGTAAAGGTACTGTCAAACCTGATGGTAGATCTTTCTGAATATGTAGGTTTCGATCCGAAGGAAGTTGGCATACATGAAGCAGTTTATTATCCGGTATTAGAGAAACTCTTACAGGAGTACGATGACGAGGACGAGTTAAAGGCAGCCATCGAGGCAAATGTAAGCGAGCTTGTACCAAAGCATATTACAAAGGAAGATATCATTGCTTCCATTAACTATAACATTCATCTGGAGTATGGCATCGGTAACGACGATGATATCGACCACCTGGGCAACCGTCGTATCCGTGCAGTCGGTGAATTGCTCCAGAACCAGTACAGAATCGGTCTTTCCCGTATGGAAAGAGTCGTTCGTGAGCGAATGACAACGCAGGATAAGGATACTGTTACCCCGCAGTCTCTGATCAACATCAAGCCTGTTACAGCAGCCGTGAAGGAGTTCTTCGGAAGCTCTCAGTTGTCACAGTTCATGGATCAGAACAACCCACTTTCTGAGCTGACACATAAGAGACGTCTGTCAGCCCTTGGCCCGGGTGGTTTGTCAAGAGATCGTGCCGGATTCGAGGTTCGAGATGTACACTACACACATTATGGTAGAATGTGCCCAATCGAGACACCTGAAGGTCCGAATATCGGTTTGATCAACTCTCTTGCTACGTATGCAAGAATCAATGAGTATGGTTTCGTTGAGGCGCCATACAGAAAGCTGGATAAGTCAGATCCTGCCAATCCGGTTGTTACAGATGAAGTTGTATATCTGACAGCGGACGAAGAGGATAATTATATTGTTGCACAGGCGAATGAGCCATTGGATGAGGACGGTCACTTCAAGAAGAACAACGTATCTGGTCGTTTCAGGGAAGAGACATCTGAGTTCCCGAAGGCAAACGTTGACCTGATGGACGTATCACCAAAGATGGTATTCTCTGTTGCTACATCCATGATTCCTTTCCTGGAGAACGATGATGCAAACCGTGCCCTCATGGGATCCAACATGCAGCGTCAGGCAGTGCCACTTCTTCGTACAGAAGCTCCGGTTGTTGGAACAGGTATGGAAGCAAAGGCAGCTGTTGACTCAGGTGTATGTATTGTTGCAAAACACGATGGTGTTGTTGAGATGTCATCCAGCGAGAAGATCATTGTCAAGTGTGACGATGGTACATTGGATGAGTACCATGTAATCAAGTTTGCCCGAAGCAACCAGGGTAACTGTATGAACCAGCGCCCGATCGTGAAGAAGGGTGATCGTGTAACAAAGGGAATGGTAATCGCTGATGGTGCATCTACATCAAACGGTGAGATTGCACTTGGTAAGAACCCATTGATCGGATTCATGACATGGGAAGGTTACAACTACGAGGATGCCGTTCTTCTGAGTGAGAGACTGGTAAAGGAAGATGTGTATACATCTGTTCATATTGAAGAGTACGAGACAGAAGCAAGAGATACAAAGCTCGGACCAGAAGAGATCACAAAGGAAGTTTCCGGAAACGGTGATAATGCCCTGAAGGATCTGGACGAGAACGGTGTTATCCGTATCGGTGCGGAAGTTCGTGCCGGTGATATCTTAGTTGGTAAGGTAACTCCAAAGGGAGAGACTGAGGCAACAGCCGAGGAGAGACTGCTTCGTGCAATCTTCGGAGAGAAAGCAAAAGAGACAAGAGATACATCACTGAAGGTGCCACATGGTGCTTACGGTGTTGTTATGGATACAAAGATCTTTACGAGAGAAAATGGCGATGAACTGCCACCAGGAGTAAACAAGTCTGTTCGTGTATACATTGCACAGAAGAGAAAAATCTCCGTTGGTGATAAGATGGCTGGTCGTCATGGTAACAAGGGTGTTATCTCGCGTATCCTTCCAGTTGAGGATATGCCATTCCTGCCAAATGGTCGTCCACTTGATATCGTGTTGAACCCATTGGGCGTACCTTCCCGTATGAATATCGGACAGGTGCTTGAGATTCACCTTAGCCTTGCTGCAAAGGTACTTGGATTTAACGTATCTACACCAGTCTTCGATGGTGCAAACGAGCATGATATCATGGATGCTCTGGAGATGGCAAATGATTATGCAAACTCCGATTGGGAGACATTCTATGAGAAGTATAAAGATGATACAGAGAAGGAAGTTATGGATTATCTGTATGAGCACCGTGACCACCGTGAAGAGTGGAAGGGTGTTCCAATCAACCGTACAGGTAAGGTAAAGGTACGTGATGGTAGAACCGGTGAGGAATTTGATTCACCAGTTACAATTGGATTCATGCATTACCTGAAACTGCATCATCTGGTTGATGATAAGATTCATGCACGTTCGACAGGTCCTTACGGAATGGTTACACAGCAGCCACTTGGTGGTAAGGCACAGTTCGGTGGACAGCGTTTTGGTGAGATGGAGGTTTGGGCTCTTGAGGCTTACGGTGCATCTCATACATTGCAGGAGATCCTGACTGTGAAGTCCGATGATGTAACAGGACGTCTGAAGACTTACGAAGCAATCATCAAGGGTGAAAATATCCCGGCTCCTGGTATTCCAGAATCCTTCAAGGTATTGCTTAAGGAGTTCCAGTCACTTGGTCTGGATGTCGGAGTTCTCGATGAGAACGGTGAAGAGGTAGAACTCGGAGAGTCTATGGATACCGGAAATGAGAACGTGAAGAAGTATATGGGCGAAGATCCAGACGACTTCAATGAGGATCTTGGAGAGAACGGATACAGCGGAATTAACGAGGATAACGAATTAGAGTCTTTGAATGATGATTATCTGGACGATGATTTCGACGGTAATTTCGATGATGAATTTTAAGGAAGGAGATTTGTAAGAGATGTTAGCGATGAATAACGAGAAAAATCAAGAGCAGCCTATAAATTTTGATGCCATCAAAATTGGACTTGCATCTCCTGAAAAGATAAGAGAATGGTCTCATGGCGAGGTTACAAAGCCAGAGACAATCAATTATAGAACTTTGAAGCCAGAAAAAGATGGTCTTTTCTGTGAGAGAATCTTTGGACCAAGCAAGGACTGGGAATGTCATTGTGGTAAGTACAAGAAGATTCGTTTTAAGGGCGTTGTCTGTGACCGTTGTGGTGTAGAGGTTACAAAAGCTTCCGTACGTCGTGAGCGTATGGGACATATCGAGCTTGCTGCACCAGTGTCACATATCTGGTACTTCAAGGGAATTCCAAGCCGTATCGGATTGATGCTTGACATTTCTCCAAAGCTTTTGGAGAAGGTACTGTACTTTGCATCTTACATTGTAATTGATCCGGGAGAGACGAATCTGGAATACAGACAGGTGCTCTCTGAGGCAGAATACAGAAAGGCAGAAGAGGACTTCGGCGGAAAGTTCCGTGTTGGAATGGGTGCCGAGGCAATTAAGGAGCTTCTTCAGGCAGTTGATCTGGACAAAGAGGCTGAGACTTTGACAGAGGAGCTGCAGACAGCAACCGGACAGAAGCGTGCACGTGTCATTAAGCGTCTGGAGGTTGTAGAAGCATTCCGTAACTCACATAATAAGCCTGAGTGGATGATTCTGGATGCAATTCCAGTTATCCCACCAGATATCCGTCCAATGGTACAGTTGGATGGTGGTAGATTCGCAACTTCCGATCTGAATGATCTGTATCGTCGAATCATCAACCGTAACAACCGTTTGAAGAGACTGTTGGATCTGAAGGCACCTGACATCATTGTTCGTAATGAGAAGCGTATGCTACAGGAAGCCGTTGATGCATTGATTGATAATGGTAGAAGAGGACGTGCGGTAACTGGTCCTGGTAACCGTGCATTGAAGTCTCTTTCTGATATGTTAAAGGGTAAGCAGGGACGTTTCCGTCAGAACCTTCTTGGTAAGCGTGTTGACTATTCCGGACGTTCCGTTATCGTAGTTGGTCCGGAGCTGAAGATTTATCAGTGTGGACTTCCAAAGGAAATGGCAATCGAGCTGTTCAAGCCTTTCGTAATGAAAGAATTGACAGCACGTGGTATTGCTACAAACGTAAAGGCAGCAAAGAAGAAGGTTGAGTCTTTGGAGCCAGAAGTATGGGATGTATTGGAGGATGTAATCAAAGAGCATCCAGTTATGCTGAACCGTGCCCCGACGCTTCACAGACTTGGTATTCAGGCATTTGAGCCAATCCTGGTAGAAGGTAAGGCAATCAAGCTTCATCCATTGGTATGTACCGCGTTCAACGCCGACTTCGATGGAGACCAGATGGCTGTGCACCTTCCACTTTCTGTAGAGGCACAGTCTGAGTGTAGATTCCTGCTTCTGTCACCAAACAACTTGTTGAAGCCTTCTGATGGTGGTCCGGTAGCCGTTCCTTCTCAGGATATGGTACTTGGTATTTACTATCTGACTATGGAGCGCTATGCAAGTATTTCTGACGAAGAAGCTGCAAATGTAGAGATTAAGAAAGAATATCTTGCTGACGACGAGAAGGGCAATCTGGAGCAGTTGCATACAGATTGTTATGCAGGCGAGTTAGATGCAGATGATTATATCAGAGTTCGTGTCGTTGCAAAGAAGACAAAGGCAGAGACATTCTACAAGAATATTGTAGGAACAGTCAGAAACTTCATGAAGCCGAAGTTCAGCAGCGAGAACCTTGCAATGCTCGCATATGAGAACAAAGAGATTACATTACATCAGAAGATCGAAGTTGTTCGTACTGTTACGACTCCAGATGGCGAGAAGCATACAGGATTCGTTGAGTGTACACTGGGACGTCTGATCTTTAACGAGATTATTCCACAGGATCTTGGATTCGTAGACAGAACAAATCCAGATAATATCCTGGAGCCAGAAATCAACTTCCATGTTGATAAGAAGCAGTTGAAGAAGATCCTTGACAAGTGTATCAATACACACGGCGTTACAAAGACCGCAGAGGTATTGGACGATATCAAGGCAATGGGTTATAAGTACTCAACAAGAGGTGCGATTTCAGTATCTATTTCTGATATGACAGTGCCTGCATCTAAGAAGGATATTCTGGAGCATGCACAGGAAATCGTAGATAAAGAGAATATGCTGTTCGGTCGTGGATATCTGACCGACGAAGAGCGTTATCATGCCGTTGTCAAGACATGGCAGGATGCTGATGACAAGCTTACAAAGGCTCTGTTGGATGGACTTGACAAGTATAACAACATCTACATGATGGCAGATTCCGGTGCCCGTGGTAGTGATAAGCAGATCAAGCAGCTGGCTGGTATGCGTGGACTGATGGCAGATACATCAGGACGTACCATCGAGCTCCCAATCAAGTCAAACTTCCGTGAAGGTCTTGACGTATTGGAGTACTTCATCTCTGCGCATGGTGCTCGTAAGGGACTTTCTGATACAGCCCTTCGTACAGCCGATTCTGGATACCTGACACGTCGTCTGGTAGATGTATCGCAGGATCTGATCATCCGTGATGTTGATTGTAGCGTAGATCGTGAAGAGAAGCCAGGCATGTATGTCGAAGTATTTATGGAAGGTGATCGTGTAGTCGAGAGCCTGAAAGATCGTATCACAGGTCGTTACGCAGCGGAAAGCATTTACGATAAAGATGGTAACATGCTTGTAAAGGTAAATCATATGATCACTCCAAAGCGTGCAGAGAACGTTTTGAAGAATGGTGTAGATAAGGATGGTGTTCCATTTACACTCGAAGGTGAGTCAGAACCAAGAAGAGATGCAAAGATCAAGATTCGTACGATCCTCACATGTCGTTCACACCTTGGCGTATGTTCAAAGTGCTACGGTTCAAACATGGCAACCGGACAGGCGGTTCAGGTTGGTGAGGCAGTCGGAATCATCGCTGCGCAGTCAATCGGTGAGCCTGGTACACAGCTTACAATGAGAACATTCCATACAGGTGGTGTGGCCGGTGGAGATATTACACAGGGTCTTCCTAGAGTTGAGGAGTTGTTCGAGGCAAGAAAGCCAAAGGGACTTGCAATCATCACAGAACTTGGTGGTGTGGTTGAGATCCGTGAGACAAAGAGAAAGCGTGAAGTAGTCATTACAAATCAGGAGACAGGTGAAGCAAAGGCTTACCTTATTCCTTATGGCTCACGTTTGAAGGTACAGGATGGACAGGTACTTGAAGCCGGTGATGAGCTGACAGAGGGTTCTGTAAATCCACATGATATCCTGAAGATCAAGGGTGTACGTGCTGTACAGGATTACATGATCCAGGAAGTACAGAAGGTATACCGTCTGCAGGGTGTTGAGATCAACGATAAGCATATCGAGGTTATCGTTCGTCAGATGCTGAAGAAGATTCGTGTTGAGGAAAGCGGAGATAGCGATTACTTACCAGGAATCAACGTAGATGCACTTGAGTTCACAGAGCTCAACGAGAAGCTGGAAGCAGAAGGCAAGGAACCAGCAAAGGGAACGCAGATTATGCTTGGTATTACCAAGGCTTCTCTTGCTACAAATTCCTTCTTGTCAGCAGCATCCTTCCAGGAGACAACCAAGGTATTGACCGATGCCGCTATCAAGGGCAAGGTTGATCCGTTGATCGGTCTGAAGGAGAACGTCCTGATTGGTAAGCTGATTCCTGCTGGTACAGGTATGAAGCGTTATCGTAATGTGAAGCTTGACACAGGCGATGGAAACATCGATATGTCAGAGGTAACAGGCGAAGAGACAGGTGATTTCGAGGAAGCAGATGCAACCGTAGAAGAAACTGTTAACACAGAAGAGTAATAAAATAAACACACATGGTTGGTGACAGCCATGTGTGTTTTCTTATAAATGACTTTATATTCTAAAAAAATGAAATTTTTTCTTATATTTTGCGGGTTTCCCTGTTGACATCCGACGATTTGAATAATATAATAGTCAAGCATGCGTTTAAGGCATGTGATTTGTGTGTATACTTGTGTATGCATGGTGTAAAATATTTTGAATGGAGGTGAAAACATGCCAACTTTTAACCAGTTAGTTAGAAAGGGAAGACAGACTGTAGAGAAGAAGTCTACTGCACCAGCGCTCTTAAGAAGTTACAACTCACTTAAGAAAAAGCCTACTGATACAGCTTCACCACAGAAGAGAGGTGTTTGTACAGCAGTTAAGACAGCTACTCCTAAGAAGCCTAACTCAGCTCTTAGAAAGATCGCCAGAGTTCGTTTGTCAAACGGAATCGAGGTTACATCTTACATCCCAGGAGAAGGTCACAACCTTCAGGAGCACAGCGTTGTTCTGATCCGTGGTGGTAGAGTAAAGGACTTACCTGGTACAAGATACCATATCATCAGAGGTACTCTTGATACAGCAGGTGTTGCTAAGAGACGTCAGGCACGTTCTAAGTACGGTGCTAAGAGACCGAAGGATGCAAAATAAATCGGTAGATTAGTATTGTAACAGTTCGTATTTCAAGAACTAAAAAGTGCGAAAGTGGGTTATGTTTTCCGTATTATATATTTATAGAAGGAAAGATAGCAATTTCCGCACGAACACATTTCCACAATACTCAAGTACAGCAGGTAACGGTTTGCTGTATCTCTATTGAGGGGAATGTGAGTACCGTTGAATTAATTCGGATTGAAAGATCCAAAAATAATTAAGGAGGGAAGAACCGTGCCACGTAAAGGACATATTGCAAAAAGAGACGTATTAGCGGATCCAATTTACAACAATAAGATCGTTACAAAGCTTATCAACAACATCATGCTTGATGGTAAGAAGGGTGTTGCTCAGAAGATCGTTTACGGTGCTTTTGATCGTATCGCAAACGAGACTGGTAAGGAGGCTTTAGAGGTTTTCGATGCTGCTATGAATAATATCATGCCATCACTCGAAGTTAAGGCCAGACGTATCGGTGGTGCAACATACCAGGTTCCAATCGAAGTAAGACCTGACAGAAGACAGGCTTTAGCGCTTCGTTGGTTGACAACTTACTCACGTGCAAGAAGTGAGAAGACTATGGAAGAAAGACTTGCAAAAGAGCTTATGGATGCAGCAAACAATACAGGCGCATCTGTTAAGAGAAAAGAAGACATGCACAAGATGGCAGAGGCAAACAAGGCATTTGCTCATTACAGATTCTAGTTTTCGGGTGCATATATACTAAAATAAGGAGGAAAAAACCTTGGCTGGAAGAGAATATCCACTTGATAGAACAAGAAACATCGGTATCATGGCACATATTGATGCTGGTAAGACAACTCTTACAGAGAGAATTCTTTACTATACTGGTGTAAACTATAAGATTGGTGAGACTCATGATGGCGCTTCTACCATGGACTGGATGGAGCAGGAGAAAGAGCGTGGTATCACAATCACGTCTGCTGCTACAACATGTCACTGGACATTAGAGGATCATCATAAGAAGAAGCCAGGTGCTTTAGAGCATCGTATCAATATCATCGATACTCCGGGACACGTAGACTTTACTGTTGAGGTAGAGCGTTCACTTCGTGTATTGGACGGAGCTGTTGGTGTATTTGATGCAAAGGCTGGTGTTGAGCCACAGTCAGAGAACGTATGGCGTCAGGCTGACACATACAATGTTCCACGTATGGCATTCATCAATAAGATGGATAAAATGGGTGCAGACTTTTTCATGTCTGTACAGACAATCATTGACCGTCTTGGCAAGAATGCAATTCCTGTACAGATTCCAATCGGACAGGAAGATGATTTCATCGGACTGATCGATCTGTTCGAGATGGATGCATACTATTATAAGAACGATGAGGGTACAGATATCGAGATTACAGATATCCCTGCAGATTTGAAAGAGCTTGCTGATAAGTGGCATGAGAATCTGGTAGAGAAGTGTTGTGAGCTTGATGATGACCTTATGATGCAGTATCTTGAGGGTGAGGAGCCATCTATCGCTGATATGAAGGCTGCACTCCGTAAGGGTACAATCGCAAACGAGGCAGTTCCTGTATTCTGTGGTTCTGCTTACAAGAACAAGGGTGTTCAGAAGATGCTCGATGGCGTTATCGAGTACATGCCTGCTCCTACGGATATCCCTGATATCACAGGTACAGACGAAGATGGTAACGAGGTAACTCGTCCTTCATCTGATGAAGCTCCATTTGCAGCACTTGCATTTAAGATTATGACAGATCCTTTCGTAGGAAAGTTGGCATTCTTCAGAGTATATTCCGGTACATTGAACTCAGGTTCTTATGTACTGAACGCAACAAAGGGTAAGAAGGAGCGTGTAGGACGTATCGTTCAGATGCATGCAAATTCCCGTACAGAGATCGACAAGGTTTACTCTGGTGATATCGCTGCAGCAGTTGGATTCAAGGTTACAACAACCGGTGATACAATCTGTGACGAGCAGCATCCAGTAATCCTTGAGTCTATGGAATTCCCTGAGCCAGTTATTGAGCTTGCTATCGAGCCAAAGACAAAGAATGATCAGGGTAAGATGGGTGAAGCTTTGGCAAAGCTTGCTGAAGAAGATCCTACATTCCGTGCACATACAGATTCAGAGACAGGTCAGACAATCATCGCAGGTATGGGCGAGCTTCACTTGGAAGTTATCGTTGATCGTCTTCTCCGTGAGTTCAAGGTTGAGGCAAACGTTGGTGCACCTCAGGTTGCTTACAAGGAGACATTTACTAAGGCTGTTGATGTAGATAGCAAGTACGCTAAGCAGTCTGGTGGTCGTGGTCAGTATGGTCACTGTAAGGTTAAGTTCGAGCCTATGGATCCAAACGGTGAAGAGCAGTTTATTTTCGAGTCAACTGTTGTCGGTGGTGCTATTCCTAAGGAATACATCCCAGCTGTTGGTGAAGGTATCGAGGAAGCAGCAAAGGCTGGTATCCTTGGCGGATATCCGGTACTTGGTGTTAAGGCAAACGTTTATGATGGTTCTTACCATGAAGTCGATTCTTCAGAGATGGCATTCCACATCGCTGGTTCTATGGCATTCAAGGATGCTATGGCAAAGGGTGGAGCAGTGCTTCTTGAGCCTATCATGAAGGTTGAGGTTACAATGCCTGAGGAGTACCTCGGTGATGTAATCGGTAGCTTGAATGCAAAGCGTGGACAGATCCAGAGTATGGACGATATCGGTGGTGGAAAGATTGTTAAGGCATTGGTTCCACTTGCTGAGATGTTCGGTTACTCTACAGAGCTTCGTTCTTCTACACAGGGTCGTGGTAACTACTCTATGTTCTTCGAGAAGTATGAGCAGTGTCCAAAGAACATTCAGGAGAAGGTTCTTGCAAACAAGAACTCTTAATTCTGCAAAGTATATATTTGTAGGACAATTTTAAAAAATTGCTTGAAAATATCGCTATATTTTAATATAATGATTTTTAGCCGAGTAAACGCCCGGAAAGGGCAAATAAATTGCCCGGAGGGGCTATATTAAGGAGGAAATTATAATGGCAAAGGAAAAGTTTAACAGATCAAAGCCACATTGTAACATTGGTACAATCGGACACGTTGACCACGGTAAAACTACTTTAACAGCTGCAATTACAAAGGTATTGGCTGCTAGAGTTGCTGGTAACACAGCTACAGATTTCGAGAACATCGATAAGGCTCCAGAAGAGAGAGAAAGAGGTATCACTATCTCTACAGCTCACGTTGAGTACGAGACAGAGAAGAGACATTACGCACACGTTGACTGTCCGGGTCATGCTGACTATGTAAAGAACATGATCACTGGTGCTGCACAGATGGATGGTGCTATCCTCGTTGTTGCTGCAACTGATGGTGTTATGGCTCAGACAAAGGAGCACATCCTTCTTTCTCGTCAGGTAGGTGTACCTTACATCGTAGTATTCCTGAACAAGTGTGATATGGTTGACGATGAGGAACTTCTTGAGCTCGTAGAGATGGAAGTTACAGAGCAGCTTGAAGAGTATGGTTTCAATGACTGCCCAATCATCAAGGGTTCTGCTCTTAAGGCTCTTGAAGATCCAATGGGTCCTTGGGGCGACAAGATCATGGAGCTTATGGATACAATTGATTCATACATTCCAGATCCACAGAGAGCTACAGATAAGGACTTCATCATGCCTGTAGAGGACGTATTCACAATCACAGGTCGTGGTACTGTTGCAACTGGTAGAGTTGAGGCTGGTGTTATTCATCTTAACGACGAAGTTGAAATCGTTGGTATCAAGCCAGAGAAACAGAAGACAACTGTAACAGGTATCGAGATGTTCCGTAAGCTCCTTGACGAAGGTCAGGCTGGTGATAACATCGGTGCTCTTCTTCGTGGTATCAAGAGAGAGGATATCGTACGTGGACAGGTTCTTTGTAAGCCAGGTTCAATCACATGTCATACAAAGTTCACAGCTCAGGTTTACGTTCTGACAAAGGACGAGGGTGGTCGTCATACACCATTCTTCAACAACTATCGTCCACAGTTCTACTTCAGAACAACTGATGTAACTGGTGTATGTAACCTTCCAGCTGGTACAGAGATGTGCATGCCTGGTGATAACGTAGAGATGACAATCGAGCTCATCCACCCAATCGCTATGAGCCAGGGTCTTACATTCGCTATCCGTGAGGGTGGTAGAACAGTAGGTTCTGGACGTGTTGCTACTATCATTGAGTAATCTTTGATTTCGTATCATAGAAACTTAAATACAAGCCGCAATTCCTCATTTTATGAGGAGTTGCGGTTTTCTTTTGTTTAGAGAAGATTAACGAACAAAGAAAAAGCCCGTTTCAAGTTCTTCACTCAAAATGGGCTTGTGATACGCGTGTGATACACGTTGTTTTTAAGACATCAAATCCACACCAAATCAATCTTCGGTGTGAGGCCAGTTAATTTTCCATTCAAAATACTCTTCTTTGGTAATTTTACCGGAGGCTAAGTCCTCTTTTTTCCTTTTCCAGGTATTCAGGAAATCATCCAGTAAAGAATAATCAAAACCAACAGCGATATGCTTCTCGGTAGGATTCTTGGGATTTGCAACTTCGTAGAGGGGCATATTGTAGTGCTCATCCAGTTTGAAGAGTGCATACATCACATCCTCGGCTGCGTAGAGGGAAGGCTCGTAAATGGAGCGGTAATTACAGTTCAAGGCTTTTGCCAGCTCCTGTATCATATCTTCCTTGGGTGTGCGGTTGCCGGTTTCGTACTGACGGATTCGCACGTCGGATAAGCCGACTGCTTCGCCAAGCTGTGCCTGTGTTAATTTGCGGAAATTTCTGATTCGTTTTATTCGTTCACCAATAGCCATCGTGTAACTCCTTCCAACTTCAAAAAGTAACATTATAGTTACTAATAGTAAGCGGGAGGTTAGAGTCATGTGCAAACGAGTACATAAGTTTTATCTGAATCAGGACTATAAGCCAAGAGGATTTTACAACGAGCAGAATAATACGGTGAATGTGATTCACTATGATACTAACTGCATCGTAAGTCTGGATTGTGGGAAGTGGGAGAGTGGTCTTCGGACCACGCCCAATTCCCAAGGAAAGATGGATGCAATGGCGATTGAGAACCCGGTGGAGTATGTGAGGTTGATGCTTGACGGAGAGATGCAGGTATGGCTGGATGCATTGGATGATATAAGTGTGTGGTAGCAAGATAAGCAGAAGTAGAGCCGGCTGGTGAAATCCAGTCGCTTTTTTTACGTGCCAGAATGGTATTTCTATACCGTAAAATGACACAGGTGAATTTAGATGTGTCTTCTGCCAGATACGCATTTTGGATATCCGGGGCAAAATGTTGTATCGGTTAGGGAAAAATCCCTAAAACCCTTTGGATATAACATAGGTACTCCACTTTTTGGAGCACCTTTTAGAAAATGACGCCAATAAATGGAGTACATAGAAAATATACAGGGTTTCAGGGGAAAATCCCATGTATTGATGTACGAATGGGGCTGTGGGCACAGAATGCGTATCTGGCGAAGGACTGGGGGAGAAGCGGAGTAATAGTTGGAGAGGTGGTTGAGGAAGGGGAAATTTAGTACTGAGCATAAGGTGGAGCATACATTTTGAAAAATGATATATGCTTAATGTTTGCGTTGATTTTATCAATAAATACGTTTATAATGGTAATGTTAGGAGGATTGTTATATGACGATATCTGAACAAATTAAAATCTTGTGTGTTAGATGTAATGTGAGTGAGGCTGAACTAGCACGCAGATTAGGTAAATCTCCACAAAGTTTTAATGCGAAGATGAAAAGAGAGAGTTTTACCATTGATGATTTAAATGAAATCGCAGATGCGGTTGGTGTCGAGTTTAAACGGAATTTTATATTAACGAATGGAGAAGAAATATAATGAAGTCGAAAAAAGTTAAGGAATTTAGACTGGGAGAATTGTTTTGTGGTCCGGGTGGACTCGCTTATGCTGCAGTTAATTCTCAAATAGCGGATTCAGAGTATAAAATTATACACAAGTGGGCAAATGATTATGATTTAGATACGTGTAAGACATATACTCGGAATATTTGTCCGGATGATCCGGAGTCGGTTATATGTGGTGATGTTCGTAAATTGGATATAGAACCTTTGGGAGATATAGATGCATTAGCTTTTGGATTTCCTTGTAACGATTTTTCTGTTGTAGGAGAACAAAAAGGATTTAATGGTACATTTGGACCGTTGTATTCGTATGGCATAAAAGTGTTAAAAAGATATAAGCCATTATGGTTCTTAGCAGAAAATGTGGGTGGATTAAAAAGTGCAAATGAAGGAAAGGCTTTTGAAAAAATTAAAGAGGATATGATTGAAGCCGGATATAGAATATATCCAAATTTGTATAAATTTGAACAATATGGTGTACCGCAAGCAAGACACAGAATGATTATTGTGGGTATTCGGGCAGATTTGCCGTATGAATTTAAAATACCTAGTCCAGAACCATACAAGAATATAGATGTAACTTGTAAAACTGCACTGGAAGTTCCCCCGATACCTAAGGATGTAGCAAATAACGAATTAACTAAGCAATCTCATCAGGTTGTAGAGCGATTAAAATATATTAAGCCGGGACAGAATGCATTTACTGCTGATATTCCGGAAGAATTGCAATTGAAGGTTAAAGGGGCTAAGATTAGTCAGATATATAAACGATTGGATCCAACCAAACCGGCATACACAGTAACTGGTTCAGGTGGTGGCGGAACACATATATATCATTATGATGAACCAAGAGCTTTAACAAACAGAGAACGAGCTAGATTGCAGACTTTTCCGGATGATTATGTTTTTGAAGGAAGCAAGGAATCAGTAAGAAAGCAAATTGGAATGGCTGTACCTCAAAATGGTGCAAGAGTGATTTTTGAAGCAATTCTTAAAACATTTGCAGGAATTCCGTACGAAAGTATTGATGCATATACCGGAAATGATGATTAGGGGTGATTAAATGCAAGATTATTGGTGGGTTACTCGCCCAAAGAGAAAACTAAATCCTATTCCAGAAGAATTGGCGGCATTTTGTAGCACAGCTCTTGGGAAAAAGTGGACAAGAAATAGAGATTCTCATATTGAGTTTGAAATAGAATTGGAGCAAACAGGAACAAAGCGCGTAGGAGAACGAAGAGATGCTTCTGGTTCTGGCGGAAGAACTCATGCGGCTATGCTGTATAGTTTGGGACTATGGTTTGAAAAGAATGAAACAGTGTTTTTAACACTTGCAGGTGAGGCAATTATGCAGGGAAAATCACTGGTTCCAGTTCTAAAAAAACAGGTGTTAAGATTTCAGTATCCATCTGCATATTCTGCATCTGTTAAGGTTGCTCCACGTTTTAAGATTAGACCTTTTTACTTCTTGCTTAAGTTGCTTTTGGATGAAAGATTATTAGTATTGTCACAAAGGGAAATAGCCCTAATTGTTGCAATTCAAGCAGAAAATGAGTCGGATAAGTGCTATAACGAAGTTGTTGAAAAAGTATTACAGCATCGTTCATATGGGGATGAAATATTTGAAAGCGACTATTTAGAAAAGCATAATGCATCAGAAGGTAATTTGATGGATGTTGCGAACACGATGATGAATTGGCTTGATTATACTCAACTTGTATATCGTGAAAAGGGGACAATTGGGATACCAGATGAAAAGAGGAAAGAGGTTGAAGATTTAGTAGCTAACATGCCGACATTTATCCAGTATCCTGTGGAAAACGATGTATATCAAAGGAAATATGGTGTGGATCCGTGGCATCAGAAGGATACGAGAAACCTTTTAAATACAGTAGCTGTTTCAAGTAAGGTAATAGATAGGAATAGAATTTTACGTGCGTTTTTTAACTACTCTTCTTTAAACCCTGTAAGACGGATTAATGCTGAAGTGGTAGATTATATTTGTAATATATCCGGCACAGACCCAAGGTATACAGAAAGTGTTTTGATTGAGACATATCCAAACGGAGCGGTAGGAGGATATCTGAGTCATTATCGCGATATGGCATTTCAAGGAAGAGACGAAGCAGTCGATTTTGAAAAAGCAACGACTAGCTTGTTTCAAGATATATTTGGATATGAAGCAATTCATTTGGGACAGACAGGATCAAAATCAGCACCAGATGTTCTGTTAATTTCAGATGAGGAAGGTTATCAGGCTATTATAGATAATAAAGCATATAGCAAATACAGTATTAGTGGTGATCATCATAACAGAATGGTGCATAATTACTTGGAAAACATTAGTAGTTATAGTACTTGTACACATCCAATAGGATATTTTACATATATTAGTGGCGGATTTGTGCCACATATTGATAGACAGATTATGGATGAAGTAAATGCATCAGGTATTCACGGTTCCGGTATTACTGTATCCAATTTAATAATGCTTATTGAAGATCATATGGAAAATCCATATTCTCATGCAGAGTTGTGTAGGATATTTGGATTAGATAGACAGATTATGCTATCGGATATACATCATTAAAGATATTTATATTAAGAGCGGAGGTAGAGCTATGGCTAATGCGGGAGATGGTTTTGAGGTTGTATTGTCACAATCACATGTTGCATGGGGAACTTATAGATTTACAAATAGTAGAGAACCGATAAATGGAGAAGGTTATATTCCTATTCCACTTAATAATGCACGTCGGTTGGGATTGTTTAATGGTAATGGAACAAATCATGTTGATATATTGGGAAAAAATTTATTTGAATGTGAATCTGTGGATGGATATTTTCATGGAATTTTGAGGGCACAAGGTTCAAGATCATTAGGAGATATTTATGCAAAACAATTTGCAGGGGACGGAGATTTAAAGGCATTGGGTAGGTGGTATGCACAGATTGGTGCAAGACCAGGCGATAGAATTAGAGTATATTGGATTAGTAAGGTAAAAATTCAAATTGAAAAACTCTGAAAATATTCGGGATAATGTGAGTTTGAAAATAGATTGGTCGGGTGAGTGTATTGGATAATTTGTCACAAGAACAACGACATAAGAATATGAAAAATATACGAAGTCATGATACAAAAATAGAAGTGATATTAAGGCGGGCATTGTGGAACAAGGGTTATCGATATCGGAAGAATTACAAACAGCTTCCGGGGAAACCGGATATTGTATTAACTAAGTATAGGATAGCTATTTTTTGTGATGGCGAATTTTTTCATGGTAAAGATTGGGAGGTTTTAAAACCAAGACTGGAGAAAAGTAATAACAGTGAATTTTGGATTAGTAAGATATCCCGGAACAAGGAAAGGGATGATGAAATTAATAAGAGATTGCTGTTTGAAGGATGGACTGTTATACGGTTTTGGGGCGATGATATAAAGAAGCATGCGGATGAGTGTGTGAGAGTTGTCGAAGAAGTAATATTTGATAATATGTTATTTGACAACAGTAATGATGATTGAAATTTGGAGGAAGCACAAAAGTGCGATGATAATATGAAGAAAATAAAGATATATTCATTTTTTTCTGGATGTGGATTGTTAGATCTAGGAATGGAGAAGGCTGGTTTTGATATTGTAATGGTATCTGAAAAATATTTGCCTTTTTTAAATGCTTATAAATATTCAAGAAAAAAAATGAAAATGGAAGAACCAGAACATGGTTATTTTAATGATGATATAGCTGATTATCTTCAGTCGGATTCGGTGTTAGAGAAATTTGTTAAGAAAGATAGTAAAGATAATATAATTGGTTTTATTGGTGGACCTCCATGTCCGGATTTTTCAACTGCAGGGAAAAATAAAGGAGTAAACGGAGATAATGGGAAATTAACGAAAACATATTTTGACTTAATTTCAAAAATGAAACCAGATTTTTTTGTGTTTGAAAATGTTAAAGGCTTGTGGAAGACCAAGAAACACAGAGAATTTTATGATAAGATGTATCGAAAAATGAAACGAAGAGGGTATTATATTATAGATAAACTTGTTAATTCCTTAGAATATGGCGTTCCTCAAGAGAGAGAAAGAGTCATAATGATAGGAATAAAGTGCACTGGTAAGGCCGAAAAGGAAAAAATCCAGAAATTAGTACAGAATTTTAATTGGGGGGTATCAAAATACAATTCGTTGGAGGTTATTAAGAATATGGAATGGCCTACCACAGATGTGTTTAATGAAAATGAAATTAAAATGGAGCCGGAAGGTATAGATAAGGAACTTACAATTCAGTATTGGTTTGAAAAAAATTGTGTGGAACAACATGCAAACGCAAATGACTTCTTCAAACCGAAAGCAGGATTAAATCGAATGCAGACTATAGATGAAGGGGATGTTTCTAGAAAATCTTATAAGAGATTGCATCGGTGGAGATATTCGCCAACAGCGGCATATGGAAATAACGAAGTACATTTACATCCATATAAAGCAAGAAGATTAAGTGTAGCAGAAGTATTAGCAATACAGTCTGTTCCTAAAGAATTTGAATTGCCTAAAGAAATGTCGTTAACAGATATGTTTAAAACAGTTGGAAATGGAGTACCTGTCTTAATGGCAGAGAAGATAGCTGTTGAATTAAATAAATTACTAAAAGCATATTTTATGTAGAAAGGAAATCAGGAATGGTATATACAGAAGAAAATATCAAAGAAGATTTATTAAACTGTAGTGTCAAGGAATTTTATATGAAATACTTGTTAAGAGCTGATAATTGGTATTTTGAAAAAGTTTTGGGAATTAATGAAAAAGATATTATTCATGCTGTTGATGATTTTAAAATGTTGGTTAGTGATGCTATGGGCATAGGTTTTAACAATGTTGTTATGGTTGGCAGTGCAAAAACTGGTTATAGTTTATCTCCTAAGAAATTCTTAAAATCATTTTCTGATGAGGAAGAATGTAGGTCTGACATTGATATAGCAGTTGTTTCGCCCCAATTGTTTGATTATTTTTGGAAGTTATTTAGAGAGTCATATGACGTTACAAAAGAGGGGCTGTATAGGTATATTTGTAGAGGGATTTATCGTGGGTATATATCAGATATAGACCTGTACAATATAGATAATTGTCGTGTGAAATGGTTGGAATTAAGTAATGAAGCCACAAGACAATTGCAGAGAAAAATGTATTTTAAACATGAAATCCATTATAGAATCTATAGGGATTGGAAAGATATGGAAGAATATCATATTCAAGCTATTGAAAATTTGAAAGGAGTTGCAGGAAATTATGGGAAATAAGTTTACAAGAAATACAATGAAAATAACAGCAATATATAACGGGTTTAAAGATGGAACATTAGTAGTTGACAGAACATATCAGAGAAAAACTGTTTGGGGTGTAAAAGATAATATAAGATTAATAGAAACAATATTGCTTAAATTGATTATTCCAGAGATATTCCTGTGGGATTTTGATACAGATCCAAATAATGGTGCAACAATAACACATATTGTCGATGGACAGCAAAGAATCAATGCTATATTTGATTTTATTGCAGGAAAGTATAAGTTACAAAAAAAGTATTTGACAGACAATGAAATAATAGATGAGTATGGTGATAAATATTTTGAAGATTTAGATGATAATACAAAAAAATCTATATGGTCTTATGAGATGTCTATAATTTATTTAGATAAAGATTTTTCAATTGAAGAAGTAAGAAAGATGTTTTATCGACTTAACTTAACAGATTATAATTTGAATGAACAAGAGAAAAGAAATAGTCTGAATAGTAAATTTGGAACAATTTCAGAAGAATTGGCTAATGAAGAATTTTGGAGCGATTATAAAGTCTTTAGTCCACGAGATGTGAGAAGGATGCAAGACATAGAATATTGTAGCAGTATTTTGATATTAGCCCGCGAAGGTATAATAGATCAGACAAAAAATGAGAGATTGGACCAAGTTTATAAAGAATTTTGTGAGGATTATAAAGACGCAGAATCCGATGTTCAAAAGGTTCATAGGGCAATGGAACTGATTAAAAAAATAACAAATGGAGAGACTAATGGTTTTGTTAATAAAAAAATTCAAATGTATACTTTATTTAGTGTAATGTTTGATTTTGTAGAAAATAACATAGATGTCTCTGAAAGTGTTATTCAGATGTTTTTGACCTTTGAACAATGCTACACTATATTTAAAAACGAATATGATTTGCAAGGAGAAACGGAAGAGGAAAGAAAGGTACTTGAGTATCTTAAAAAGTACAAATTAGCGTCATCAGAAGGTGTAAATAAATTAAGTAATAGAATGATTCGTTTTGAAGTACTTAAAAAAATATTATTACAGTTTGATTCCATTGAATCAAAAGTTTTTGAATTGATAAAACAAAGAATGGAAGAATTAGTTGAATAAAATGTATTTTGAATATTTGAGAATGAAAGGAAGGGAAGCAAATGCCTAATATTTTTGACCTTTCACAATTTGATGAATACAGAGAAGATAACAGAAGAGAAGTAAAAAAAGCAGAGGGCGGTTTGCCAGTTTCTTTGTGGGATACCTATTCTTCCTTTGCGAACTGTTATGGTGGAGTTATTATTCTTGGAGTTAAAGAAAATAAAGATGGTAGTTGGAGAACTACCGGTCTCCGGAATGCATCTAAGCTTCGTAAGGAATTTTGGGATAATATGAACAATCCCAAGAAGGTAAGCATCAATCTCCTGTCAGAAGATGATGTTCAGACTTATGAGGTTGGCGATAATCATGATGTTATAATGGTTATTTATGTGCCGATGGCAAAGCGTGAGCAGAAGCCGGTGTACATTAATAATGATATTTTTAATGGCACATTCCGCAGAAATTATGAGGGCGATTATCATTGTACTAGGTTACAGGTAAAGACGATGCTTCGTGATCAGACTGAGCGCACCATGGACATGGAAGTGCTGGACAAGGTTCCGATGGAAGATTTGAATTATGATACCATTCATGGATATCGTAACAGCCATCGTTCTTTAAAAGAGGGACATCCGTTTGAACGCCTGAGCGATCATGAATATTTGCGAAGTATTGGTGCTGCTGCAATTTCTGAGGAAGATGGACAGTTACATCCTACGGCAGCAGGCATGCTGATGTTTGGGGATGAGTATAACATTGTGCGTCAGTTCCCTGAGTATTTCTTGGATTATAGGGAAGAGTTAGACCCTACCACGCGTTGGAGTGACAGATTGCAATCCAGTTCCGGTGAATGGTCCGGAAATGTGTGCGACTTTTATTTCAGGGTTTATAACAAAATTATTAAAGATGTTAAGGTGCCATTCAAAATGTCCGGTGGCGAGCGTGTTGACGATACGCCGGTACACAAGGCAATTCGTGAGGCATTGGCAAATTGTTTGATTAATGCAGATTATCATGGTTTGCGTGGCGTTGTTATCCGAAAAGAGCCGGATAAGCTAGTTTTGGCAAATCCCGGTTATATCAGAACGGGTAAAAAGCAGATGCGTCTTGGCGGTGAATCCGATCCACGAAACAAGGCTCTTATGAAAATGTTTAATCTTATCAATATCGGTGAACGTGCCGGAAGCGGTGTGCCGAATATCTTTAATGTTTGGGAAGATGAAGGCTGGGAAGAACCGGTGATTGAGGAGAGATTTGATCCGGACAGAACGGTACTGTCGCTTTCTTTCAAAAAAAGCGGCGATAAAAAAACGGCGATAAAAAGCGGCGATAAAAAATCGGCGATAAAGAGCGGCGATAAAAAAGTGACAAAGAAGACACAGATGCAATATGATAAAATTCTTGGCTTTATGGAAGAGGGAAAAGAATATGGCATTTGGGATTTCTGTGAATTGTTAGGCTTAAAAGAAAGTCGAACAAAAGATATTTTGAAAGGTCTTTCCGACTATATTGATATTATTGGCAGTAATCGTGATAGGCGTTACAAGAAAAAGTAAATAGTGACATGAAAATGAAAAAAACATATCATTAAACTTGCATGCTATACATGCAAGTTCGTATGCAAGATACATGCAAGTTTAATGTTTTGTTAAAGACTATGTAGTAAGAATTTGAAACAGCAATCAGATAAGGAGATGAGGTACGTTGAATATTACATTTTTTATTGGCAATGGATTTGATATTAATATTGGGTTAGCTACTCGATATTCACAATTTTATCCGTATTTTATAAAAAATGCGAATGACAATAATATGATCAAGTCTTGGATTAATGGAAAAGAAAAACTCTGGTCTGATTTGGAAGAAAAGTTAGGACAAGAAATAGGCAAAATTCCGGAGGGGGAATTAGATAAATTTTATGATGATAAAGATGAGTTGGATAAGCTATTAATTGAATATTTGGAACAAGAGCAAGCAAAATATGGATTTGAGGCTCCAGAGCCAATAAAAAAAGAATTTTCCAAAAGTATGTTGAATTTTTATAGTGAATTACCGGTGGAGGATGTTGCATCTATTAAAAAAACAATGGATGTGTATAAAGATGAGGATTTTGAATATTCATATATAACGTTTAATTATACTAATATATTAGACAGAATAGTTGGTTTATATGATGGCAAGGCAACTATAATAGCGACTCATCAAGGAAAGGTCTATACAAGAAATAATAAAATAAATCAAATAATTCATATTCATGGAACAACAGATGAAGAAATGATTTTGGGTGTAAACGATGTGGAACAAATAGGAAATGATTTATTAAAAGATGAGGAACTGTTTTTAGATACTTTTATTAAAAGACGAATGAATAATAGCATAGGACAACGAAAGACGGAAAAGGCGACTGAAATTATTAATAAAAGCCATATTGTTTGTGTTTTTGGTATGTCAATCGGAAATACAGATAAAATGTGGTGGGAAGTGTTGGTTGACTGGCTAGTATCAAACGAAAATAATAAGCTGGTAATTTTTTGGAAAGGTTTTGAAGATGCATTAAAGAAAAAATTACCATCAAAAGTGGTACGTTTAAATGAAAGTATTAAGAGAATGGTCTTTGATAAAGGAAGAGGAAAATACGATGAAACTTATTATAAGAAGATAAAAAATAGGATGATGATATCTTATAATTCAAATATTTTTTCCTTGCCAAAACTAAAAGATGAAATGCTAGAATGAAATGTTATCACTAATTAATGAGGGTGTGCATATTTTATCTGCATAGATATTCGAAGAATATCTATGCGCTTGTGATTGTGCAGCAATCGCAAGATGTATACGTAATATAGGGCGTGGGCCCGCGAGACAAACACGCGAAGCGTGGTTGTCATAGGCGGCTGAGTGTATTATATTTTATTTAGTCAAAGCTATGTTTGGCAGGTGAAAACAGCGGAACACATAGGAGGTGTCAGGCAGCATGAGCAAGGCAACGACAAAGTTTGCAATCGCATTTGCGTTTAAGGAGTTATTATTAGAAAAATCAATTGATAAAATAACAATCAACGACATTACGGAAAAATGTGGGATAAACCGGCAGACTTTTTATTATCATTTTCATGATATGTATGAGTTGATTGAATGGATTTGCGAAACAGATGCAGATCATGTCCTCAAACAGAATAAAACATATGATACGTGGCAGGAAGGATTTCTGGCAATATTTCATCTATTGAAAAAGGACGAGCCTTTTGTTGTCAACATCTATCATAATGCTCCGCGAGGATATATTTACCGATATTTGTATAAAGTAACATATCAGCTGATATATGATGTACTCGAAGAAAAAGCGGCAGGTATGGTCGTGCGGGAAGAGGATAAAACATTCATTGCGGATTTTTATAAATATGGGTTTGTTGGTCTGGTGTTAGAATGGATTGACAAGGGAATGAAGGAGGATCCGAAACAGATCATAGAAAGATTGAATGCATTGATTCAGGGATCTTTCGCACATGCATTGAATAATGCAAAACTGAACAAGAGCTGATTACGACAAATCTGCTGGTTTGTCGTATATGGATGCAATGTAAGAGGATTGTCGCTTTCTATGACAGTTCTCTTTTTTTGTGCATAGTAGGAAGAAGATTTTGTGGATATACTGTGTATATGGAAACAAAGAAAAATGTCACAGTTTAAACAAAAAAGGAGTGTGTTTATTATGTATTATTCAGCAGGAACTTATGAAGCATTTGCAAGACCAGAAAAACCGGAGGGTGCTGACCGGAAATCAGCATATATCATTGGAACAGGATTAGCGGGGCTTTCTGCCGCCTTTTATCTGGTGAGGGATGGGCAGGTAAAGGGAGAGCGTATTCATCTCCTTGAGAAGCTGGATCTTGCCGGAGGCAGCTGCGATGGAAGAAAGGATGTCCGAAAAGGCTTCTACATGCGTGGCGGAAGAGAAATGGACAACCATTTTGAATGTATGTGGGATATGTTCCGGGATGTTCCTTCGATAGAGACACCGGGCGTCTCTGTTCTGGATGAGTATTATTGGTTAAACAAGCATGATCCGAATTACTCCCTTTGCAGGGCTTCTGAGAAATGCGGGCAGGATGCACATACAGATAAGAAATTTACACTTGATAAGGATTCAGCCCTGGCATTGTCAAAGTTGTTTATGACACCGGAAAAAGATTTGGAGGATAAGAAAATCAGTGAGATATTGCCGGATTCCTTCTGGGACACGAATTTCTGGCTGTACTGGCAGACCATGTTTGCATTCCAGAGATGGTCATCTGCATTGGAAATGAAACGGTATTTATGCAGATACTGCCATCATATTGATGGACTTCCGGATTTTTCCGCACTCCGCTTTACGAAATACAATCAATACGAGAGCATGATTCTTCCGCTTGTAAAATATCTCGAAAGTCACGGTGTGTCAGTCGAGTATGGCATGGATGTCAAAAATGTTGTCATCAAAGATGAAAATAGTAAAAAAATTGCCACACAGATCGTATATGAGAAGGATGGAAACCCGGGTACAATAGATTTGATCGAGGATGATCTGGTCTTTATAACAAATGGTTGCTGTACAGATACTTCCTGCTATGGAGATCAGAATACAGCGCCGGATTTGAGCCGGATTAAAAACGGTGCAGGCGAATCTTGGGATTTGTGGAAGAATATTGCTGCACAGGCAAAGAATGGCGAGTATGGTAATCCGGATAAATTCTGCGACGATTTTGAAGCAACAAACTGGATGAGTGCAACTGTAGAAACCTCGGATGAAGAGATTATCCAGAAGATTATCAGCATTTGCAAGCGGGATCCGAGAGAGGGAAAGGTAACAACCGGAGGAATTGTGACAGTGAAGGATAGTACCGACAACTGGTATCTTTCGTGGACAATCAATCGTCAGCCGCAGTTTAAAGCACAGGATAAAAATACGGTTTTGATCTGGGTATATGCACTTACAACGAATAAAGAAGGAAATTATGTGAAGAAGGCAATGCGGGATTGTACAGGTGAAGAAGTTTGCCGGGAGTGGCTGTATCACATTGGCGTGCCGACAGATCAGATTGACGATTGGGCAAAAAATCGCTGCAATACAACAACCTGCTTCATGCCATACATCAATGCGTTCTTCCAGCCAAGAAAAGAAAGCGATCGTCCGCTTGTTGTTCCGGAAGGCGCTGTTAATTTTGCATTCCTGGGACAGTTTGCAGAGACACCGAGAGATACTATTTTCACAACAGAATACTCCATCCGTACGGGTATGGAAGCAGTTTACACACTTATGAACGTAGATCGTGGTGTTCCGGAAGTGTGGGGTTCCAAGTACGATGTACGGGAATTGCTGCGGGCCGCATATTATGCAGTTGATAAAAAGCCGATTGATGAACTTCCGCTTTCCCTCAAAGAAAAGATTGTCTTAAAGAAAGTAATAAAAGCTGTGGAAGGAACCGACCTGGAGATTTTGCTAAAGGAAAGTGGATTGCTCCGGTAAGAGAGGTTATTCATCGATATGGATTTAAGCAAAATATCTCAGATAATAATATAAGTAAGAGCAAGGAAAGAGGAAGCATGTGTGATGTTTCCTCTTTTGTGCAATATGCCATTGATTCTGATTATTGTTTGAAGATTATAATTGTTATGGTACAATATATTCGTAAATTCCCATTTAACATTGAAAGAGGGGGTGCAATAAGTAATGAATCAGGTAGAGGTTTTGGATAATGGTGTAGTATTGAATGGCAATTTGCTGACATTTCCACTTTCCTATGAAGATATACGTGCATTATTTGGAGAGGCCAGGATAAATGTTCAAAGTGATAATCATTGTGAATATTTCTATGATGAGCTGGGAATATCGTTTGAGGGGGCAACTGCATATCTTCGGAACTTGAAAAAACAGAAGGCCTATATAGATGATGTCCATAATATCACATCTATGACGCTGTATGTTACAGGGAAAAACGTATTCGCAGAATCAAAGACAGAAAAATGTTATATTGGTGGACTAAAAGTCTTAAATCAAAATATGTCACGCGACAGATTATATCCATATATTCTAGGCTACGGCTATAATTCAGAAATTAAGGATGAGCAGGGGGATATGGTTCGGCAGATTCATATGGATATTGTTCTGAAAGTAGAAGATGAACGAAAGAGAAAAGATATTCCAGTCTATGATGGAGATCAAATTCTATTAGATGTATATATCGGATTCAGACCGGAACGTCCAAAGAGTGATGAGAACTATAATATCACTGTTCCTGATGAACCTTGTCTGATATTCGATACATTTAATTTTAAGCTCGCCGTAATACAGGAACTCATGTACAATCAGGAAGTCTTGAAGCCATATTTTGATATATACGATTATATGATTTTCAAAAAAGCACATTGGAATCTTGAAACAGATAAAAATGTACGCGCCGCGGTAAGCTTCTTTAAGGAATTACCGATTCCGGCAAGTCTTGCAGGGCTGGTCAAAGAAATTAATATGGATGGTTCCGATGAAATCTATATGCAGATTGCACCAGAGTGGGACGGAAGAGACGAAAGATTCGATTTCAGAAAAGTAACAAAAGCGGAGATGGAGCAGTTCCCAAATCTGAAGAAAATGCTCATTTTCGGAAATGAACGTGACGCAGAAAGTCTTAGAAAAGTATGTGCTCCGTTGGGGATTGAAGTGGAACCTATGGCTTGTACGTCTGTTTAGATTAGAAGAGATATATTTATATATTCTTGGCTTTTATTTATATTACTTGAATTAAAAGGTTAACAAATCCCCTACCCCAGCCGATAACATACATATAAAAGCTCAAAAGGAATTGAGCTCAAAAACTTCAAGGATGAAGTAATAAGGTTTTCAGAGGTATAGGGGATTACTATACCTATTTCTGTATTATTTCTTTACCCTTGTAGTGGGCTTATTTCCTATGTGAAAATGCGTAATTTATAGTTGTGATAAAAAGATCGGAGCCTGTATTATGGAAACGCAGGTGAAACAGTATAAATTGGGAGGTGAGACGATGTATACAGGAACGATTCAGAGTCAGGTCAGTCTGCAAATGCTGGATCTGAAATGGCAGAAAAAGAAACAGGATATCAACAGTAAGAAGGATACAGAGGGTATGACGCAGGATGAGATCCTGTTGGACAGTCTGGAACGACAGGCGCAGACGGAGAGGGAGCGTTCTGCGACCAGTGAGCTGTATACGAAGTTGAAAACCGGCGGAACGCTGACGGAAGAGGAAATCGCATATCTGAAAGAACATGATCCGGAAGCACTTGCAGAATATGAGAAAGCACAGACGGAGAAGAAAGCGTATGAAAATGCACTGAAAAATTGCCGGACAAAGGAAGATGTACAGCGACTTAAATTGAATCGTATGGGAAGCTTTGCGGCACAGGCAAAGGAAATCGCAAGCAATCCGTATATTCCAAAGGACAAGAAGGTAGTGCTTATGCAGCGGCTGAATAATGAAGTGTGTATGATCCGTGATGCACATCAGGCGTTTGAGAAGAGTCGGGCATATGAGGAGCTTCCGGAGGAACAAGAGCTGCGCAGGGAGGCGGCAGAGGAATCTGCAGAGAAAATGGAGCATCAAAAGGATACAGAGCAGGCAGAAACGACAGAAGATTCAAAAGTCGACAATAAAAATAAGGCAGATGCAGCGGATGAGGAAGTGGATGAACCGCAATCTGATGTAAAATCGGAAATGTCTGATGTATACGAAACGGTAGAAATTGCAAATGTAGAAACACATGCAAAAATAAAACCGCCGGAATCGCCGAAGACAGCCGGTGATGCAAGCATGGCACGCAGGCAGCAGGAGGCTGCACAGACATTTACAGAGATAACAGAGGAAATTGAACGATTTCTGCGACGCAATCACAGTGGCAGAGGAAGCTTTACAGCACAGGTATGAGGAGGAACCGATATGAACGAAGTTCATATTTAGGATCGGTTCCGACGACCAGCCGCCGAACAGATGTGAGGGGGCATTACATATTAGACGAAGGGAGAGAAAGAAATGGCAAATTTATATGGAGTATCTGCATATCAGCAGACGAACAGCACGTGGAACAACACCCGCACGAATAACACGAAGACAGACCGGAAGAATGCGGAGAAAACAGATGTACAGAAAACAGAGACAGACAGCGTGAAGACAACGACCTTCAACCCAGCCGATACGACGAGTTCTCTCGTCCCTACAACGAAGAACGGATATGGGACGGTGATTGGAGATGTGGAGCTGTCTGACAAAGCGAAGGACTATTACAACAAACTGAAAGCCAAGTTTGGAAATATGGATTTTATACTTGTAAGCAAGGACATGAAATCACAGGTGCAGGCAAATGCGGCGGCATATGGAAATGCGAGCAAGCAGGTTGTTCTGATCGACGATGAGAAAATTGAGAAGATGGCAACGGATGAGTCTTTCCGGAGAAAATATGAAGGAATTATTGCGATGTCACAGGCAAAGCTGCAGGAGGCAAAAAACAGTCTGACAAGCAGCGGTGCCAGTGTAAATAACTTCGGTATGTCTGTTGATGCAAATGGAAAGGCAACCTTCTTTGCAACTGTGGAAAAGGCGGCGAAAAAGAAGGCGGAAAAGAAAGCAGCAGAGAAGAAGGCTGCACAGAAGAAAGCGGAAAAGGCGAAAGATCAGAAGCTTGCTGAGAAAAAAGCAGCAGAAAAGAAGGCCGATGAGAAGCGCGCGGAAGAATCCAAAAATGAGGAAACAACGATTGCAGATGAGAAGGAATACGTGCAGATCACAGCCGGTTCAATGGAAGAGCTGATTGACAAAGTTTCTTCTTATGCATATGAGAACTCCGAGCGAAATGTACTCACAGAAAGCGAAAAGAGCGTTGGACAGAAATTTGATTTTCGGGGATAGAGGTGACCGGTATGAAGATTGAAGATGCGAGAGTACGGTACAACGTACAGATCAAAACCTACTACTCGAAGCAGAAGGAATTGTATGCGCAGAAACAGAAACTCGAAGAGAAGATAAAGACGACCGAGAATGGCGCGGAAGTTTACAAGGATGAGTCGGCGATTCTTGAGCTGCAATACAGTGCGGTTGATGAGAAGAGACAGGAATATCAGGATTACATGGACAAACTGATGGAACAGTGGCGCATGATCTCGGACAAGATAGCAAGCAAACAGCAGTCGGACGCTATGGCAGATCAGGCAAAAGAAATGAACAAGATCATGCTTGTTGCAAGGCGCATTATGCATGGGGACAAGGTTCCGGCGAAAGATGAGAAAAAGCTGATGGAATACGATCCGAAGCTTTATATGATGGCAAAAAATGCAGCGGCGATGCTGGAGATGCGAAAACGCAAAGAACACAAATCGCTGTGGGAGGATGAAGAAGAAAAGGAGCAGATAAGCGCAACCGAAGAAGCAAATAATACGGAAGCATTTGCAGATGGACCGGAGGTCGTGGATGTAGAAACTACAATCAGCAATGCCACAGGGGAGCTTGATGCATCCGGAGAATAAGAGATACATTTATGATGTCAGTGTAAGTAGTTACAGATATAGATGCAGAAAGGGCTTCCCCCAAAGTGGGAAGTCTTTTTTGTTGACAAGATCATATGACTATCGTAGTGTACATAAAAAGAAGCGTCCCCAAGGAGGAGTACAATGGGAAAACGATGGAGCAAATTGCAGAGCAGACTTTATAATCTGATGGATGAAAAAGCGGAATTTCAGATTCATTGCGCTTTGTATGAGATGAATTCAAATGATGGGTATCATGGAAATAAATTGCCGCGGTATTTTATAACGATAGGCAAGGATGTGGTGTTCGATTATCCGAAACAGTTTGATACGACGTTAAAATATGGGTGGAATTCATATCCGTGCGATTGCGTTAATCGGGGATGTTGTTTGAATTGACAAACTAATACTACGGCTGTAATATATAAATATTACAAATGTAGTATTAGGAGGAAAACAGATGAAAAAACAACACTTGATAGCTATGGTGATAAGTATGATATTCCTTTTGACAGGGTGTTTGCACAACAACGGAAAGGGAAATATCAGAATTGAAAGCGAAGAGGAGCAGACTGGTATTTTAGATGAAGGGACTCTGGATCAGTGCTTGCGTGTCTATCAATCCATTTATGATGATGCCAGCAATGATATAACGGATGTTAAAAAACAAACACAGGTTGTGCAGGGGATTGGCTCACTTGGATATGTTGCTATTGATGTGGAAAATAAAGTCGATATGGCATGTGCAGAACAATTGCAGGCGTTTATTCAGAGTAAAAAACAGACAAAGGATGCAGACTGTATTATATTTCGTATTGCAGTGGATCAGAAGTTTTGGGTATATCGTCTTTTGTCACGTGGGGAAAAAGTGACTATTGAGCAACAGTGTATACAATATCATAATCAGCAAATGGAGATTTCAGATTTGCAGGAGTATGATGCAACGGAGTTTTGTTATACGCAGGAGGGATATTTATTTATAGAAGGGTATTGGGTTTCGAATCAGATGTCGGCGTTGCTTGCGGCACCGGAAGAGGAACATATTGCGTTTCGTGTGGAAGCATTAGATGCGGCGTATAAGGCAATGAATGAAGCTTATATAGAACCTATTTCGTATAGTTTGAATAATGTATTTCTTGTAGATTGGGACGCTGAACATTGGGGACAGCTGGATTTCTATGATATCTTTGTCAAATTCTATCAGGAATGTTATCAGAAAGAATGTCCATACAAAAGGAGCGAGGATTTGTCGGTTGGAATGGAATATCAGATTCCACAGGATGAATTCGAAAATGTAATAAGGAAACATTTTCCGATTGAGGTTGAAACATTGCGCAAACTGCTTCGGTATAATTCGGACACACAAACATATCTTTTTCGACCACGGAGTATGGATGAGATAGATTATGCGGAAATTCCGTATTCCGAGGTTGTCGGTTGTGTGCAAAATGCAGATGGTTCAATGACACTTACAGTAAATGCGGTTTTTCCTTTGAAAAATACTTCCCGGTTATTTGCACATATGGTAACAGTAAAAAATGAAAATGGTACAATTCATTATTTGCAAAATCGCATAATAAATAATTCCGAGGGAGAACATTGGTGGCATAGTGATCGTTATACGGATGAGGAATGGCAGGAACGGTATGGGATTTCGGATGAAAACAATATATTTCCAAAGCCGGAAACAGAATTCTCTGGAGTCGTGGCGGTAACTGATGGCGAAGATATGAGAAATGGTGATTTGCTGGTCGCATTTTATGAGTCGGTTCAGGAGGGCGTAGATGCAGATGTAACTGTATATAGTGTGTTGGAGGATGGGCTGCTGACAGGAATTACATTTGTACATCGTAATGGGCAATTACAAACGTATTATGTTGGTATTCGACCAGATGAAAACAAGAGACCGTCGATGATCGGAAGAAATGCATATGATGTCAAATTTATCAATTATACAGAGAAGGGATATTTTATCTATGCTTACAAATATATTCCCGTACATGCGAGTCTGTGTAATTATTGGCGTGTAAAACCACTTTCCGATACGTGTAAGGCATTGACGGAGAAATATGTATCCGGTTTGGATTATCAAAAATACAATTTGCTTTTGATAGATTGGAACACAGAGACGGCAAGTGATATTCTGATGGATGGAATTTTTGAGGATTTATATCATATTGCATATGGCAAGCCATATAGAGAATCTACAGATTGCATTCCGGGCGACCTGTTTGAACGGATTATGACAACATATCTTCCGGTTACCATAGAACAGCTCCGAAATGCATATACCTATGATGCGGAAAAAGATGTGTATTATCAGGATATTGTGTACAATTATCCATATTCACCTTTTGGAGAAGTGGTTGATTATCAATATAATGCAGATGGAACTTTAAGCCTGTATGTAGATGGTGTCTGGCCAGATAAAAATTCTGATTGTGCATTTGTGAATAAGCTGGTTGTACAGACTTTTTCGGATGGAACATTTCGAATCTTATCCAATCACGTAGAGGAAAAGGAGCTGGAGCTTCCTACGATTCGTCCCAGAGATGAAGCATCGACAGAATCGCCAATGTGAGTGTAGATGCGGTTTTACCGTTCGCGTAGTCAGAAGCCTGTATATTGGTTGCAAAGATGTAAGTGTTTGTATCCGAAATCACATATCCGATAAACCATCCGTTCGTATCTTTCTCATCTATCCGTCCGGTTCCGGTTTTTCCATATAGTTTTCCATGTGTAGATGAGGTTATGTAAAGGGAGTTCTTGACGGCATTCATCTGGTCGGTGGAAAAAGGAAGTTCGTTTTTATATAGTCTGGTCAGCAGGAGCACCTGCTCGACTGGAGAAATCTTCAGAGAAGTTTCCATTCCAAATATACTGGATGTATCTTTGGGTGACTGGTTTCCATATTGTAACAGGCGCAGATAATTGCTTTGCATTTCTGTACTGAGACTGGACAGGATTGTGTCGAAGTACCAGTTGACAGAATATTTCATTGCGGAGGAGAGTGTTTGATCCGCTTCCCAGTTGGAAAAAGGATATGACTCATGATTCCACTCTAATTTGGAATTATCAATCGTGATGATTTGCTGATCAAGACCGAACAGGGCACAGTACGGTTTATAGGTGGAATTTGGAGCAATACGCGTGACTGCCTGATCCAGATTGTATATGCTCCATGTGTCTTCGGCAATATCATACAAAACAAAACTTCCAGAGTACGACTGATACTGATCAGATAAATCAAGTGAAGTTATGGAGACCGATTTTGTATCCCACTGGTAATGGAGTGAGTCAGAAGCATGAACGGACAGCCAGGGAGTACCACACAGGATTACAAGAAGTGACAGCAGAAAGGATAAAATGCTGCGCAGTTTCTTCTGAATAGTCAGAGGCGGGTGCTGTTTGATGTTCAAAATCCGACGTTTCATCTGCTTGGCATTTTCACTCAAATTATTTAGCAGGGAAAGGGGCGTGTTAGTTTGCTTATCAACAAAATGGAGCAGGGTTACGCCATATGAAATCTGTTCGTTCGCACCAAGTAACCGTAAGACGGAGGTGTCACAAGCAAGTTCACGCTCCGTATAAAATTCCTTTGTGATAAGCCAAATGAGTGGATGAAACCAATATAAGATTCGTATGATATTCATACAGTAATTGAAAATGGCATCTTTATAATAACAGTGCATAAGCTCGTGCAATAATATATATCGGATTTCTTGTTCTTCAAAGTTGGAGATGTGGTGTAATGGCAGAAAGATGGCAGGACGTAGAATTCCTGTGGAGACAGGTGTGTCGATTATGGATGAAGAATACAGTGGGATGGATTTGCGAAGCTGTAATTCGGAAAGACATGTCATATAGATGTCGTGTATGCGTTTGTCCTGCATAAGGTTTGCCGTGCGGCGCATATGGTGCAGTAATACAAGGGAACGCACAAAAGAGAATAGCATAACGAACATGCCGATTCCCCAGATCACACAAAAAATGGTAGAAATATAGACTGGAAACTGTGTACGCATGGAGATTGCGTAATCATAGATTTGATTTGTGGATGAGGATGTATATTCCGAAGTATTTGTGGTATGGACTGCGTGGCTAAAATGTGCAAGAGGGTGGAACAGATCCTGCATTTTCGTTGATAATGTAGAAAATGAAACTGGCAGAAACGGAACAAGCAGTGAAATCGTAAATGGAATCCAAAGATTAAACTGCATGCGGGGAGTGAGACAATGTTTAAATATTCTCTTCATACATAAAAGTATAAGAACGAAAAGACCGATTGTTATATTGCATATTACGAAGTGAATAAAAAAATTATCCATAGAGATTACTCCTTGTTTTCTTGTTCCAGTAGTGATTTCAGTTCATCGATTTCTGCCTTTGATAAATTTCGATGATCCAAAAAGGTTGAGACCATAGAGGAAAGATTCCCGTTGAAAAATTTGTCCAAGAAAGACTTGCTTTGCTGGCTGATATAGTCCTCTTTCTTTAACAGTGGCGTATAGACAAAGACACGTCCCTGCTTCTCATAGGTAATAATATTTTTTGTTGCCAGCCGTTTAATTAAGGTCTGGATTGTACGTGGATTCCAGTTAGTTGTCTGCAATAGCTGTTCTGTAATCTCATTTGTGCTAATTGGATAATTATGCCATATTATTTGCATAACTTCGTATTCTGCTTCTGTAATCTGTGGCATTTTTTTCATGATAAAGCTCCTAAATCCTACAAGTGTAATAATATCATTATTATATTATAATGAAGAGGGGAAGTCTTGTCAATTTTTCTTTTATTTTATATACTTGAATGATCGGGAATGTAGCTTCTGTCACAAGGAGGAAAAGCAATGATTGAAATACACGAAGCAAAAGAGGCAGATGCAGCCGGGCTGCTTGCCATCTATGCACCATATGTGGAACATACAGCCATTACATTTGAATATGAAGTACCGACGCTGGAAGAATTTACCGAGCGGATCCGGCAGACGAAAACAAAGTATCCATATCTTGTTGCCAAGCAGGATGGAAAGGTGCTTGGGTATGCATATGCCGGGCAGTTTCATGCCAGAGAAGCGTATGCATGGGCGGTTGAGACATCCATCTATGTAGATGAAAGCTGCAAGCATATGGGAATCGGTGGAAAACTGCATGCGGCACTGGAAGAAGCATTGAAAGAACAGGGATTTTTGAACATGAACGCCTGCATCGCCTATGCACCGAAGGAGGACGAATACCTGACGAACAACAGCGTGGAATTCCATGCACATCTTGACTATCGTATGGTCGGACAGTTCTATCAGTGCGGGTATAAATTTGGACGCTGGTATGATATGGTCTGGATGGAGAAGCTGATCGGAGAGCATGGAGCGAATCCGAAAAGACCATTTTAATAAAATGTGAATTGACATAGCCGTACGGCTTATATTATACTAACAACAGTAAAATTAAGTCGAACGGCTTATTTTTATAAAAGAATTTTAAAATTATGCCGTACGGCAAAGAGGAATGATAAATATGAAGATAAGAAGTGTAGAAGAATTAGGCGAAGCGATTCGTACGCGAAGAAAAGAACTGCATTATACACAGGCGTTTCTTGCAGAATTTACGGGGTTCAGTGTCAGCTTTATTTCAGATGTTGAACGTGGGAAAGCGACGGCGGAGATAGGAAAGACATTACAGCTTCTGATGATATTGGGATTGGATCTGTCGGTGGAAAGGAGAGCATGAGTTGCGGAAATTAGAGGTATACATAGAAGAAGATGGGGATTTTGTGCTGGCTGGACAGATACAGGGTGAAACTTGGGAAGATGCAAGATTTATATATGAGAAGTCTTATCTGGAAAATCAAAGTCATCAACCGATTTCAATTAGTTTGCCCTTTCAGGAAGATGCTTTTTCGCCTTTTGAGACACGATGCTATTTTGAAGGGTTACTGCCAGAAGGATATACGAGAAGGTGTGTGGCAGGATGGATGCATGTTGCAGAGGAAGATTATTTGTCTGTGCTTGCGGGACTTGGAAATGAGTGTCTGGGTGCTGTTCGGATTTGTGAGCCGGGTGCAGGTGGATGTAGTCCGTCGTATAAAAAAATATCAAGGGAAGAATTGCTGGAATTTGCCAAAGAAGGGGCTTCAAAATCAGCCCAGTTTCTGGCAAAGGCACATCTATCATTGACTGGTGCGTCCGGAAAAACAGGTTTATATTATGATAACAAAGATGGATGGTATATGCCGTTTGGGACGGCACCAAGTACACATATTGTAAAGCAAAGCCATGTTCGGCTGAGCGGAATCGTTGCAAATGAACAACTATGTCTGCGTACAGCAAAGATATTGGGAATAGATGTACCGGAAAGTTTCATTATATCAGTTGGAACAGGAGAGCATATATTGTTTGCGACAAAACGTTTTGACCGGCTGATGCAGGAAGATAGCCGGGTGATAGATGGTAAAAAAGTTCCGTTCCGGTTGCAACAGGAAGATTTTGCACAGGCACTCGGTGTTCCGGCTTCTCAGAAATATGAGAAGATAGGGGGCTCGTATTTAAAGCGTGTGTTTACATTATTAAGGCAGTATTCAGACAATCCGGTGGAAGATCAATTGAAATTATGGGATATATGTATCTTTAATTATTTAATCGGGAACACGGACAATCATATTAAGAATATTGGATTACTGTATGGTAAGGATCGAAGGACAATCCGGCTTGCTCCGGCATATGACATTGTCTCAACGATGATTTACGAAGAGAGTACAGAACAAATGGCAATGGCAATTGATGGAGAACTGGATATTCGCAAGATTACAAAAGAATCATTTCGCGCAGAGGCAAGGCATATTGGACTCGGAGAGAGAATCGCAATGCGGAGGTTTGAACAAATGCAGAACTCTTTTGAACGTGCACTTGCACAGGCGAAGGAAGAAATACAGGATGCGGGATATCCGGGCGTTGAGGAAATCTATGAGAAGATTTTGAGGAAAAACCAACCAAATCACCACTTAAATCGTCAATAAGATGAAGGGCTATACAAAACTTATAGGCGAGAAAGGAAACATACATATGGAAAATATTCCGGATCAGGAAGAAGTCGAATATCCAATCAAAGAAGATCTCTGGAACACGGAGAGCAATATTGTACGCAACACAGTGAAAAATAATCTACATAAGAATGGATGATGAATGACGCGGGCGTTGCAGAACAGCTTGACTATGAAATACAGGATGTGTATTTTACAGACAAGAACAAGATTGCTCCGAACTATGAACGAAAACCAAAAGAAGGGGACGGGGTAGTCGTGGATAATGATCAGGTGCGGATTACGTACATTAACTCCTATATCATTGACGAGCTTGACAAAAATGCATTTTCAAATAATCCATATTTCTATGTGGAAAATAAGACGGACCATGACTTAAAGATAGAAGTGGAAGGAACCGCGATACTGGATGGGAAGATTGTCCGGGCGCAGATCCCATTTGACGTGACATTCAAGGTATATAATTACACGGAAAGATATGGGGAATATATCAATGATAATGTGTATGGCGTCGCCCATAATAATTCAATAAAAGAGATTTTAGATCCAACCATGAAGCAGTACGACACGCAGATTGTGATGAGAGATATAAATGATTAGAAAGGCGGCTCCGGCAACGTCTGACGGTAAGAAAAGTTGTGCATTATCTCAAATCAATAATCTATTAAAAAACAAAAAAATGAATTTAATACAATGCCAAGATGAAATGCATCAATTTAACCTTGAATTTGTTTGACATACATTTGATAATTATGGTAAAGTTTACCATAAGAAACTAGAGTTTGTTGTAAGCGGGAGAGGTACAATCTATGGAGAAACGAATTCGGGCGTTAAAAGCGATTATATTAGTGGTTGTGATGATTGTAGAATTGTTTGGCGTGGATGCCGTGCGTGTAGTTGCAGAAACAATTAATGTTACGGGGGATACGACGATTTCAACGGAAGACAATCGTGACTATGCTGTGACTGATTGCACGCTGACTGTTTCATCTACCGGAAATATCACCGGAACGGTGTATGGATCTGGTGGAAAAATTGTCAATCAGGGATCCATCAGTAAAATTGAAAGAAACATAGAAGTTGATAATCAGGCGGGAGCCAGCATTCAGGATCTTCAAAGTTCAGTCGGCATTACGAATGCCGGACATATTACATCCGCGACATATAGTTCGACATACACTTTGACAAATAGTGGAACGATAGATACCCTGAATGTTCAAAATCCTGGATATTCTGGCAGCACTGCGACAGTCAACATGAATGCAGGAACGATTTCTTCTTTGAATGTAACAAATTATTCGGGGATGAATCCGGTCATTAACTATGCAGGAGGAACGATTACATCCCTGATTGCCGAAGGAACGAATGGTGCAGATCTTGTCGTATCCGGAAGCCATGAGATAAGTCAGCTAAAGGGCACCGTAAATGTATCGGGCAGCGGTATGCTTACGGTATCAGGGGCATTACAGCTGGAAAAAGGCTATACAGGAGAAAAACTGGGGGTTACAAAGGATACAGCTTTAACTGTAAAGGATGGTTATACTGTACAGGTAAATTATAAGGATCATGTGTACAGTATTTCGTCTGCAACAGAACAGAAAATAAACGGGAATATACATGCGATATTCCGTAGAAATGCATTTATAGAAAGCACCGGTCCATGCAGGCTGCCGGCATCTTCGTTTACCCGTGTGGAGGCGGATGATAAAGCCTGTGCAAAGATATTTCTGTTCAGAGCAATCGATGTAATGCTCCATTTGGCAATCCAGGAAGCCAGATAGCCGATGCCCCAGCAGACAGAACGCGACAGAATGATTTTAAAACCGGTTTTTGCATCGCATAACCGGTTATTTTTCTGCATCAGGACAAGTAACAATGCAAGCGGAAAAAGGAGTGTAATTGTCTCGGTTGACAAGAAATCAAAATATGCGGTGATATTTCCGACAAGCAGGAAGAATAGTCCGGATACCTCCTGTTTCTTCTGATAGAGCAATATTGTAAGGATGCCTGCTATAAGCATGATTAGAAAGCACCAGATGTATTCGAGACTCATAGGAATAAACCAGAACGATACCGACAAAAGCGCAACAGACATAGCCAGGGCACAGATTGTGTGTCCGGATTTCGTCAGCTGCGTAAATAAAACAATAAATAGTACTGCCAGTATAATGGCAAAAAAGATATAAATCTGCCGGATGTTTAATATCGTTAGCAATGGACGTATGAAAATAGTTGAACCATGCCAATACCGGAAATAATCGTAGGTAGGTGTTACGTTGGAGGTTACTGCTGTATAGAGATTCTCATTTTCGTTGTGCGTTTCTGTATAATAATAAGAAGCGGTAAGCGGCGAGGTAACCGGATGAGCCGAATCAAAGTGATATAGGATATTCAGAAGGATCGCATCCGCATAGTGGTCGATGTTAGAGGCAGGATCCTGTTTTACTACACGGTAAAAGACCGGCTTTTCCAGTAGATATTCCGCCGACTCCTGCGTGTGCTTCCGGATGGCAGAACGCGGAATCAGGGAAACAGCGGAAAGTAAAAAAACTTCCAGAAACGTGAGAACAAGAAAAGAAACGATTCCGATGAGAATCGTTCTGCATAATTTCTTGTGAGATTTCAAACTGTTGTTTTGCTTGAAAGAATGTTTCATATCGCCTCTCCGTGAACTTTGATCAGTATGTGTCAAACGGTTGTGATAGGTGCCGGTTAACGGTTGGGAAGATGTGTGGCAGGAAGCGCCTTGTTCAGGTCATCCACCGGCGTCAGAAGACAGGCACAAAACCCTTCGAGTGGCTGAAAACAGCGCACAAAAATCTCTTTGTTTATTTCCGGGCTATAATCGCGGATGTAACGGCTGCTGCCATTGACTGCGACATCGGTATATGCAACCAGCCATTTTTTGTCAGCATTTGGAAATACTGAGAAGAAAGAATGATTCATCATTTCTTCGATCGTTTTTCCTTCGATAACTGCCATCTCGTTGTTACAATAACGGAATACAAAATCAATCCCATGCCCGTCATTGTTAAATATAAGTTCAATAACACAGAAGGCAATCGGCATATTGTCCAGAATCGAAAAACGGTTTCGGATATCGACCACTGTCTCGATGCTGTCCGCAATGCTTTGGTGTAAGGTCGCATTCAGTTTTTTGTGGGCAGCGGCCGTGCGTTTCCTTCCCTGAAATTCGGCACCATCGAGCATATGATAGATGCCATCTGCAATATAATTAATCTGATTTTTGGCAACGACAATCCCTTTGTTTACACAGATAAAATCATGCAGTTCCAATGATTCAAAAAAGTCTTTGATTGTTATATAAGTAAGGAATGTCTGATTATCCATCGTGTGAATACACGTTTTACCATCAACACGTGTCAGATATTTGATATCTTCAATCTGAATATGGTTTTTCTTGAAATATTTTAATATTTTGCTGTCCATTGCAAAACTCCTCAAATTACTTTAATATCTATGATGTGAGTTTAGCAAAGAAAAATGTAGAAGTCAACGAAAGCCCCATAAAACGATGGATTTCAAGAAATTTTGAAAAAACCCAACCGAAGGTGCGCATATATCGTCTATATAATGTAATAAGGAAGAAAGGAATAAACATATGGAACAAATTCAGGAATTGATAACCCGTGTTATAAACGGAGACACGCAGGCATTTGAGGAGATTTATCAGGCAACATACCGGCAGGTGTATTATACGGCGTTCAGCTTTTTGAAGAACGAACAAAATACGCTGGATGTGATGCAGGATACATACATTACGGCACTCACGCATCTGCAACAGCTTGAAAACCCGGAGCGGATTGTGGCATGGTTAAACCGGATTGCCGTGAACAAATGCAAGGATTTTCTGATGAAGAAGATCCCGGAGCCGGTAGAAGAAAACAGCATCGATACAGAATTGCTGGAGGAAAATGACAATTTCCTGCCGGAAAGCTATGTGCTGAATGCCGAAAAACGAAAGATCATTTTGACGATCATGCAGGAAGAGCTGTCAGCAGTGCAGTACCAGACGATTATTTTATATTATTTTGACGGAATGAGCGTACCGGAGATTGCAGCATGCATGGAATGCCCGGAGGGGACAGTCAAATACCGGCTGTCAACCGCGCGGGGGAAAATCCGGAACGGTGTGCAGGATTATGAGGATACAAGCGGAATCAAGCTGTATTCCTCCGGCAGTGTTGCACTGCTTACTGCGATCTTTATAGCAGAGTCACAATCTTTGAATATTCCGAATGTAATAAGCAATATTTTTGCGGGAGCAGCGGGCATTGCCGGAACTGCAGCAGGAGCGAAGGCAGCGGGCATTGCTGGAACTGCAGCAGGAGCGAAGGCAGCGGGTGTAGCCGGAACTGCAGCAGGAGCGAAGGCAGCGGGTGTAGCAGGAAAAGCAGGAATAAAAGGCCTCTTTCAGACGTTAAAGGCAAAGGTGATTGCAGGTGTGACAGCGGCTGCACTTGTTGCCGGAGGTGTGACAGCCGGTATCCTTACACACAACAAAAAACCGGATACAGGCAACCATTACCGTCCGGTAGAGATAACCGTCTGCGATGATGAGTATATAACATTGACAATCAAACGTGTATATGAACAGGGCTATGTTCCAAGCGAGGAAGAAATGCCGATGTATCAGTTGGATCCGGAAGCATGGACGGGGGAAGACTGTCTCATTTATTATACGGTGACAAATAAGACGGATAAACTGGTTTATTATGACCTGCAAATCCGGAGTGTAAACGATGAATGTATGGATTATGACTGGGAAGCAACAAACTGGTGGTACTTAGATCCGGGACGGGAAAATATGGAAATCTGTGCAAATAACTGCAATGGAATCATGCCATACAAGGCAGGCAGAGATCCGATGACCCGGGCAAAAATCGAGCTCGCGGTCTATACCGAAGGAGAACTGGCAGAGCCGATCCTGCAGGATCATAGCGTGCAGGAGATTGATTTTACAGAGGATAAAGAGACGCAGGCGAAGGCTTATACACGGACACCGGCGGAAACGGATCAGGTACTTGTTGACAACGACGAATTGCGTATTACTTATATAGGAGCCGAAGTGCATAATGCACCGGAGAGAAGCTCATTTAATGCTTATCCAATCTTTTATGTTGAAAATAAGACTGATCATGATCTGCTTGTGACAATGAATGGAACATATGCACATTATATAGGCGAATTTGCTTTGTTTGCGGGATGCAGCGGATATATGACAAGAACGAATATAAATGATTGGGATATATCGGATTCAGATGATACAGGAGCGGAGTATCAGGAATTTGCGCAAATGTATCAGGACAAGGCATCATTTGATGTAACGTTTGAAGTATATGATTATACGGCAAGTGGCATTGATTATATTGCTGGTGATATGTATTCTGCAAAGACAGGGCATACAGCTAATCTGCAGGATGCCTTAGCAGCTTCGAAAAAAGAATATCCGGCGAGCTTTGTGCTTGTGGATTATTCAACGCAGCAATAAAGCTACCGGAATAATGAAATAGGTGTAAAATGTCAATATGATGGTTTAAAACTGAGACGATAAACAAAATAAAACATTTTTTGAAAATTAAAGAAAAATGAGAGAGAAAATATGGACAAAAATCAAAAATAAGTGAACGGAAGAGTCAGCAGGAGAAAAAAACAGAAGGAAAATAAAAGAGAAGATGTAGAATTATCTCTTGCTATATTGTTGAAAAGTGTATAAAATACAAAATATCAAAATACTAAACCAAAAAGGATATATGGAAGATTATGAAGAAAGTAGTAAAATTCGGTGGTAGTTCATTGGCAAGTGCGGAACAGTTCAAGAAGGTTGGAGCAATCATTTCAGCCGATGAGAGTCGTGTCTATGTTGTTCCTTCTGCACCGGGAAAGAGATTTCCGGAAGATACGAAGGTAACAGATATGCTTCTCCATGTGTATGAGACAGCAAAAGCAGGAGAAGATATTACGGAAGAGATGAAGGCAATCAAGGCAAGATATGATGAGATTATCACAGGGCTTGCGCTGAAGGATTTCTCGCTGGATAAGGATTTTGAAGAAATCACAAAGAAGCTGATCGAGAATCCACAGGTTGATTATGCAGCGTCCAGAGGAGAATTTTTGAATGGTAAGATTATGGCTGCATATCTTGGTGTTGAATTTATTGATGCCGCAGAGGTGATCTTCTTCAATGCAGAAGGAAATCTCAACAGCTATAAGACAGAGAAGGTTCTTAGTGAGAGATTGTCAAAGGCACCACGTGCAGTTGTTCCCGGATTTTACGGACTTGGCAAAGATGGGAATGTCAAGACATTTTCCCGTGGCGGTTCGGATGTGACAGGATCTATCGTTGCACAGGCAAGTCAGGCAGATGTGTACGAGAACTGGACAGATGTGTCCGGTTTCCTTGTAGCTGATCCACGTATCGTTCCGAATCCAAAGCCGATTAAATATATTACTTACAGAGAGCTTCGTGAGCTTTCTTATATGGGAGCATCCGTCCTTCATGAAGATGCGATTTTCCCTGTCCGTAACTGTGGTATACCAATCAACATCCGTAATACAAATGCACCGGAAGATCCGGGTACATGGATTGTTGAGAGTACATGCCAGAAGCAGGATTATGTAGTGACAGGTATCGCAGGTAAGAAGGATTTCTGTACAATTTTTATCTCCAAGGCAATGATGAATTCCGAGATAGGATTTGGAAGAAAAGTACTTCAGGCTTTTGAAGAAAATGAGATTTCGTTTGAGCATATGCCATCCGGTATCGATACCATGACAATTGTTGTTCATGAGGATGAATTCATGCACAAGGAGCAGCGGGTGGTATCTGCAATCCATCGTCTCGCAAAACCGGATTCAGTTGAAATCGAGTCAGGACTTGCGCTGATCGCAGTCGTTGGACGAGGCATGAAGTCTGCAAGTGGTACTGCCGGTAAGTTATTCAGTGCACTTGCCAAGGATGGAATCAACATCAAGATGATCGATCAGGGGTCTTCTGAGCTGAATATTATTATCGGTGTTAAAAATAAAGACTTCGAGCCGGCAATCAGGGCAATTTATGATACATTTATTGTAGATAAAAAGAAGAACTAATTCTAAAGATATCTGATTTTTAACGAGCAGGCTGGGAATGCCTGCTCGTTGTTGTATATAACTTGGGAGACAAAAGATATGACAGAGCTACAGCGAAGATTGTTTGAATTGCAGGATAAAAAGTATCAGGCGTTCCACTCAAAATTGATACCGAATATTGAACCGGCACATGTGATCGGAATCCGGACACCGGTGTTGCGGAACTTTGCGAAGGCGTTTGCGAAAGAGGATGGTGCGGAAGTATTTCTGCAGGAGCTGCCACATACCTACTATGAAGAAAATAATCTGCACATGATGCTGATCGGTGGCATCAAGGACTATGCGCAGTGCTTATATGAGGTAAAGCGCATGCTGCCATATGTTGACAACTGGGCGACATGCGATTTCCCGGTTCCGAAATGTTTTGCGAAGCATAAGGAGGAACTGCTTCCGGAGATCCACACATTTCTTGCATCCGGGGAGACTTACACGATCCGCTATGGCATAGGACTTTTGATGCGGTTATACTTAGATGAGGATTTTAAGCCAGAATATCCGGTGATGGTTGCGTCGGTCACATCGGAGGAATATTATGTGAATATGATGATCGCGTGGTATTTTGCAACCGCACTTGCCAAGCAGTGGGAGATGTGTATCCCATATATCGAAGAGCGGAGATTATCACCGTGGGTGCACAGAAAGACGATTCAGAAGGCGGTGGAGAGCTACCGGATTACGGATGAGCAAAAGGTGTACTTGAAGACATTCCGGTAAGCGTGTACTATAATAAAAAGTATGGAGGCAGGGAAGATGCAGACAAGAGAAGAAGTCTTAGCGTTTGCGCTGTCCTTTCCGGACACATATCAGGACGCCCCGTTTCATGATGATAACTGGCAGTTGGTACGTGTGAAGGGCAGCAGGAAAGCGTTTATATGGACATATGAACGGAATGGATATATGAATCTGAATGTTAAGGTAGACCCGGAGTGGCGTGATTACTGGCGGGATGCCTTCGAGTCGGTTCTACCGGGGTGGCATCAGAACCGGGAGCATTGGAACACGATTATCTTAGATGGAAGTGTCCCGGACGATGCAGTGCGGGAAATGATTGCAGAGAGTTACCGGCTTGTTACCGATAGCCCGTCGAAGCGGATCTATGAGGCAGTGAAGAAGATTCCGCGTGGAAAGGTAGCAACATACGGACAGGTCGCAGAGCTTGCCGGGGATAAGAAGATGGCGCGTGCAGTCGGAAATGCACTGCACAGGAATCCGGATCCGGAGCATATCCCATGTTATCGCGTGGTAAATGCGAAGGGCGAGCTTGCCGGAGCGTTCGCGTTTGGCGGTGCGAATGTACAGGAGCAACTGCTTGCGGCAGATGGAATTATGGTCGTGGACGGACGCGTGGATCTTGAAACGTATGGAATGAAACTACCGGAGAATTAAAGAATGAAGAATAGGGGGTTGAGGGGGCAATACCAGGAAAGGAGTGGAACAGTTTGAAGAATAAGATAAAGAAGATAGCAGTGGCGCTGTTGGCATTTACCGTCGGGTGCGTAAGTCTGACCGGCTGTAATGTGCGGCAGGATACGATCCGGTTCGGTGCGGCAGGCGTTGGTGGCGGATATTATGCGTTTGCGACGGCATATACACAGCTTGCAAATGCAGAGGATGCGGAAATGAAATTCAATATAAAATCAACGGCCGGTTCGATGGCGAACCTGCGGCTGCTGTCCGAGGGATATGTAGACGTGGCAATTGCGCAGGCCGATCTTGCCACAGCCGCGTATTATGGAACGGATGAAAAAGGGGAATCCTATCAGGGATACCGCGTACTGGCAGGCCTTTATACCGAGGCGTGCCAGATTGTTGTACGCAAGGATTCCGGAATCAAAAGCTTAGATGATCTGCAGGGAAAGATGGTAAGTATCGGTGAAGCAGAGTCCGGAACTGAGCGGAACGCATTGCAGATTTTACAGGTGAGTGGACTTGCTTCTCCGATTACAGAGACGGTCAACCTGACGTATATTGAGGCAGCAGAGAAGCTCAAAAGCGGCGAGATTGACGCGATGTTTTATACAGGCGGTGTGCAGACCAATGTGATTGCGGAGCTTGCAGATAGCTGTGAAATTGCGCTTATTCCGGTCGATGCGAAGACCGTGGATAAGCTGAAGCTTGCATATTCATCGTATGAAACGTGTGAGATTCCGGCGAACACTTACAATGGACAGACAGAGCAGGTGGCAACGGTCGGTGTCAAGGCGCTGTTGCTTGCGAGTGAGAAGATGTCTGATGAGACAGCCGAAAAACTTACAAGGCAGCTTTTTGCACATGCAACAGAAATCGAGTATGCAACTTCATTAAAGGAAATAGCGGATGTAAATGCGGCTGTGGATGGTGTGCAGATTCCGTTCCATCCGGGGGCAAAAGCATATTATGCATCACAGGGCATCTCGGTAGATGCACAGGAAAATTAACAGATAGGAGAACCATTTTACATGGAAATACAAATTGATATGTATCAGACATTGGCACTTTCGGTCGTGGTGCTGATGCTTGGACAATTCTTGAAACAGAAAATAAATTTCCTGGAAAAGTTCTGTATTCCATCTCCGGTGGTCGGCGGATTGATCTTCTCGGTACTGACTTGTATTTTATATAGCACAGGGGTGGTGGAATTTACATTTGATGATACGCTTCGGGAAGTCTGTATGGTATTCTTCTTTACATCGGTGGGATTCCAGGCGAATCTGAAGGTGCTAAAGAGTGGAGGAAAGGCACTTGCAATCTTCCTTGGATTAGTCATTGCCCTGATTTTTATGCAGAATTTACTGGCAGTCGGCGTGTCGCATCTGATCGGGCTTGACTCGCTGGTCGGACTTTGTACCGGCTCCATTCCTATGGTCGGCGGACACGGAACAGCAGGTGCATTTGGCCCGGTGCTTGAGGATTTTAATGTACAGGGGGCAACGACAATCTGTACGGCAGCGGCAACCTTCGGCCTGGTGGCAGGAAGCCTGATCGGTGGACCGATCGGGAAACGTCTGATTGAGAAGAAGCATTTGCTCGATACAATCGTGACAGAGGATGACAGCCTGCTGATCGAGGAAGAAAAGAAGCATGAGAGACATTCGAATATGTATGCCGCAGCTGTGTTTCAGCTGATTCTGGCAGTCGGACTCGGTACGATCATCTCCGAGCTTCTGACGAAGACGGGACTTACATTTCCGATCTATATCGGAGCTATGATCGTCGCGGCGATTGTTCGAAATGTCGGCGAGTATTCCGGAAAATTTGACATCTATATGGGTGAGATCAACAACCTTGGTGGTATCTGTCTGTCGCTTTTCCTTGGAATTGCGATGATCACATTGAAGCTGTGGCAGCTCGCGGAGCTTGCATTACCGCTTATGATCTTGCTCGGGGCACAGCTTCTGCTTATATTCCTGTACACATATTTTGTAGTATTCCGTGTGATGGGAAAGGATTATGACGCGGCAGTGCTTGCGGCCGGAACATGCGGATTCGGTATGGGTGCGACACCGAATGCTATGGCGAACATGCAGGTGCTTTGTGACCGCTATGCGCCATCGGTCAAGGCGTATCTGCTTGTACCGTTGATCGGAAGTTTGTTTGCAGACTTCATTAACAGTCTGGTGATTACGTTGTTCATCAATATTATATAGTGTAGTGAGACGAATATTTGGAAGGAATCCTTATCTTGAAATGAAGATAACGGTTGGAGGAATCGCATGAAGGACAAGAAAGAGAAGAAGGAAAAAACGAAATTCAATCTCGCATTTGATAATCTGGCAATCCCGGAAGTGCATATTGGAGGAAATGCGCATGGTCAAGGAAATGTGGAACATAAGCATCCGGATGCGGACGGAGAGATGGAGGAAGAGGTTGTAACATTTGCGGATGTTGCAATTCCGGAGATCCATATCACAAGATATAAAGAGCTTTCTGATATGATTCACAGTCTGCGCAAGAAGCTCCACGAGAATCCGGAGCCTTCCATGCAGGAAGAAAAGACACAGCATATATTGCAGGAATTTATAAAACGGCATACAACGTTTGAGGTTGTAGATAAAGGCGTGTGGTTTTATGCCGTGAAGAAAGCGGAGAAGGAAAGCGGGAAAGCACCGATTGCGTTCCGGGCGGATATGGATGCGGTATGTGGAAAGGATGGAAAACCGGGACATTACTGCGGACATGATGGGCATAGCAGTATTCTGTGCGGCGTAGCGTTGTATCTTTCAAAGCGGGAAGAATTGCCAGACCGTGATGTGTATCTGATCTTTCAGCCGGGTGAGGAGATTGGCGCGGGCGCGAAGATCTGCAAGGAATTACTTGCGGAAAAGCAGATCGGGGAGATATACGGATTGCACAATATTCCCGGCTATCCGAAGAATCAGGTATTGCTTCGCAAGGGAACATTTGCGTGTGCATCGACCGGGCTTTCGATTCGCATGACCGGAACACCAAGCCATGCGGCATATCCGGAAGCTGGCAGGAATCCGGCTATTCCGATGGCGAAGCTTCTGCTTGAGATCGAGCGGATTACGAAGGAGATGCAAGTGCGGGAGAATTTCGTGCGTATGACTGTGATCGGGGCGGATGTTGGCAGTGCAAATTATGGCGTATCAGCGTTTGAAGGTACGTTGCGGCTTACGGTGCGCGCAGAGAAAGAAGATGCATTTGACACATATGTGAATGAGATTAAAGCTCTGGCTGCGACACTTGCAGAAGAAAATCAGCTTACTATAGCCATAGAGGAAATCGAGCGGTTTCCTGCAACGGAGAATCACGATGCAAATGTAGATAAGCTGCGTGCGTGTGCAGAGAAATTACAATTTCCTGTGACAGAGCTTGCACAGCCGATGCGCTGGTCGGAGGATTTTGGATATTATCTGCAGGAAGTGCCGGGGGCATTCTTCGGTGTAGGCGATGGCGAAGACCATGCACAGCTTCATACAGCGGAGTATGAATTCCCGGATGAGATTATGAAGACCGCGGTTGCAATGCTTGTGGGATTGATATAGGAAAGAAGAATAAAACCATGAATATCGAAGTAAGAGCATATACAGACAATGACATCGAGGCGATGGTGACGATCTGGAACCAGGTTGTCGAAGATGGCGTGGCATTTCCGCAGGAGAAATGTCTGACACCGGAGTCAGGAACAGCATTTTTCGCAGAGCAGACATATTGCGGAGTCGCGGAGGATATGGACACAGGCAGAATCTACGGCATGTATATCCTACATCCAAACAATGTAGGAAGATGCGGACACATCTGCAATGCCAGCTATGCGGTCGACCGGGAATCGAGAGGATTGCATATCGGCGAGAAGCTGGTGTCTGACTGTCTGGCGCAGGGCAAGGCACATGGTTACCGTGTCTTACAGTTCAATGCGGTTGTCGCAAGTAATGTGCATGCACGACATCTGTATGAGCGTCTTGGATTCAAACAGCTCGGCACGATACCGGGTGGCTTCCGCATGAAGGATGGAAGTTATGAAGATATCTGCCCATATTACCATGAGTTGTAAAATGTTAAAAGCATGTAAACTTGGTTGACGAGCCAGGGAAAATGGGGTAGACTACATCTTAGGTCGAGGAAGAACCATGGCGAGATCTGGTTCGGATAGATCTGGCAGTGATAAAGCTGCGAATAGAATAAAAAATTATGGAGGTGAGACTATGGACGGTTGCGATAGTACGAGTCGAGCGATACGCGGTGGAAGACATATGGATATACGAACGCAGTTTGGATATAGTCTCATTTTATTTATGACGATATAACTGCGTTTAGTTTTCTGTTGTCTGAACCACCGTATGAAAGACGGTGGTATTTTTATGCCCCGGAATAAGGAGGTAGAAGACAATGAAGAAATGGATGAAAAGAAAGAATTACACAGCGCAGTCAAAGAAGCATTTGCGGGATAAGAATCTGCAGGAGGCAGCAAAGGTACTCTCCCTGATGGAAGTCGATGATGCGGTCGATGTCCTAGACGAGGTCGATGATGCAACGAAAAAGCAGGTTGTGGATATGCTCCCGGAGGATGCCGGAAATGATATCCAGATGATCCTCTCCTACGAAGAAAACGAGATGGGTAGTCGTATGACGACGAACTATATCGCCATCCGCAGAGGCATAGATATCCGGCAGGCAATGCGCGAGCTGGTTTCACAGGCAGGTGAAAATGATAATATCGGAACGGTCTATGTATTAGACGAATCCGATAAATACTATGGCGCGATTGACCTGAAGGATCTGATCGTCGCCAGAGAAAATGATACATTGGAATCTATCATCAATACGACGTATCCATTTGTGACCGATCATGAGAAAATCGAGGATTGTATTGACGAACTGGTGGATTACGCAGAGGATTCCATTCCGGTTTTATCTGAGACAAAGGAATTACTTGGTGTTATCACCGCACAGGATGTCGTAGAGGCTGTCGATGATGAGATGGGCGAGGATTACGCAAAACTCGCTGGTTTGACAGACGAGGAGGATTTGAGAGAAACTACAAAGGAAAGCATGAAGAAACGATTGCCATGGCTGATCATCTTGTTGTTCCTTGGCATGGGTGTGTCTTCCGTTGTAGGAGCTTTTGAAGCGGTTGTCGCTGTGCTTCCGATTGTGATGTGCTTCCAGTCGTTGATTCTGGATATGGCAGGGAATGTTGGAACACAGTCGCTGGCGGTTACGATTCGTGTATTGATGGATGAGAACCTGACTGGTAAACAGAAACTGCATCTCGTATGGAAGGAGATGAAGGTCGGTTTTGTAAATGGCTTGTTGCTCGGCTCTCTGGCATTTGTATTTATCGGCATTTACATCGCCTGCTTCAAGCACAATGCATGGCTGCATGCATTCCTGATTTCCGGTTGCGTAGGTGTATCACTGATGGTTGCCATGGTGATTTCGAGTCTGGTTGGAACCTTGATTCCGATTTTCTTCCACAAGATCAAGATTGATCCGGCAGTTGCATCCGGGCCACTGATTACAACGGTCAATGACCTTGTAGCAGTCGTAACGTACTATGGACTGGCATGGTTGTTCTTGATCCAGATCATGCAGATTGTTTCGTAGGAAAGCGGTAAGAGAAATGGATTTAGGAGTTTATATGCTTTTATTACAAGACGTCAAATAGTCAAATAAATGAAAAAAATAAAAAGCGAATTGCTTGAAAAATATTTTATGCATGTTAAAATATAGTTCGGTTATGAATTGTTTGATTGCGAACAATTCATAACCGAACTTTTTCTTTTGCAAAATAGGTAAGCGGAGGACAGAGTGTTGGGAAGATACTACTAAAGGAGGGAATTCATGGACGATTGGAAACATGATCATCTGGGAAACCAGATTATTATATTATCAAATCAGGTGAAGCATTATCTGCATCAGGCAGCGGAAGTGGAAGGCATCAGCGGTTCTCAGAGCCGGATTCTGCATTACATTTCCGAATTCAGTAAGAAGACAGAAGTATATCAGAAGGATGTGGAAGAATTCTTCTATCTGCGCCGGTCTACCGTCACCCAGACGTTACAGGCGATGGAGAAGAACGGACTTATCAGGCGCTCCAGCGTTGCCAGAGATGCACGCCTGAAGAAACTGGAACTGACCGAAGCAGGGCAGGCACTCGAAGCACAGATACATACACGTGTGATGCAGATGGAACAGCGGCTGAGAGAAAGCTTAACAGAGGAAGAAATCACACAGTTTTTATCAATTACAGATAAGCTTGGAGCCGAATTGACAAACCTTGGAGCACCAGAAATCAAACAAGCCTGTAAGTAACCAGAAGGTCACTTGGCTTGCTTTCCTATGATTAAGAGAGTGAGCGAGATGATGCAATTTGTAAATGTCCATATTCAATTCTGGAAATATAGATATGTTTGGAACTTAGAAGTACTTGATGTTCTGTAAGTAATCAGCAATGTTTGAACACGATGTTCAAACAAGCCGCCATTGAGCCACGGATGGCGAATTGGCGGCGGTTGCGTGCAGGAGTACTGTGTGAATCAGAACATCTAGCACTTCTTAGTTTCAATACATCATATATTACCAGAATTGAATATAGACATATATACAAATGCATCATGGACGAAATTGAAGCATAAGAAAGGAGACAACATGTTAAAGACGTTAGGAAAACAAATCAAAGAATTCAAAGCCGCGTCCATCGCAACCCCACTGTTTATGCTGCTGGAAGTTCTGATGGAAACACTCGTCCCGTTCCTGATGGCATCCATCATTGACGATGGCGTCAATGTGCCGGGCGGTGACATTCACCATATCTGCGTAGTCGGTGCATGGATGATCGTGGCAGCGGCAGTCGGACTATTTGCGGGACTTATGGGAGGTCGTTACGGTGCGTATGCATCTGCCGGGTTCGCGAAGAATCTGCGGCAGGCGATGTATTATAATATCCAGACATTTTCATTTACAAACATTGACAAGTACAGTACCGCCGGACTGGTGACTCGTATGACGACCGATGTGACGAATGTGCAGAATTCCTATATGATGATCCTGCGTATGGGTATGCGTGCCCCGGCGAGCATGATCTGCGCGATGGCAGCTGCATTTTTAATCAATGCACGAATTGCAAGTATTTACCTGGTTGCAGTTATTTTGCTTGGCATTGTGTTACAGTTCATTATCCGCAAGGCAAATAAATATTTCAATATCGTATTTGAGAAGTACGACGACTTAAATGCCAGCGTGCAGGAGAATGTATCTGCAATCCGAGTCGTTAAGGCATATGTCCGCGAGGAGTATGAGACAAATAAATTCGCACAGGCAAGCGCGAAGCTTTACAACATGTTTGTGCGGGCAGAGAGCATCATCGCCTGCAATATGCCGGTCATGATGTTCACGGTGTATAGCTGTATCCTGTTAATCAGCTGGGTTGGTGCGCACATGATCGTGAGCGATTCGCTTACGACAGGTAATCTGATGAGCCTGCTTGCATACTGCATGAATATCCTGATGAGCCTGATGATGCTTTCGATGGTATTTGTCATGATCAGTATGAGTATGGCGAGTGCGAGACGTATCGCAGAGGTGATCAACGAGGATACGACCTTGAAGAATCCGGAACAGCCAGATATGGAAGTAGCGGACGGAAGCGTGGAGTTCGATCATGTATATTTCCGTTACAAGGAGACGGCGAAGGATTTCGTATTGAAGGATATCAATGTAGCGATTAAATCGGGTGAGACGATTGGCATCATCGGCGGAACCGGTAGCGCGAAGACGAGTCTTGTCAGCCTGATCAGCCGTCTGTATGATGTGTCGAAGGGCAGCGTCAGAGTTGGAGGCAAGGATGTCCGGGAATACGACATGGAGACACTTCGAAATGAAGTCGCCGTTGTGCTGCAGAAGAATACATTGTTCAGCGGAACGATTTACGAGAATCTCCGCTGGGGTGATAAGGATGCTACTGACGAGATGTGCAGACGTGCGTGTGAGCTTGCCTGCGCCGATGAATTCATCGAGAAGATGCCGGATGGCTACAACACATATATCGAGCAGGGTGGTTCGAATGTATCCGGCGGACAAAAGCAGCGTCTGTGTATTGCGCGTGCACTATTGAAGAATCCGAAGATCCTGATCTTAGATGATTCGACGAGTGCGGTTGATACGGCGACGGATGCGAAGATCCGTGCGGCATTTGCAACCGAGATTCCGAACACAACGAAGATTATCATTGCACAGCGTATCTCCAGTGTGGAGCATGCCGACCGGATCATCGTCATGAACGAGGGTGAAATCAACGGTATTGGAACGCATGAAGAGCTGCTTGCCGGAAATGATATTTACCGCGAGGTATATGAGTCACAAAACGGTGCCGGCGCCAATGCAGATTTTGACGAGGAGGCGTCATCAAATAAGGAGGTGAATCAACATGCGTAATCAAAGAGGAAAAGGACCGGAGAATCCGGGCAGACTTCTGAAGCGGTTGATGGGAATGCTCATGAAGCATTATGGCGTGGCGATTATTATCGTTGCAATCTGTATCATCATCAACGTTCTTGCAAATGTACAGGGAACGATGTTCATGCAGCGGTTGATCGACGACTATATCACACCGCTGTTAAAGAGTGAGACGAAGAATTACACACCATTGCTCCATGCAATCGGACGTGTCGCATGCTTCTATGGGATCGGAATTATTGCTTCGTATTCCTATAACCGGATCATGGTTAATGTCACACAGGGAATGCTGAAAACATTCCGTGATTCGATGTTCACGAAGATGGAGCAGCTTCCAATCAAATATTTTGACACCCATGCGCACGGTGATATCATGTCCATGTATACAAATGATACCGATACGCTGAGACAGATGATCAGCCAGTCGATGCCACAGCTTTTCAACAGTGCGATTACGATTATCAGTACGACCGTCTGTATGTTCATGCTGAACATTCCACTTACGGCACTGACATTTTTCATGGTTGGCATCATGTTGGTGCTGACAAGAAAAATCGGTGGTTTATCCGCGAAGCATTTCATTGCGCAGCAGAAAGATATCGGTACGGTCAATGGTTATATCGAGGAGATGATGCAGGGACAGCGCGTAGTCAAGGTGTTCTGTCACGAAGAGGAGAGCAAGGAAGCATTTGACAAGCTGAATGATGCTTTGTGCGAGAGCTCCTACAAGGCGAATAACTATTCGAATATTTTAGGACCGATCAACGCGCAGCTTGGAAATATCAGCTACGTGCTCTGTGCGATCGTCGGTGGTGTACTGGCGATTGGAAATGTCGGCGGATTCACGCTGGGCGGTCTGGCGAGCTTCCTGACGTTCAACAAGAACTTCAACATGCCAATCAACCAGATCAGTATGCAGATCAATGCAATCGTAATGGCACTTGCCGGAGCGGAGCGAATCTTCAATTTGCTGGACGAGGAGCCGGAAGTGGACGAGGGCTATGTCGAGCTTGTGAATGCAAAGCGCGAAAATGGACAGCTTGTGCCAAGTGAGAAGCGTACCGGACTCTGGGCGTGGGCACACAAGCATACAAATGGCGATCCAACCACATATGTGGAGCTGAAAGGTGACGTCGTATTTGACGACGTGGACTTCGGATATACCGATGATAAGATTGTGCTGCACAATGTTTCGATGTTTGCACAGCCGGGACAAAAGCTTGCGTTCGTCGGTTCGACCGGTGCCGGAAAGACGACGATCACGAATCTGATCAATCGGTTCTACGATATTCAGGATGGAAAGATCCGGTATGATGGCATCAATATTAACAAGATCAAGAAAGCGGATCTGCGAAGATCACTTGGTATCGTATTGCAGGATACGCATCTGTTCAGCATGAGCGTGCGGGAGAATATCCGTTATGGACGGCTTGATGCGACAGACGAAGAGGTCGAGGCAGCTGCAAAGCTTGCGAATGCTGATGGGTTTATCCGTCGTCTGCCGCAGGGCTATGATACCGTTCTGACTGGCGACGGCGCAAACTTAAGTCAGGGACAGCGTCAGCTTCTCGCCATTGCGCGGGCGGCAATCGCCGATCCACCGGCGCTTATCTTAGATGAAGCGACAAGCTCGATCGATACACGAACCGAGCGTCTGGTACAGGATGGTATGGACAAGCTGATGCATGGAAGAACGACATTTGTAATTGCACATCGGTTGTCCACGATCCAAAACAGCGACTGTATTATGGTACTTGAACAGGGACGAATCATTGAACGTGGAACACACGAAGAACTGCTCGAAAAGAAGGGAAGATATTACCAGTTGTATACCGGAAATGCAGTGCTGGCGTAGGAGAAATAAGGGAGATAGAAGATGCCATTTAAGATAGTCAGAAATGATATAACGAAGATGCGGTGCGATGCGATCGTGAATACTGCGAATACAAAACCAATTATAGGAAGTGGCTGCGATTATGCGGTCTATAAGGCAGCGGGAAAGCGACGTTTGTCAGAATACCGGGAGAAAAATATCGGTGAGGTCCCGGAGGGAGACGTATTCCTGACACCGGGATTCCGGTTGCCGGCGCATTATATCATCCATGCGGTCAGTCCGCATTATATTGACGGGGCGCATGGCGAGGAAGAAAAGCTGCGGGACTGTTATCGGAAGAGTCTGTCGCTAGCGTGGAAACAGAGCTGCCGGTCCATTGCATTTCCTGTGATTTCAACCGGAAGCTTTGGCTATCCGAAGGAAGAAGGTATCCGCATTGCTGCGGATGAGATTCAGGCATTTTTGCAGAATCATGAGATGCTTATTTATCTTGTTGTATTTGATGCGCAGTCAGCACGATATGGAAAACGATTCGACAAAGACCTGCAGGCATATATTGACGAGAACTATGTCGGTGCAAAACATCATGAAGAATATAGCGTGCAGACGATGGCGCTACGGCGTGACCTGGACGATGCAATCTGTCAGCCAGGTGAGACGAAACAAGACGATGCACCCTGCCAGCCTGGTGAGGCGGAACTGGACGATGAATCGTTCTCGCCTTATGAAGACAATCTGTACGAGGACGATCTGTATGAGGAGGATTCCGACGAAGATTCCGAGGAAGAAAATGAGTTCACAGAACTGCATGAGAGCAAATTAGAAGAGCGCATGAAGCATCTGACGGATTCATTCTCGGAATATCTGCTCTATCTGATCGAAGAGAAAGGCATGACGAATGCGGATGTCTACAAGCGGGCGCTCGTGGATAAGAAAACATTTTCGAAGATAAAAAATCATGCAGAGTATCATCCGCAGAAGATGACCGCGATGTGTCTGTGCATAGGGGCGAAGCTCAATTTGGATGAGACGAGAGATCTGCTTGCGCGTGCAGGATATGCATTGAGCCCGTGCGATAAGACGGACATTATCTTCTCTTATTTCATAGAGAATCAAATCTACGATATGATTGAGTTGGATATCCAATTAGAGGAGCATGGACTTTCGTGCTTGATATGATATATAAGGTCGCTTGTGTGGCGACCTTATTTTTTATGCTTTGTGATATGATTCCTTCAACAACAAACAAAGCAACTGATAAAAACGATTGGCAGATATAAGCATATAGGATTGAATGCATGTATGCTGCATATCAAAAATATCAGAAGGATGAAAATGGAGGTAATCATTATGAAGAATTTGACAGAGCTGGTATTTATTTTAGACAGAAGTGGATCAATGAGCGGGCTTGAGGCGGACACGATAGGCGGATTCAACAGTATGATCGAGAAGCAGAAGAAGGAAGCAGGCGAAGCGCTTGTATCGGTCGTATTATTTGACGACCAGACAGAGGTAATCTATGACCGGGCGGACATCAGGCAGATTCAGCCGATGACAGACGAGCAGTATTTTGTGCGGGGCTGTACGGCATTGTTAGATGCAATCGGTGGTGCAATCAGTCATATCAAGGATGTACGCAAACGTATGCCGGAGTCGGAACGCCCGGAGAAGACAATCTTCATTATCACAACCGATGGGATGGAAAATGCAAGCCACAGATATAATTATGCGAAGATCAAGAAAATAATTGAGAAACGGCAGGCGAAAAACTGGGAATTTATCTTCCTTGGAGCAAACATCGATGCAGTCGCAGAAGCAGGACGCATGGGAATCAGAGCCGGTCGCGCCGTCAATTACCATTGTGATGCTGCCGGAACAGCACTCAATTACAAGGTCTTAAGTCAGACTGTAGCCATGATGCGTAGCTGCGAATCCGCACAGGATATGACAGACTTTCTAGATGAAGAAGATTGCTTCGAGGAGATTGAGGAGGATTATGCAAGGAGGAAATAGTTTGAAATGTCTATAAAAACACTTTCCGTTTTTATGTTTTATATGTTAGAATAAATAAAAAAATGGGGATGTGAGATTATTGATAATTTCTACTGATGTAGATTAAAGCGGTTTGCTAAAAGAAAAAATATCCATAGAAGCGATATCATGTAAGGGAGAGATTTGCATGGCAATATCATCTATCTGGTTGTTAAAGGGGTTCTGCAGAATAAGGCACAAATATAATGAAATGTTTGTGCTTTGTTTTTAATATGATATTTTATATTAATGCACCGCTTTATAAAAAATATGTTGATTTAAAAAACTTATTGCGGTATATTATATCGTATAATAAAGAAAAACGGAGGAGAAACAAATGGGTAAAAATCAAAATTTTCAGGAATTTATGGGGGTATCACCACTTCAAAAGACTTTAAGAAACGAATTGATCCCAACAGAAACAACAAAAAAGAATATTACTCAGCTTGATCTTTTGACTGAGGATGAAATCCGTGCGCAAAATCGAGAGAAGCTGAAAGAGATGATGGATGACTACTACCGGGATGTGATTGATAGCACTTTGCATGCGGGTATAGCTGTTGATTGGAGCTATTTATTTTCGTGTATGCGAAATCATCTAAGGGAGAATTCCAAAGAGTCAAGGCGGGAATTGGAACGAACACAGGATTCTATTCGTTCACAAATCCATAATAAGTTTGCTGAACGAGCGGATTTTAAGGATATGTTTGGAGCATCGATAATAACAAAATTACTTCCGACATATATAAAACAGAATCCAGAATATTCCGAGCGGTATGACGAGAGCATGGAAATTTTGAAACTGTATGGAAAATTCACAACATCGTTGACCGATTACTTTGAGACAAGAAAGAATATCTTTTCTAAAGAGAAAATATCTTCTGCCGTTGGATATCGAATCGTAGAGGAAAATGCTGAGATCTTCTTGCAGAATCAGAATGCTTACGACAGAATCTGTAAGATAGCGGGACTGGATTTACATGGATTGGATAATGAAATAACAGCATATGTTGATGGAAAAACATTAAAAGAAGTATGTTCGGATGAAGGATTTGCAAAGGCTATTACACAAGAAGGGATTGATCGCTACAACGAGGCAATCGGTGCAGTAAATCAATATATGAATCTGTTATGCCAGAAGAATAAGGCATTAAAACCGGGACAATTTAAGATGAAGCGGCTACATAAACAGATTCTTTGCAAAGGAACAACCTCTTTCGATATTCCAAAGAAGTTTGAAAATGATAAACAGGTGTATGACGCAGTTAATTCTTTTACAGAGATAGTAACGAAGAATAATGATTTGAAGCGACTGTTAAATATTACACAGAATGCAAATGATTATGACATGAATAAAATATATGTAGTAGCCGATGCATATAGTATGATTTCACAGTTTATCAGTAAAAAATGGAATCTGATTGAAGAATGCTTGCTGGATTATTATAGCGATAATTTGCCGGGAAAAGGAAATACGAAAGAAAACAAAGTTAAAAAGGCGGTAAAGGAAGAAACGTATCGCAGTGTTTCACAGTTGAATGAACTTATTGAGAAATATTATGTGGAAAAGACCGGACAGTCAGTATGGAAAGTGGAAAGTTATATTTCTAGTCTGGCAGAAACGATTAAGCTGGAATTGTGCCACGAGATAGATAACGATGAGAAAAATAATCTGATTGAAGATGATGAGAAGATATCCGAGATCAAGGAACTGTTGGATATGTACATGGATGTATTTCATATTATAAAAGTGTTCCGGGTGAATGAAGTATTGAATTTCGATGAAACCTTTTATTCGGAGATGGATGAGATATATCAGGATATGCAGGAAATCGTTCCATTACACAATCGTGTTCGAAACTATGTTACACAGAAACCATATAAGCAGGAGAAATATCGTTTATATTTCCACACTCCAACATTGGCAAATGGCTGGTCCAAGAGTAAGGAATATGACAACAACGCAATTATATTGGTGCGAGATGATAAATATTATTTAGGTATTTTGAATGCAAAAAAGAAACCATCGAAAGAAATTATGGCGGGCAAAGAGAATTGTTCAGAACATGCGTATGCAAAGATGAATTATTATTTGTTGCCGGGCGCGAACAAGATGCTTCCAAAGGTATTTTTATCTAAGAAAGGAATACAGGACTATCACCCATCATCATATATTGTTGAAGGATATAATGAAAAGAAACATATTAAAGGTTCCAAGAATTTTGATATCCAGTTTTGTAGGGATTTGATTGACTACTTCAAGGAATGCATTAAAAAACATCCGGATTGGAATAAGTTTAACTTTGAATTTTCTGCGACAGAAACATATGAGGATATCAGTGTCTTTTATCGCGAAGTTGAAAAGCAAGGATATCGCGTAGAGTGGACGTATATCAATAGTGAAGATATTCAGAAACTGGAAGAAGATGGACAGTTGTTTTTATTTCAGATATATAACAAAGATTTTGCTGTGGGAAGTACAGGTAAACCAAATCTTCATACATTGTATCTGAAAAATTTGTTCAGCGAAGAAAATTTGCGGGACATTGTATTAAAACTAAATGGGGAAGCAGAAATATTCTTCCGTAAATCAAGTGTTCAAAAACCGGTGGTTCATAAGTGCGGCAGTATTTTAGTCAATCGTACCTATGAGATTACCGAGAATGGAACAACACGGGTACAATCAATTCCGGAAAGTGAATACATGGAATTATATCGCTACTTTAATAGTGAAAAGCAGATAGAATTATCAGATGAGGCAAAAAAATATTTGGACAAGGTGCAATGTAATAAGGCAAAGACAGATATTGTGAAAGACTACCGATACACCATGGACAAGTTTTTTATTCATCTTCCGATTACGATTAATTTTAAGGTTGATAAGGGTAACAATGTTAATGCCATTGCACAGCAATATATTGCAGAGCAGGAAGATTTGCATGTGATAGGAATCGATCGAGGAGAACGGAATCTGATTTACGTTTCTGTAATTGACATGTATGGAAATATTGTTGAGCAGAAATCCTTTAACCTTGTGGAACAGATATCATCGCAGGGAGTGAAACGATATTACGATTACAAAGAAAAATTACAGAACCGGGAAGAGGAACGGGATAAAGCAAGAAAAAGTTGGAAGACAATCGGTAAAATTAAAGAATTAAAAGAAGGGTATCTGTCGTCAGTCATTCATGAGATTGCACAGATGGTCGTAAAGTATAACGCAATCATTGCAATGGAAGATTTGAATTATGGATTTAAGCGGGGAAGATTCAAAGTAGAGCGCCAGGTATATCAGAAATTTGAAACGATGTTGATCAGTAAGTTGAATTATCTGGCAGATAAATCTCAGGCTGTGGATGAACCGGGAGGTATATTGCGGGGATATCAGATGACTTATGTGCCGGATAATATTAAGAATGTTGGAAGACAATGCGGAATAATCTTTTATGTGCCAGCAGCATATACCTCTAAGATTGATCCGACAACCGGATTTATCAACGCATTTAAGCGGGATGTGGTATCAACAAATGATGCAAAAGAGAATTTCTTGATGAAGTTTGATTCTATTCAGTACGATATAGAAAAAGGCTTATTTAAGTTTTCATTTGATTACAAAAATTTTGCCACACATAAACTTACACTTGCGAAGACAAAATGGGACGTATATACAAATGGAACTCGAATACAAAACATGAAAGTTGAAGGACATTGGCTTTCAATGGAAGTTGAACTTACAACGAAAATGAAAGAGTTGCTGGATGACTCGCATATTCCATATGAAGAAGGACAGAATATATTGGATGCTTTGCGGAAGATGAAAGATATAACAAGTGTTGTAAATGGTATATTGGAAATCTTCTGGTTGACAGTTCAGCTTCGGAATAGCAGGACAGATAATCCGGATTACGACAGAATTATCTCGCCGGTATTGAATCATAAAGGAGAATTTTTTGATTCTGATCAATATAAAGCATATGCGGATGCGCAAAAGGCACCATTACCGATTGATGCTGATGCAAATGGTGCATATTGTATTGCGTTAAAAGGAATGTATACTGCCAATCAGATCAAAGAAAACTGGGTTGAAGGAGAGAAGCTTCCAGCGGAATGCTTGAAGATCGAACATGCAAGTTGGTTAGCATTTATGCAAGGAGAAAGGGGATAGTGGATGGAGGATTTGATCCTGATATCGAATCTAAATGATTTTATATTTTGCCCGGCATCTATATATTTTCATGGGTTGTATGGAGGTGCAGATAAGCTGACGTATCAGTCAGCTTATCAGATAAATGGAACCAAAGCACATGAAAATGTAGATGCGGGTAAATATTCTACAAGAAAAAGTATAATTACCGCGCTGGACGTTTATTCACAGGAATATGGGGTAGTAGGAAAAATCGATATCTATGATAAAGATAAGAAAATGTTGATTGAACGAAAGAAACACATAAGTGTAGTATATGATGGATATGTATTTCAGTTATATGCTCAGTGCTTTTCGTTGCGAGAGATGGGATATGATGTAAAAAGACTACGTATTCACAGTATAGATGACAACAAAAATTATGAGATTGCATGTCCGGAAGACGATGATGATATGATGAAGAAATTTTGTTCGTTAGTTGATAAAATGCGTATATTTGATTTAGAAAAATTTCACCAAACCAATATTGAAAAATGTAAAAAATGCATCTATGAGGAGGCTTGTGATCGTTCATTAATAGAATAGAGGGGGAGATTTTATATTAAGTGCAAATGATTTTAGTAAGAAACAGATTATTTTCCTTTTCACGAAGGAAGGAGAAAAACTTTCATTTTCAAATGATAATGTTGTGGTGAAAGATAAAAATGGAAAGACCAAACACCAATCAACATGTTATCAATTATTTATGATTTGTGTAATTGGAAATATTTCTATTACAAGTGGATTGATTCAAAGAAGTAAAAAATTTGGATTTTCTATATGTCTGATGAGTACAACATTCAAGGTATATGAAGTACTTGGCGCTAGAATGGAAGGAAATACATTGCTACGAACGCATCAATATGCGTATCAGGATAATGAAATTGGAAGAAAAATAGAGCAAAATAAAATTGTGAATCAGAGAAATGCGCTTAAAAAGATTCGCAGCAAAAATGAGTATGTCAAAGAGGGTGTAGGTTTGCTGAATGAGATGGTAGAAAAGTTAGATGCTACACAAGATTATTTGACAATTATGGGTGTAGAAGGAAATGCGGCGAAGGTTTACTTTCCAAGGATGTTTGATTGTGCGAATTGGAATGGCAGGAAACCTAGAATAAAAAGCGATTATTTGAATGTTACTTTGGATATAGGATATACGATGCTTTTTAATATTGTGGATGCAATGCTTCAAGTGTATGGATTTGATACATATTATGGAGTATTTCACAAATGTTTTTATATGAGAAAATCATTGGTGTGTGATTTGATGGAACCAATGCGCCCTATTATTGATTATGCTGTTAGAAAAGCAATTCGGTTAGGACAATGTAAGACTGATGATTTTGGGCTGGATAAAAATCGGTGGTATCTAGAATGGAAGAATAATCCTGCATATATTCGTTTCCTAATGGAGGCGATATTAGAATATAAAGATGCAATATTTCTTTATGTTCAACAATATTATCGTTTCTTTATGAAGATGAAGAGTGTGGAAAATATGCCATTGTTTTTGTATGAATGAGAGGGGGGAGTAGTATGTTTATTGTTAGTTACGATATATCAAACGATAAGTTACGAACAAAGTTTGCAAAGTATCTTTCCAGATTCGGACATAGGTTACAATATTCGGTTTTTCAGATTGACAATAGTTCGAGAATCATTGATAATATTATACAGGATTTAAAAAATAATTTTGAAAAGAAATTCACACAGGAAGACAGTGTGATGATTTTTAAATTATCATCAAGTTGTGAGATTATCCGATTCGGTTATGCAAAGAATGATGAGAAAGACTTTTTCATTATCGAATAAGGGAAATTGCAAACCTTGGTCTTTATAAAGAATTATATTAAGGTTATTCAATGATAATGTACAGAATAAACAAAACAATAATTAAAAATAAGGTATTTAATCAGAAAATTTGTTGATAATGACAAAGTTAGGGATTGAATAACCTTAAATAATTTCTACTATGTAGATATGTAGGCGATGCGCTGGATCGTGCCGATTGAATAACCTTAAATAATTTCTACTATGTAGATGAGACTGGAAAGTAGTTCATCATCTGTGATTGAATAACCTTAAATAATTTCTACTATGTAGATATACAACAGATTATGTAAGTATTACAAGGATTGAATAACCTTAAATAATTTCTACTATGTAGATGAAATCACGGTAACGAACCTTGTGCACGATTGAATAACCTTAAATAATTTCTACTATGTAGATCTGATGCTGACAAAGTGACAACCGATGGATTGAATAACCTTAAATAATTTCTACTATGTAGATGAAACGTCATACTGTGCCTTGTCAGGGATTGAATAACCTTAAATAATTTCTACTATGTAGATGTTACAGAGACGTCGTTGTTATTTGGGATTGAATAACCTTAAATAATTTCTACTATGTAGATTAATTGACTGCCATATAGTCCCTGTTAGATTGAATAACCTTAAATAATTTCTACTATGTAGATACTTCAATGTTCGATAGTAAAGGCGATGATTGAATAACCTTAAATAATTTCTACTATGTAGATCTTTAAATAAATATCTATCTTCCATAGATTGAATAACCTTAAATAATTTCTACTATGTAGATTGAACGCCAGCAATAGTAACACATAGTTGATTGAATAACCTTAAATAATTTCTACTATGTAGATTTTAAAAGAAAAAGGAACATTATGCTTGATTGAATAACCTTAAATAATTTCTACTATGTAGATCTCGTTCCACTATCACAAGCATAAGCGATTGAATAACCTTAAATAATTTCTACTATGTAGATCAAAGGGTAAGTACAACGGTACATCATGGGGATTGAATAACCTTAAATAATTTCTACTATGTAGATAAGTTGGCTTCTTGTGATCCTGCGGAGATTGAATAACCTTAAATAATTTCTACTATGTAGATCTCTCATATAAGGACATGATTATTTCGGATTGAATAACCTTAAATAATTTCTACTATGTAGATTTTACCCAAAAGATACAAACCACTATGATTGAATAACCTTAAATAATTTCTACTATGTAGATGAAATGACATGGATGTGCTTGATTTTGATTGAATAACCTTAAATAATTTCTACTATGTAGATCAAGACAGAAGCCGGTAAATGGGATGGATTGAATAACCTTAAATAATTTCTACTATGTAGATTAAAGAAGGTTCCGAACCCTCCAAAGGGATTGAATAACCTTAAATAATTTCTACTATGTAGATCTAAATATTCCCACGACCATCAAAAAAGATTGAATAACCTTAAATAATTTCTACTATGTAGATGATACACTGCCTGTCACCTTACCGCCACGATTGAATAACCTTAAATAATTTCTACTATGTAGATTCATATAACATAGACATATATATATAAGATTGAATAACCTTAAATAATTTCTACTATGTAGATACCTATAGAAATATCCATCTACAGAATCGCATACATCCCCATCAACTCAGCCAGAAACACCACATTGACAACCGTAAACCATAGAAAATATTTCCCCTTTTTGCCCGGATATTCCCGGGCAATTTGCTTGTAGGAGATCAGGCTTGCCATCGAAGCGATGAGCGTGCCAAGTCCACCGAGGTTGGTGCCGATGATAAGTGCCTTGTAATTCGTTGTAAATCCCGACAGCAAAAGGGCAGTTGGCACGTTGCTGATGATCTGGCTGGCACCGATTGCAATGTATGTTTCCCGTCCGGTAATGATGCTTTCTAGGAAAGATTGGAAAGCTGGGACGCGCTCCATATTTCCGATGAATACGAAGAATCCTATAAATGTGCCGAGCAGTGCGTAGTCCACGTGAAGCAGAGTTTTTCGCGACACAAGCAGGAACAGCACCAGAATGATTACGAACAGGATGCGGATGTCCAGAAGCTTTGCGACATTTAACAGGCATAGCACAAATGCGATGCTGTAAAGGATAATCTTTTTTTTCGGAAGTTTAACTGCATGGTTGTTTCGGTCGATTACGATCGCGTGTTGTTTGATGAAGAACATGGAAATCAGGATTCCAAGCAGCGAAGCAATCGTGTAAGGGAGCATAATTTCCACGAATGTACCGAGGGACATGCCGGATTTGGCATACAGATACAAGTTCTGTGGATTCCCCATCGGCATAAGCATACTTCCGAGGTTTGCAGCGATTGTCTGCATCACAACGACCGGGATGATCAGATGTTCCTTCTCCGACATGGAAAGCACAATGATCGCAAACGGCACAAAGGTAATCAGTGAGACATCGTTTGTGATAAACATGCTGAACACAAATGGAAGCAACACCAGTACAAGAAACAATTGTCTCGTTGTATGAACGTGTGCAAGCAGTGCATTTCCGATCGTGCGGAACAGACCGGTTTCCTTGAATCCAGCAATAACAGCCATTAGGCAGAACAGGAGTGTGATGGAATGCCAGTCGATGTAGGAGATGTATTTTCTGTCCGGATGGACGAGGAACATGGAGAGGATGGCAAGTACGAGGCTTACCATCAGTACGGTTTCTCTTTTTATAAATGCAAGTATTTTCTTCATAATGTATCTCGATTCTGTAAATTTTTTTCCATTATATCACATGTCACTACACGATAGCGTGATGACATGTGCACGCATCAGCGTGCTTCATTATAACATAGAAAAAACACCTTGACACCACAAAATCCATTTGATAAAATGAGCAATGCGGCGGCTGTGCTTGCATAAGCCGGCATATTGCGAAAACACACATGGAGCCGTTAGGCGACATGATATAATCCACACTCGGAAAAGAAAATAGAAGGTTACTATTGGAAACGCACATTCTCTTTGGAATGATAACGAACAACACTGTCTGTTAAAAATTATCATTTTAAGGAGGTTTTTTTATGCCAAAAACAAAGTTTCAAGAGGTTATTTTCACGATTATGATGGTGTTCGTCATGGTGTATGCGATGATCTGCTACAACATTGCACTGAACATCGGAGGAATGAGCAGCGAAGTGTTCCTGTCCGCATTCCATGAGCTTGTCATCATGGGACCGATTGCATTTGTGCTTGATTTCTTTTTTGTCGGTACAATTGCGAAGAAGAAAGCGTTGAAGATCGTGAATCCGGAGAAGGAAAATCCGTTCCATCTCGTTCTTGCAATCTCATTTATCTCAGTCGCATTTATGTGTCCGCTTATGAGTCTGGCAGCAACCATTTTATTTAAGCATGCGGGAAATCAGTTTATTGCCGTCTGGTTACAGACATGTGCATTTAATTTCCCGATGGCACTGTGCTGGCAGATATTTTATGCGGGACCACTCGTGCGTTTTCTGTTCCGCCTGATCTTCCGAGAGAAGCAGAAAGAGGGAAATATGCAGAAAGCATTTGAATAACGTGTTCTATTGGGGGATTTTCCGTATTTCAATATATTTACCCAATAATTTCTGCCCTTTTTTCAAAATCGTTTGGGGGGAATATTGGTATATGTGCATTCTTTACCCAATTGGCTCCAATTTCCAGACTTGTGATTGGGGGATTTCTTGATAATGTGAAAAAATCCCCCAATTTGTTTCAGCATGGTTATCTGCAATTGGAGAATTTTTCTGGGAAATTGAAAATTCCCCCAACTTACCACCGCAAGCCTGTCAAACAGAGTAACAAAAATCTCTATGCTATCCCACAAAAATCCCTATGATTTCTTGTTGCAAAATCCCCTCTGCTCGTGCATAATAGAATACAAATAAATTCTCTTACAAAGCAAGAGAGGGAAAGAGGTAAAAACTATGGGTGACACAAATGATGGAGCAGTCAGAGATGCGAAAAAGCTTGGATTACCGAAGGTTTTGATTTTGGGATTACAGCATATGTTTGCAATGTTCGGTGCAACTATCTTAGTCCCAATTTTAGTGTCCGGGTATTTTGCAGATGCATGTGGGGAGCCATTGACGAGAGGTCTGACTGTATCAGTCACACTTTTCTGTGCAGGCTTTGGTACATTGCTTTTCCATGTATGTTCGAAGTTTAAAGTACCGGCGTTCCTTGGATCTTCGTTTGCATTCTTAGGTGGATTTTCAACCGTTGCCAACCTGGATACCGGTAAATTCGCCGATATGGCAGCAAATGACAAGGTAGCTTATGCCTGCGGTGGCGTGGTAGCAGCCGGTGCATTGTATCTGGTTATGGCTTTGATTATCAAGCTGGTTGGCGTAAACCGCGTGATGCGTTTCCTTCCACCGGTTGTAACCGGACCGATCATTATCTGTATCGGACTTTCGCTTGCACCATCCGCAATCTCAAATGCCAGCACAAACTGGTGGCTTGCGGTAATCGCGTTAGCGGTTATCATCATCTTCAATATCTGGGGGAAAGGCATGTTCAAGATCATCCCGATTTTGATGGGTGTTTTGATTTCTTACGTGGCAGCAGTGATCATGAATGCGGCAGGACTTACGAATCCGGATGGCAGTGCGATCATCGCATTCGAGTCGGTGAAATCCGCAAGCTTCTTCGGTGTACCACAGTTCCAGTTTGCAAAATTCGATCTCACATCGATTCTGGTTATGGCACCAATCGCAATCGCTGCGATGATGGAGCATGTGGGTGATATGTCAGCTATTTCTGCAACCGTTGGCAAGAACTTTATTCAGGACCCGGGTCTGCACCGTACATTAGTTGGTGATGGTCTTGCAACTGCATTCGCAGGAGCAATCGGAGGACCGGCAAACACAACATACGGTGAGAACACAGGTGTATTAGAGCTTTCCAAAGTATACGATCCGATGGTTGTCCGTCTGGCAGCCGTATTTGCAATCGTGCTGTCCTTCATTCCGAAGTTCGCAGCTGTCATTTCCACGATGCCATCAGCGATTATCGGCGGTGTATCCTTCATGCTATATGGTATGATTTCAGCCATCGGTGTGCGGAATGTCGTTGAGAATAAGGTAGATCTGACACGTTCTAGAAACCTGATTATTGCTGGTGTGATCTTCGTCTGTGGACTTGGTTTCTCAAAAGGTATCACATTTACAATCGGGGAGACATCTATCACACTGACAGCACTTGCTATCGCAGCCATTGCAGGCATCCTGTTAAATGCGATTCTGCCTGGAAATGATTACCAGTTTGGTGTAAATCCGGATGGTGACCAGAGCCGTGGTGTCTTTGTGAAGTCTAAGGAATAATAGGATATAAAAAGCCAAAAGTCAGAATTGCGGAAGTTGCGTAGCAACGGAGCAATTCGTATATCAAGTAAGATATTCAATAAGAAAAAGGAGATTACAAAATGGATTTTAAGAATGAGAAAAACATTACGATTTTTGAGCATCCGTTGATTCAGCATAAGATTTCGATTCTGCGTGACAAGAATACGGGAACCAATGAGTTCCGGAAGCTCGTAGAGGAGATTGCGATGCTTGAAGGATTTGAAGCACTTGGTGACCTGCCATTGCAGGATGTGGAGATTGAGACTCCAATCGAGAAATGTATGACTCCGATGATTTCCGGACGTAAGCTCGCTATCGTTCCGATACTTCGTGCTGGCCTTGGCATGGTGCCGGGCGTGCTTGCCCTCGTACCATCTGCAAAGGTTGGACACATCGGTATGTACCGGGATGAGGAGACGCGCATTCCACATGAGTATTACTGCAAGCTTCCGAATCCGATTGATGAGAGAATCATTGTCGTAACCGATCCGATGCTTGCCACCGGTGGCTCCGCCGTGGATGCGATCACACAGATTAAGGAACATGGTGGGAAGAAGATTAAGTTCATGTGTATCATTGCAGCACCGGAAGGTGTACAGAAGCTGCATGAGGCGCATCCGGATGTGCAGATCTATGTGGGTCATCTGGATCGCGAGTTGAATGAGAATGCCTACATCTGTCCTGGACTTGGCGATGCGGGCGACCGTATCTTCGGTACAAAATAACGGAAAAACTGACTATAAGGTCACATAAGGTCAGATATGTAAAAATAATAAAAAACAGTTCAAACTGACGTTGTTAAAAGCATGGAGACTGGGCATTTCAATATATCCAGTTTCTGTGCTTTAATTATATTCATAGTTTTCTTGTATGTACAATCTAAGATGTATATCTGCAAGAATATTAGAAAATTATGAAATAAAAGAACAATCAGGAGGAACAATGATGAGCGAGAACAGATATGAATTGAATAAGAACCTTGCACAGATGTTAAAGGGTGGCGTGATCATGGACGTTACAACACCGGAGCAGGCAAGAATTGCACAGGAGGCAGGTGCGTGTGCAGTTATGGCATTGGAGAGAATTCCGGCAGATATCCGTGCAGCCGGAGGTGTATCCCGTATGAGCGATCCGAAGATGATTAAGGGAATTCAGGAAGCCGTTACAATTCCGGTTATGGCAAAATGCCGTATCGGACATTTTGTAGAGGCACAGATCCTTGAAGCAATCGAGATTGACTATATCGATGAGAGTGAAGTTTTATCACCGGCCGATGATATTTACCATATTGACAAGACGAAGTTTAAGGTACCGTTTGTCTGTGGCGCACGTGATCTTGGCGAGGCACTTCGTCGTATTGAGGAAGGAGCATCTATGATCCGTACAAAGGGTGAGCCGGGAACCGGTGATGTTGTACAGGCCGTTCGTCATATGCGTGCGATGAACTCTGAGATCCGTCGTATTGTAGGTATGGCAGAGGATGAGATCTACGAAGCAGCAAAGCAGCTTCAGGTACCTGTTGAGCTTGTGCGTTACGTCCATGAGAATGGCAAGCTTCCGGTTGTAAACTTCGCAGCCGGCGGTGTTGCAACACCGGCCGATGCAGCACTTATGATGCAGCTTGGTGCAGAAGGTGTATTCGTTGGATCCGGTATCTTCAAGTCCGGAAATCCTGCAAAGCGTGCAGCCGCAATTGTTAAGGCTGTTACAAACTATCAGGATGCAAAGCTGATTGCAGAACTCTCAGAAGATCTTGGCGAGGCTATGGTTGGAATCAATGAGTCCGAGATCGAGATTCTTATGGCAGAAAGAGGAAAGTAAGATGAAGATAGGAATATTGGCATTGCAGGGTGCATTTGCAGAGCACGAAGCATCCCTGGATAAATTACATATTCCACACTTCGAGATCCGTCAGGCAGATGACCTGCAGGATGATATGGATGGATTAATCATTCCGGGCGGTGAAAGTACAGTTATGGGAAAGCTTCTGAAGGAGCTTTCCCTGTATGAGCCACTCAAGGCGAAGATCGAAGTCGGTCTGCCGGTATTCGGTACCTGCGCCGGCTTGCTTCTTCTGGCAAAGGATATTGACGGAGAAGATGCACTTGGCTTCCGGACGATGAATATTATAGCGCGCAGAAATGCTTACGGTAGACAGCTTGGCAGCTTCTTCGCAGAAGAGGACTTCAAGGGAATCGGAACCGTCGGCATGACATTTATCCGTGCGCCATATATCGAGAGCGTTGGGGATGGCGTTGATGTCTTAGCAACGTGCGATGGCAGAATCGTAGCTGCCCGTCAGGGAAAACAGCTTGTCACAGCATTCCACCCGGAACTGACCGAAGAAGTAAAGATTCATCAATATTTTGTGGATATGATTTCGGAAAACTAAGCAAAAATACGAAAGAACCCTTTTTTCAAGGGTTCTTTTTTAATGCCATTTCTCTGATTGTATTTGCCCCTCACATCTAGTATAATTAAGTGATTTTGGATAAAAATCGGATTAAATATTATACAAGGGGGCAAATATGAGCAAAAGAGAAGACATTAAAAAAGTTCTGATTATCGGTTCCGGTCCAATCATCATCGGTCAGGCATGTGAGTTTGACTATTCCGGCACGCAGGCATGTAAAGCTTTAAGACAGCTCGGCTATGAGATCATTCTGGTGAATTCCAATCCTGCAACCATTATGACAGATCCTGGTATTGCGGATGTGACATATATTGAGCCATTGAATGTGACAAGATTGGAGCAGATTATTGCCAAGGAACGTCCAGATGCGATATTACCGAACCTCGGTGGTCAGTCGGGTCTTAATTTGTGTTCCGAGCTTGCAGCTGCAGGCATACTTGACAAATATAACGTGAAGGTCATCGGCGTTCAGGTAGATGCGATCGAACGTGGTGAGGACCGAATTGAATTTAAGAAAACTATGAACAAACTGGGAATCGAGATGGCGCGCAGTGAAGTTGCCTATTCTGTAGAAGAAGCACTTGCGATTGCAGATAAGCTTGGTTACCCAGTTGTTTTGCGTCCAGCCTATACAATGGGCGGTGCCGGTGGCGGACTTGTCTACAATGTAGAAGAGTTGAAGACCGTCTGTGCAAGAGGTCTGCAGGCAAGTTTGGTAGGACAGGTACTCGTTGAGGAGTCAATCCTTGGCTGGGAAGAGCTGGAGCTTGAGGTTGTCCGTGATGCAAAGGGTAACATGATTACGGTCTGCTTCATTGAGAACATTGATCCACTCGGCGTACACACGGGAGATTCCTTCTGTTCTGCACCAATGCTTACAATCTCTGAGGAATGTCAGAAGCGTTTGCAGGAGCAGGCATATAAGATTGTAGACGAAGTACAGGTGATCGGTGGAACAAACGTACAGTTTGCACATGATCCGGTGACAGATCGAATCATTGTAATCGAGATCAACCCTAGAACTTCCCGTTCTTCTGCACTTGCTTCCAAAGCGACAGGATTCCCAATCGCGCTTGTATCAGCGATGCTTGCAGCCGGACTTACATTGGATGAGATTCCTTGCGGCGTGCATGGAACCCTCGACAAATATGTTCCGGGCGGCGATTATGTCGTAATCAAGTTTGCCAGATGGGCATTTGAGAAGTTCAAGGATGCGCAGGACAAGCTTGGTACACAGATGCGTGCTGTTGGTGAAGTTATGAGTATCGGTAAGACTTATAAGGAAGCATTCCAGAAGGCAATCCGAAGCTTGGAGATCGGTCGTTACGGACTTGGCTTTGCGAAGGATTTCCATGATAAGACAAAGGATGAGCTGCTTGCAATGCTGGTAGAGCCAACCAGTGAGAGACAGTTTATCATGTATGAGGCACTTCGTAAGGGCGCGACAGTTGAGGAGTTATACAACCTGACGAAGATCAAGCATTACTTCATTGAGCAGATGAAGGAGCTTGTAGAAGAGGAAGAAGCACTGCTTGCAAAGAAGGGTGAGACACTCGACAAGGATACAATGGAGCAGGCGAAGAAGGATGGTTTCTCAGACCGTTACTTAAGCAAGCTGCTTGAAGTTCCAGAGGACGATATCCGCAATACCCGCCTTGGCTACGGCATTACCGAGAGCTGGGAGCCGGTACATGTAAGTGGAACTGAAGACCGTTCTTATTACTATTCAACTTATAATGCACCAGACCACACAACAATTACGAACAACAAGAAGATCATGATCCTTGGCGGTGGTCCAAACCGTATCGGTCAGGGTATCGAGTTTGACTATTGTTGTGTACATGCAGCCCTTGCATTAAAGGAGCTTGGATTTGAGACAATCATCGTAAACTGTAACCCGGAGACGGTTTCGACAGATTACGATACATCTGATAAATTGTATTTTGAGCCATTGACACTCGAAGATGTACTTTCGATCTACGAGAAGGAGCAGCCGGTGGGCGTCATTGCACAGTTCGGTGGACAGACACCGCTGAATCTGGCAGCAGACTTGAAGAAGAACGGCGTGCGTATCCTTGGTACATCCCCAGAAGTTATCGATATGGCAGAGGATCGTGATCTCTTCCGTGCAATGATGGAGAAGCTTGACATCCCGATGCCAGAAGCTGGCATGGCAACGAATGTTGAGGAAGCACTTGCTGTTGCTGAGAAGATCGGTTATCCGGTTATGGTTCGTCCATCTTATGTCCTTGGCGGACGTGGTATGGAGGTTGTCAGCGAGCCGGAATCTCTGAAGAAATATATGGCAGCCGCTGTTGGTGTGACACCGGACCGTCCAATCCTGATCGACCGTTTCCTGCGCCATGCAACTGAGTGTGAGGCAGATGCGATCGCAGATGGCAAGCATGCATTTGTACCAGCTGTTATGGAGCATATCGAGCTTGCAGGTGTTCACTCCGGTGATTCAGCATGTATTCTTCCATCCAGAGGAATTCCGGAGAAGCTCGTGGAGACGATCAAAGATTACACAAGAAAGATCGCAGAGGAAATGGGTGTCTGTGGTTTGATGAATATGCAGTATGCAATCGAGAACGACAAGGTATATGTACTCGAAGCAAATCCGCGTGCATCCCGTACCGTACCATTGGTATCCAAGGTATGTGGCGTATCTATGGTGAAGATTGCAACACAGATTATGACAAGTGAGTTAACCGGCAAGCCATCTCCGCTTCCAGAGATGAAGGAAGTAAAGCCGAAGTATTACGGCGTGAAGGAAGCCGTATTCCCATTCAACATGTTCCAGGAGGTTGACCCGGTATTAGGACCTGAGATGCGTTCGACCGGCGAGGTACTTGGACTTTCCACGAATGTCGGCGAGGCATTCTACAAGGCACAGGAAGCAACCCAGACAAGACTTCCGAAGGAAGGCACGGTGCTTTTTTCTGTCAGCCGCAAGGATAAGCCAGAGGTTGTAGATATCGCAAAGACATTTGAGAAATGCGGATTCCACATCGTAGCTACTGGTACTACTTATGAACTGTTGATCGCAAATGGTATTAAGGCGGACCGTATCAACAAAATGCAGGAAGGCAGACCGAATATCGTGGATGCTGTGATGAATGGCAAGATCCAGCTCATCATCAACACACCAGCAACACAGGAAGAGAAGGTGTTTGATGACAGTTATGTCCGCAAGACCGCGATCCGTGCAAAGGTTCCATATATGACAACGATGGCAGCCGCACGTGCAACCGCAGAGGGTATCGAAGCAGTCTTAAAATATGGTGAGATCGGTGTTATGTCATTGCAGGAGATTCATAAGGCAATCCAATAATCGACAAAAAAATGCGGTAAAATTCAAATAAAAAATGTATACTTGTATACATGCAAAAAGGAGGGTGTAAATTTCCATTTACATCTTCCTTTTTTTGTAAGTGTGTATTATAATAGCACTTGGTTACTAAATATAGTATTAAAATAAAAAAGAAAATACTATATTTAGTGTTTGAGAAAGTATTATAAAAAGGGAGTCAAATATAAATGGATGCAGTACACACAAACGTAATTAAGAGAAATGGCGAGGAAGTAAATTTTGACCTGGACAAAATCGTCAATGCAATCAATGCTGCAAACAAAGAGGTAGACCGGTTGCATCAGTTGAACGATTATCAGGTGCAGGCAATCGCCGATAACATTGCGAAACAGATCGAGATCATGACACATGCGATTCACGTAGAAGATATTCAGGATATGGTGGAGACCGGAATTATGGAGATGCGTGGATACGAGGTTGCCCAGAAGTATGTGCGTTACCGGTATAAGCGGGAACTTGCCAGAAAATCAAATACGACCGATAACGGAATCCTGGCTCTGATTGATCATATGAATGAGGAAGTCAATCAGGAGAATTCAAATAAGAATCCGGTCATTAATTCAACCCAGCGTGATTATATGGCAGGCGAGGTCAGCAAAGATTTGACGAAGCGTATGCTGCTTCCGAAAGAAATTGTGGAAGCACATGAGCAGGGAATTATCCATTTCCATGATTCGGATTATTTCGCCCAGCGGGAACATAACTGCGACCTGGTAAATCTGGAGGATATGTTGCAGAACGGAACCGTCATCAGCGAGACAATGATTGAGAAGCCGCACAGCTTCTTCACTGCATGTAATGTCACAACACAGATCGTGGCGCAGGTAGCAAGTAACCAGTATGGCGGACAGTCCTTTACACTTTCCCATATCGCACCGTTTGTCGATGTGAGCCGGAAGAAGATCCGCGAGCAGGTAATCGAGGAGCGGAAGATGTGTGGCGAAGCACTTGACGAGGAAGTGATCAGCAAGATTACAGAGAGCCGCCTGCGTGCAGAGGTAAAGAGCGGAATTCAGACGATCCAGTACCAGCTTATCACCCTTATGACCTGTAATGGGCAGGCACCGTTCGTCACGATGTTCATGTATCTCGATGAAGTCCCGGAAGGGCAGACACGGGATGATCTTGCAATGATCATCGAGGAAGTGCTGCAACAGAGAATCCAGGGTGTCAAGAATGAGAAGGGTATCTGGATTACACCTGCATTTCCGAAGCTTATTTATGTGCTTGACAAAGATAATATTACCGAGGATTCCAAGTATTGGTATCTGACCGAGCTCGCTGCGAAATGTACCGCAAAGCGTATGGTGCCGGATTACATTTCTGCGAAGGTGATGCGTGAGCTGAAAAATGGCGATGTCTATCCGTGCATGGGCTGCCGGTCATTTCCGACATCCGAGGACAGCCAGAGAAATCCGGATGGCACAAGAAAATATTACGGACGATTCAATCAGGGTGTTGTCACAATCAACTTGGTTGATGTTGCATGTTCTGCAGAGGGACATATCGACCGGTTCTGGGAGATTCTTGAATCCCGTCTGGAGCTTTGTCACCGGGCACTTCGATGCAGACATGAGCGACTGCTTGGAACGGTATCCGATGTCGCTCCAATCCTGTGGCAGCATGGTGCACTCGCGAGACTCAAGAAGGGCGAAACCATTGATAAATTACTGTTCAATGGATATTCAACAATCTCACTTGGCTATGCAGGACTTTGCGAGATGTGCGTGCGTATGACAGGCAAGACACATACTTCACCAGAGGGCAAGAAGCTTGCACTCGAAGTAATGCAGAAATTAAATGACAAGTGTAAAGAGTGGAAGGAAGCAGAGAACATCAGCTATTCCGTTTATGGTACGCCGATGGAATCTACGACATACAAATTCGCCAAGTGCTTACAGAAGCGGTTTGGTATTATCAAAGGTGTTACTGATAAAAACTACATTACGAACAGCTACCATATCCATGTAACCGAACCGGTCAATGCATTCGACAAGCTGAAATTCGAATCCGAGTTCCAGAAGCTTTCCCCGGGCGGCGCGATCAGCTACGTAGAAGTACCAAACCTGCAGGACAATGTGGAGGCGGTAATCTCTGTAATGAAATTTATCTATGATAACATTTTGTATGCGGAGTTAAATACGAAGAGTGACTACTGCGAGATCTGCGGTTATGACGGCGAGATTAAGATCGTGACCGACGAGAACGGCAAGCTTATCTGGGAGTGCCCGAACTGTGGCAACCGTGACCAGAACAACTTGTTTGTAGCCCGAAGAACCTGTGGCTACATCGGAACACAGTTCTGGAATCAGGGTCGGACGCAGGAGATTAAAGACCGCGTACTTCATCTGTAAAAGAATATGAATAAACAAAGGCAGGAGCAGACGATTTCTTATGTTCCTGCCTTGCTTTTTGCAAAATAGCTCTTGCCTAAGCACCGTCAAGGTGCTAGTATGTATGAGTGATTTTGTTTTACGAATAAAATGTATATAAGTTTGCGCATAATTACTAATTCTAAAGCAGACCATTGAAGCACGCTGGCACTTAATGAGCGACAGCTTCAGCGTCGCGAATTTAGTACCACTGCGTGATGAAGTGAGCGGGAGCGCGTCTGCGTAGAAATAGTAATTATGTGCAAACTTTAGAAAAACTATATGTAAAACAATATGACTCATTAAAAAGACAAAGGAGATAAGAACATGAAGCCGATCAAAGAAGGAAAAGTTCGCGAGATCTACGACAACGGAGACAGCCTGATCATGGTTGCAACAGACCGTATCAGCTGCTTTGATGTAATCCTGAACAATCAGGTAACAAAGAAGGGTACTGTACTGACACAGATGTCAAAATTCTGGTTTGATATGACAGAGGACATCCTTCCAAACCATATGATTTCCGTAGATGTAAAGGATATGCCGGAGTTCTTCCAGCAGCCACAGTTTGATGGAAACAGCATGCTCTGCCGGAAATTGAATATGCTTCCAATCGAGTGTATCGTAAGAGGTTATATCACAGGTAGTGGCTGGGCAAGCTACAAGGAAAACGGTACAGTCTGTGGCATCAAGCTTCCAGAAGGCTTAAAGGAGAGCGACAAGCTGCCTGAGCCAATTTACACACCATCTACCAAGGCTGAGATTGGTGATCATGACGAGAACATCTCTTATGAGCAGAGCGTAGCGCATCTTGAGAAGTATTTCCCAGGCAAGGGAGAAGAATATGCGGCAAAGCTTCGCGATTATACAATTGCCCTGTACAAGAAATGTGCAGAGTACGCACTTTCACGCGGTATCATCATTGCAGATACAAAGTTTGAGTTCGGTCTGGACGAGGAAGGCAATATCGTACTTGGTGATGAGATGCTGACACCGGACAGTTCCAGATTCTGGCCGGCAGAAGGCTATGAGCCGGGACATGGCCAGCCATCCTTTGACAAGCAGTTTGCACGTGACTGGTTAAAGGCAAACGAAGGTCATAACTGGACATTGCCACAGGATATCGTAGATAAGACCATCGACAAATATCTGCAGGCATATAAGCTGTTGACAGGAAAAGATTTATAAGACCCAATAATGAAGCGGCAGGATGAACAGTCTTGCCGCTTTTTTCAGTATAATACTTAGACGTATGGTTGGTGAATTCGTACAATCGAAAAATCATCCATAAAAAATAAAACCGGAAACGTATAATATATAGCAGGGGTTATGAGGGGACAGGTTATATGACAGAACATGAATTTTATACTGCCATAAAAGGTCTTGCAAAAGGAAATAAGGACATGCTCCACGCCATCTACGACGCATATGGACGGCTGATCTATACAATCGTTTATGACATCTTAAAGAATCGGGAGGACGCGGAGGATGTGACATCGGAATTCTTTATCAAGCTGATCCGGGTAGCGGGTACCTATCAGAAGAAGACATCGCATCGGGCATGGTTGATCCGGATTGCAAGAAATATGGCAATCGATCTGCTACGGAAGCGTGGGCATGAATATCTGTTGCACGAGACAGAAGATGCGCCACAGGATCAATTAGAAGAAGGTGGGACGGTGGAGACGGCATCTACCGTCGAAGAACATGTGGTATTGGCAGAGGATATGCGGCAGGCAATTCAGACGCTTTCCGACTGGGAGCGAGAAGTGCTGGATTTGAAGCTGCTTGGAGATCTCAAATTCCGGGAGATCGCAAAGACTTTAGGACAGCCGCTTGGCACGGTGACGTGGCTGTACAATCAGGGAATCAAGAAATTAAGGAGGTGTCTGAGAGAGTATGGAACAACAGAATAAATTAACCGAAGAAGAAAAAGCATATCAGGCACTTCGCACACAGGATATGCAGGACATGCCGGATCTGTGGAGCCGGATTGATACAGGATTTGAAGAGGAAGTAACAAAGCAGCAAGCAGCTCGGAAAAAGAGAAGAACCAGACAGTTTGTACTGGTGGCAGCAGCAATTCTGATTGTGATCATTGCGGTGCCGGTAGGTATCAGTTCGATGCGTAAATCAAATATGAAGGAAATGAAAACAGAAACGACAGCAGATATGCATGTGACAGAGGCTGGCAAGGATGAAATGGCAGATGAGGCAGATAGTGCACTGCCGAACATTGCAGATCAGACAGTGCAGGCAGACAGCGAAATTCAGGAAAGCGCAGATGCGAGCGTGAACCATATGGATGGCAATGGAGCGACGGAGGCACAGACGGATGCGGCGATAGCTGCAAATCAATCCGGAAACCAGGCTTCCGAAGAACGTAATGATGGAAATAATCAGATGAGCTATCAGACAATCACACAGGTGATTCTCACGCAGTATGATGCACAGGGAAAAATCGTTCAGCAGTTTGACAGCGAAGATACAGACGGTGCGATCGACAAGGTACAGTTTTTGCTAGAAACGTATCAGGTACTGGACTGGAAACCGGTGGATATGATAAAATCTGACATGCCATATTACCTGATGGAACTGAAACTGCAGGATGAATCGAGTGTTGCAAATGTTTATTATGAAGCAGAAAATACGGAAGGAAAGACCGTTGCAGATCTTATGACTGAATTACAGAAAATGAAAGAAATAAAAAAATGATGAATTTCATGCAACCTTTTTACCGGATATAGAGTGTTATATATGGAGCAAAAGAGTTCCCGCCGGGTAAAACTATGTCCGGTGCGGGGAGATAATTAAGGAGGACAGAGAATGGACAACAATCAGAACCAACAACCAAATGGCTATGGAATGCCACAGCCGAATATGCAGGCAGGAATGCCGGGACAGACACCACAGCCTGGCTATGGTACACCAGGCCAGACACCACAGCAGGGCTATGGAATGCCGGGGCAGGGAGTGCAGCCGGGTATGCAGGCAGGAATGCCGGGACAGACACCACAGCCTGGCTATGGAATGCCGGGACAGAACGTGCAGCCGGGATACGGCATGCCACAGCAGCCAGCCGGTGGGAATCAGCCGCCAAAGAAAAAGAAAACCGGACTGATCGTCGGCTTGATCATTTTAGCGGTAGTATTGATCGGTGGCGTCATCTTCGCATTTATGAAGTTTGGCAAGAAGGATGGAAAAGGAAGCAGTAAGGATGCAGAAGCGGCGAAGCAGACAGTTGTGGATTTCTGCGAAGGTATGAAGAACCGGGATATGGATGCAATCGTGGATGCATATTATCCGGATCTTCAGTCCAGTGTAGCGGACAATTTCTACACATCGAATGGTGTATCATCCGAAGATGAATTCTGGAATCACTATGATACCGTATTTGGCGGATACTCATTTGCATATACAGCATCTGACGCAGAAAAGGTATCAGATTCCAAGAGACAGAGCACGCTGGATATCGTCAATGCAGCATATAGTTTATCCCTGGATGCGGACACCATGTATGAAGTGGACACAGAGGAGACATACTCTGGTTCCAACGGGAAGATGGTACTGGCTGAGCAGATTTACCTGATTGAAGAAGATGGTAAGTGGTATGTGATCTACGCAGAGTCTACACAGAAGGAAAACACACTTGTAGCGGCTGCACCGGAAGATACAGAGGAAGATACGGAAGAGACAACCGAGGCAGAGGAAGAGACGACCGAAGCAACAACCGAGAGCGCTGCAAGCACAACACCGGTAAATGCAGATGGCTTTGACTGGGAGAATATGCAGTTTACAATGCTTGGAAAACCTTATAACCTTGCGACACTTACCTATGACGATATCTTAGCAATGGGTTATTCCATTGAAGATGATTACCTCGAGGAGGAACTCGAAGACAATCAGTATTCGATGAGCGCCCGTGCAGAGGCTGCCGACGAGTCAGATATGTATATCCGTTTCAAGAACTTTACCGGTGGAGGAACAAAGAAGGTTCCGGATTGTGAGATTCTTGGAATCGAGCTTAGCCGTGATGATTTTGATAACAAGTATGATGCAGCACTTGGAAATGGCATCACTTTTGGCATGACACCGGATGAGGTAAAGGCGGTCATGGGCGAGCCGACCGATAGTTATACGAGCGATACGAGTGATTACATGACACTGACATACGAAGAAAATGATGATGCATACGCAAGCAGCGTGGAATTCACATTCCAGGACGGTGTGCTCACGAAGTTCGATATGGAGAATTACAACTAAAATCGTTTCATGGAGGAATCAAGTTGGAAGACCATGCAGGGATTGCACAACTTGTTGAGATGTATGCATCGATGATCTACCGCATCGCATATACGCGGATGCAGAATGTCGCCGATGCAGAGGATATCACCCAGGAGGTTTTGCTCAAATATCTGAAAGCGGACAAAACCTTCCGGGATGAAGAACATCGAAAGATGTGGCTAATCAGAGTGACAGTAAATACAATTAAATCAAATGTGACAAGTGCGTGGCGAAGACATACGGTTGCCTTAGATGATGTAACAGAACCTTCGTACGAGGCGTCAGACCTGCCGGTATTGAAAGAAAAGGTAGAGAAGCTTCCGGAGCGCTATCGACTGCCAATGTTTCTTTATTACTATGAAGAGCTATCGGTAAAGGAGATTGCGCATGTGACAAAAAGCACGGAGGGAACAGTGAAGTCGCTTTTGAGCAGGGGGAGAAAGATGCTCAGGGACGAATTGAAGGAGGATGGCTATGTCTGAGAACATGAAGAAGATATATCAAGCGTATGCGGATTCGATTGCACCCGCACCGGACATGCAGGAACGCCTGAAACGGCAACTGTATGCGGAAATGCAGGGAGAACGCCCCAGGAAACGAAACTATGGAAGAGGGCAATTCTCCCGGTGGTTGGTTGTAGCCTGTATGCTGTTCCTTGTGAGTGGCGGCTGCCTGATCTATGCGGTAATTGGCACCTCCGGACAGACAGGGAGGGCAGACGGCCGCTGGATCATCGGAGCTGACACAGGCGGAACGCGTCTGCTGGGAGAAAAGAATGTGGCAGATACGGATATTGAACGATATCCGGAGAAAGAAAAGCCATGGATCCTGCAGGAGATGCTGGAACTCGATTCCGTCATAGTGCTCTACAACACGGAAGATGGCAGTGGGGCAGGAAAGCAGATGCGCATGTCGGAGAATGAACTCCGTTCATTGTGCGAATCACTGCAGAGTGCAACAATCTGTGAGGAAGTAACAGCCGGTGCAATAGCAAGCGAGTCAGCAGTCCGCTATCAGGTACTGATACAGTATAAGCCATTTATCAGTTTTACGATTTATGATGGTAAGTATTTACAAATCGGGGACGAAACTACGATTTATAAAATAAAAAATTAAAAAGTACCATAAAAAAGGAATCCTCCTTCGTATCTTATATAGAGGCTTTTGAAAACAAAGATGTATATAAGATCGAAGGAGGATTTTTTATGAGAAAACGAATTTTAGCAATGGCGTTAAGCATCTGTATGGCGGTGGCTGTATGTGGATGCGGAAACAAAAAAGAAGCAGATGAAACGCAGACAGGAAGGACAGACGTAACAGTTACGGGAGAAGATACAGTTTCTTCCGGTGATGTGGCAGAGGAAGATAATGAAATGCAGGTGGACGGAATTATGCAGGAATCTGCAACCAATATGGCGACAGCAGATTGCGAATCCGGCTTTTATGATGACTATCTGCAATGCCCGGATACGGAAGAATGGAATACAAACGAATATTCCTACACAGAGGAAAATCCATGGATGAACGTGCAGACATCACCGCTTTCAACCTTCGCCGCCGATGTCGATACAGCAGGCTATACACAGATCCGAAGTGCAATTCAAAATGGCTACGACATTGATCCGTCGATGGTGCGTATCGAGGAGATGCTTAACTATTTCCATTATGATTATCCGCTCCCGAAAGGCAATGAAAAATTCGCCGTGTATACCGAGTATGCGGATTGTCCGTGGAATAAGGATACAAAGCTTGCCTTAGTTGCCATGAATACGCAGGCAATCGATTTCAAGGAGGCACCGGCGTCAAACCTCGTGTTTCTGATCGACGTGTCCGGTTCGATGTTTGACGATAACAAGTTGCCGCTTGTGCAGCAGGCGCTTACTATGTTAGCAGAGAATCTGACTGAGAAAGACCGGGTATCTATCGTGACGTATGCCGGTTCGGACGAGGTTGTCCTGCAGGGTGTAAGCGGAGACGACTATCATGAAATCTCCTCTGCGATTGAAGGCTTGGAAGCGTATGGAAGTACTAATGGCAGCGCGGGGATTGAGACAGCGTATGCGCTAGCAAAGAAATATTTCATCAAGGGTGGAAATAACCGCGTGATTCTCTGTACTGATGGAGATCTGAATGTCGGGCTGACCAGTGAGGGACAATTGGAGAAGCTGATCACAGAGAAGAAGGATAGCGGTGTATTCTTAAGCACTTTTGGTGTCGGCTATGGCAATTACAAGGACAATAAGCTGGAACTGCTCGCGGACAAAGGAAATGGAAACTACGCGTATATCGATTCGATGTTTGAAGCAAAAAAGGCACTGGTCGATGAGCTTGGTGCCAATATGGTGACTGTGGCAAAGGATGTCAAATTACAGGTGGAATTCAACCCGGAGCAGGTGAAGGGCTACCGGTTGATCGGATATGAAAACCGTGTGATGGCGGCTGAGGATTTCGCGGATGACACAAAAGACGGCGGAGAGATGGGAGCCGGACACAGTGTAACCGCACTTTATGAGATCATCCCGGCTGATTCGGAGATGGAATTGCCGGAGACAGACTTGAAATACGGCGAAACTGCACAGGTTCTAATCTGTGGAACCGAAGATTATACCGATGAATTATTTACCGTCAATATCCGCTACAAAGAGCCGGATGGCGAGGAGAGCAAATTGGAATCCTACCCATGCAAGACAGAAAACTACAACAAAGACGGCTCTGATAACCTGCGCTTTGCAGCCAGCGTCGCCGCCTTCGGAATGCTCTTGAAAGACAGCGAATATTCCGGCAGTGCAGACCTTGGCATGGTGTACACGCTTGCCAGTTATGCAGCCGGATCGGATGAATACAAGAAGGAATATCTAAGTTTGGTGAGAAACTATGGAGAGAAGCAGCCTGGATTCTCCGAGGATATAGTAGAATAATTGACGGTTTCAAATCATATAGAGAAAGATATTACAAACATAATTATATCAACACAGGTGGGAAATAATTAAATATATGCTTTGGGATACATTACTAACATAATAATCATATCAACACCCAGCAGGCATATCGGACAAATGGATTCCAAGAAGGGGCATTTGCGACCGCCGGTACTTAATGAGCACGAAGTGCGAATTTAGTACCGATGCGCGGAGCAACTAAGCGGAAGCGGCCCCGGATTGGAACCATTGTCCGATATGCCTGCGTCCGTTGGAAGAGTCCGTTAGAAATAGGAAAATAAACTTTACGGAATCCAAACCATTTGTTATAATACTTTAAAATGTTAAAGTATTGCGGAGGTAGAAACTCATGGGTATGAATGGAACTATGATGCAGTATTTTCAGTGGGATCTTCCTGCAGATGCATCCCTTTGGAAAGCACTGGCAGAGGATGCGGCAAAATTAAAGACCGCAGGGGTGACGGCAGTCTGGTTACCGCCGGCATATAAAGGCGCACAGGGAAAAGAAGATGTCGGATACGGTGTCTATGACCTGTATGATCTGGGTGAGTTTAATCAGAAGGGCTCTGTCCCGACAAAGTATGGTACGAAAGCAGAATACTTAGCAGCGATCAAGGCACTGCATGATAAGAAAATCCAGGTATATGCAGATATCGTATTGAATCATAGAATTGGTGCAGACGAGGTGGAGCAGGTGTCTGCGGAAGAGTTCAACGCGAACAGCCGGAATCAGATGGTAGGCGATTCCAAGACGATTGGGGCGTGGACGAAGTTTACATTTCCGGGAAGAAAAGGAAAATATTCTGATTTTACATGGAACTGGACACATTTTGATGGCATCGACTGGGATCAGGACAGAGCAGTCAAATCCATCTTCAAGTTTGCGGGAAAAGACTGGGACAAGGAAGTGGATTCTGAGCTTGGAAACTATGATTACCTGATGGGTGCAGATCTGGATTTTAATAATCCGGAGGTAACGGAGGAGCTTACCCGTTGGGGCAAGTGGTATACCGAGCAGACCGGCATTGACGGATACCGGCTTGATGCAGTGAAGCATATCAACAAATATTTCTATAAGGACTGGCTGCGTGCCATGAAAGAAGACGTCGAAAAGGATTTATTTGCAGTCGGCGAGTACTGGCACTGGGATGTCAATGTATTACAGGATTACATAAATGCGAACGAGAGCGAGTTAAGTCTCTTCGATGTGCCGCTCCATTTCAACTTCCATAATTGTTCGAAGGCACATGGCAATTACGATCTGCGCACGATCTTAGATGGTACGCTTGCAAAGGTGAATCCGATGAAGGCAGTAACCTTTGTCGATAACCATGACAGCCAGCCGGGACAGTCATTAGAGTCGTGGGTAGAGGATTGGTTCAAGCCGATGGCATATGCGATCATCCTGCTTCGTCAGGAAGGCTATCCATGTGTATTCTATGGCGATTACAAGGGAATCCCAACGGCGAAGATCAAGTCGAAGAAGCGGGAGCTTGACAAGCTGATGAAGCTTCGTAAGAATCAGGCATATGGCGCACAGCACGATTATTTCGATGATCCAAACTGCATTGGCTGGACACGCGAAGGCGATGAGGAACATAAGAATTCCGGTATGGCGGTTGTGATCTCCGATGGAACCGGCGGCACAAAGCATATGTATATTGGTAAGCAGTTTGCAGGATGCCATTTCGCGGATGCGATGGGAAATGCAAAATACAACATCAAGATTGACGAGGAAGGCTTCGGTGATTTCTATGTAAACCGTGATGCCGTGGCAGTCTGGGTGCACAAAGAGAATAAATAGGATAGCTCAATATGAGTAGGTGATGACATGGAAAAGACAATACGGACACAATTTGTAAAAGAATTTCTCGAAGCTGTACTCACGCTCGAATCGGTAGATGAATGTATGGATTTTTTTGAGGATGTCTGTACGGTGAAGGAAGTACAGTCGATTGCGCAGCGGTTTGCGGTTGCGAAGCTTCTGAAGGATGGAAAGACTTATGCGGAGGTAGCGAACGAGACAGGCGCTTCGACCGCGACGATCAGCCGTGTAAACCGGTCCTTAAATTACGGAAATGCAAGCTACGATAAAGTATTTGCAAGACTCGAAGAGAAAAATAAGGCATAAAAAATTGCTGTCTGGACACATAGCGGTTCAGACAGCATTTTCTTTTTAAGCGTCTGCACAAGCTCTTCCGTACAGACTGATCATGTAGAGTCCGGAAAGACCGACCAAAGCATAGATGACACGTGTGAATGCGGTCGCATCGCCGAAGATGCCGGAAACAAGATTGAAGTCGAAGAAACCAATCAGTCCCCAGTTGATCGCACCGATGATGGCAATTGTAAGAGCCACACAGTTTAATACTTTCATAACAAACCTCCATATACGTTAAAAATACAGAAATGTACTTTCTTACATCTATCATTTCCCGCTTCCGCAAAAATATACATCCGATATCAAAAAAGTGTTTCAAAACCGCAATATTGTTGTTATAATGTTATGTGGTAAAAATATGTTCAAAAATAAAAAGCATACAGGGAAAGGCCACGAAAGTGGAAAGGTACAGTCATGGGCGGTTTTTTTGGAGTTGCGTCAAAAGAGGATTGTGTATTTGATTTGTTTTTTGGAACAGATTATCATTCCCATCTTGGAACGAGACGTGCAGGTATGGCGGTGTATAGTGAGGAACATGGATTTGAAAAAGCAATCCATAAGATTGACAATGCACCATTTCGGACAAAGTTTGATAAAGAAGCAAATACCATGAAAGGTAACTTCGGAATCGGATGTATCTCAGATTATGAGGCACAGCCGATCTTAGTGCGTTCGCATCACGGTACGTTTGCAATTACAACCGTTGGCAAGATCAACAATGCACAGGAAATCATTGATACGATTTTGCAGGGAAGAACACATTTCTTTGAGATGAGTAACGGTGAGATCAATGCGACAGAGCTTGTGGCTGCGATTATCGATCAGAAGGATAATTTCATCGATGGTATCCGCTATGCACAGGAGATCATCGAAGGTTCGATGTCCATGCTGATCCTGACGCCGAAGGGCATCTACCTTGCAAGAGATAAATACGGAAGAACGCCGATCATCGTTGGTAAGAAGGATGGCGCATTCTGTGCAACCTTCGAGAGCTTTGCGTTCTTGAATCTCGGTTATTCGACTTACCGGGAGCTTGGACCGGGCGAGGTTGCCGTGATGACGAGCGATGCATTGAAGACTTTGGTTCTGCCGGGTAAAGAGATGAAGATCTGTACCTTCCTCTGGATCTACTATGGATATCCATCTTCGACTTACGAGGGTGTGAATGTCGAGGAGATGCGGTATCGCTGTGGGCAGCTTCTTGCAAGACGGGATAATGTCAAGCCGGATATCGTTGCGGGTGTTCCAGATTCCGGTACGGCACATGCAGTTGGATATGCAAATGAGTCTGGCATTCCATTTTCCAGACCATTTATCAAATACACGCCGACATGGCCACGTTCGTTCATGCCAACGATTCAGAGTAAGCGTAATCTGATCGCGAAGATGAAGCTGATCCCGATCGAGGAGCTGATCCGGGGTAAGAGCCTGCTGCTGATTGACGATTCCATCGTGCGTGGTACCCAGCTTCGTGAGACGACAGAATATTTGTTTGAGAGTGGTGCGAAGGAAGTGCATATTCGTCCGGCGTGCCCACCGCTTGTATACGGATGTAAATACTTAAACTTCTCCCGTTCAAACTCTGAGATGGAGCTGATCACAAGAAATGTTATCGCAGAGTTAGAAGGCGGGGATGTCAGCGATGAAGTCTTGCAGGAGTACGCAGATTACACATCTGAGAAATACCAGAAGATGGTTGATAAGATCTGCGAGAAGCTGAAGTTTACATCACTCCGGTTCCACCGCTTAGATGATATGCTTGAGGCTGTTGGAATCGAGCCGGAGAAGCTTTGTACATATTGTTGGAATGGAAAGGAATAAGACGATGTTAGGTGATATCGAATCAAAACCATGGGATTACAGAACGCTGCCGAACAAGATGCTGGAGCTCGTCAAGAATGTGGGTGATATGCAGCAGGAAGGCACCGGGTATTTTACAGATAGTGAATCCGAGATGTTGACAATCCTGAATTACTTGAATTACGGGGAGAAAACGAATATCACGGATTCGATGATCGAACAGATTGATCTGGCGATCAAGACAATGGAAGGACGTAAGCTTGCAAATCGTGACGACGATAGTTTCATCAAGCTTGACTTCTAATGAGGACAGAGGAACAAGTGCTTATTGCCATGTTTGAGGCGCTCATCCCGTGGTATGAAGCACATAAACGTGAACTTCCGTGGAGACAGGATAAGGAGCCGTACCATGTGTGGCTGTCAGAGATCATGCTGCAGCAGACGCGTGTGGAGGCAGTCAAGGAATATTACCGGCGATTTCTTACGGCACTTCCGACGATTGCAGATCTGGCGGAGGCACCGGAGGAACAGATCTTAAAGCTCTGGGAAGGACTTGGATATTATAATCGTGTGCGCAACCTGCAGAAGGCGGCGCAGACGATTTGTGCGGAATACACGGGAGTATTTCCATCGGAATACGCACAGATCCGGAGTTTATCCGGTATTGGCGACTACACAGCAGGCGCAATCGCGTCGATCTGCTTTGATGCACCGACACCGGCGGTGGATGGAAATGTATTGCGCGTGTATAGCCGGCTTCTGGCGGATGACGCAAACATTGATCTGCAGACAACGAAGAAGCGCATCACGAGAAAACTGCAGGAGACGTATCCGCAGAAGAATCCGGGAATCGCGACGCAGGCACTGATGGAGCTTGGTGCGACTGTCTGTGTGCCAAATGGTGCACCGCGGTGCGATGTATGTCCGGTAGCGGAGATCTGTCAGGCACGAAAGCAGGACACATGGAGAAATTTGCCCGTCCGCAGTGAGAAGAAGAAACGAAAGATTGTGGATAAGACAGTATTTATCCTGCTTACGGAAGATACCGTGGCACTGCATAAGCGCAGCACAAGCGGACTTCTGGCAGGCATGTGGGAATTCCCGAATGTGGATGCAAAGCTTGACAAGCAGGCGGCGGTAACACAGGTAACCGGCTGGCAGGCAGAACCGTTGGATCTTCTGATGCAGACAAGCTACACACATATATTCAGCCATGTGGAATGGCATATGACAGCGTATTATATCCGATGTCGGAAAACAAATAAAAAATGGAAGTGGGTAACAAAGGAGAGTCTGGACGAGACGTATGCATTACCATCTGCGTTTCGTCCGTTTCGGGAACAGATCGAGAACTTGTAGGTAAAATTAAAAATTAGGAGGAAACATCATGAACGAAGTGAATGATTTAGGATGTTTCCGACGATCTGCCGCCGAACGAATGTGAGGGGGCGATACATATTATAGCAGGAGGATTGCGAATGGAAAAAATCAGGAAGGTATGTGGCATGCTCAGTATCAAGAACTTTTTGCTCCTGACGGTTGCGGGAATCGTCAACGCATTTGGCGTTGTTATATTTTTAGCCCCCGTCAAACTGTATGATAGCGGTATCTCGGGAACTGCTATGCTGGTGTCCCAGCTCACACCGAAATGGATCAGTCTTTCCCTGGTTTTGATTCTCTTAAATATTCCAATCTTCTTACTTGGATTAAAGCGCGAGGGCGTGGTATTTACAATCTATGCGATTTATGCGGTTTTGATCTATTCCATTGTTGCGTGGATCATCACAGATATTCTACCGGTGGATGTGACGATCGTATCCCCGCTTGCCGGAAGTGATTTGTTTCTGTGTGCAATCTTCGGCGGTATTATCTCCGGCTGCGGAAGCGGACTTGCGGTACGGTTTGGCGGCGCGATGGATGGTATCGATATCATAGGCGTTATGTTCGCGAAGAAGCTTGGGTTAAGTCTCGGTTCGTTCGTAATGGCATACAATGTAATCTTATATATCATATGTGGAATTGTGCTTGACAGCTGGATTTTGCCGCTTTATTCGGTTGTGACTTATGCGGCGGCATCCAAAACGATTGACTTCTTCGTGGAGGGCTTCGACCGTTCCAAGGCAGCCTTTATCGTGACAGAACATCCGAAGCATGTGTGCGAGGCACTTTCCGCCGCATTTGAAAACGGTATCACAACGATTGATGCGAAAGGATATTATTCGAATACCGACCGCACGCTGGTGTATTTCATTGTGAACCGGTTTCAGGTCGGCAAGATGCGAAATCTGGTACATAGCATTGATCCGTATGCGTATATCGCAATCAATGATGTGGCAGACATCTTCCCGGCGACAAACCTGAACGACCTGAAGGGTGAAAATAAATTGGATGATACAGGAGATTCCGATGATGCAGAATAAGGAATCCCGTGAAAGAGATAGATGTAAAGGAGTAAAGTCAGCATATGTATTATGTACCGGAAGGAACAACCCGTTGTGGGTATTATGAATGTGAAAGCTGTGGAGAGAAATTCCTGTCTCTGCAGACGATGGAGCATATCAACTGTCCATACTGTGAGGCGGAATTTGATCCGGAGATCGGACCGGATGAGACTATGCAGGTGGCTGAAGACACCGCAAAGCTGATACAGGTATTGGAGGGCGAGGATGTCGAGAAGATGGATGCATTACTCAGTCTTGCCATTACCGGTGGAAATTTCGAGTGGATATAATGTGTGCACAGATGAAGCAATCAGCTAGATTCGCAAGTGAATCAGCAGATAGGAAATGCACGTTCGGGAGGAGACATCTACATGATAGCAGTATTAGGACCGAAAGGGACATTTTGCGATAAGTCCTATGAAGAATATAATAAGAAATATGAGGCAGCACACGGGAAATCATTAGAACCGCTTTATTGTCCGACAATTGACGATGTGTTCGAACAGCTCTGTACGAACGAAGCGTGTGAGTATGCGGTTGTTCCGGTAGAAAATATGCTGGATGGTTATGTGCAGCGGACACTTGACCTGTTGCTGGAGAAAAACGTCTATATCGTCGATGAAAATCAGGTGGCAGTTCAGTTTTCGCTGCTTGCCAATACAGAGAAGATAGAAGATATCCGGAAGATCTATGTGCAGTTCAAGACGAACGGGCAGTGCAGACAGTTCCTGCATACCCTGCATGACGCAGAGATTGTAACGACGAACAGTAACATGGAATCTTATTACAAGATACAGGATGAACCAGGAACAGCGGCAATTGTACCACATCATGTGATACAGGCAGACGATGTGCGCGTGCTTGCAGAAGATGTGACAGATGCAAAAGGCAATCATACCCGTTTTATCATCCTGCGCAAGGGCGTGTTAGACGTGGAAAATCCGGATCTTGAAAAGCAGTTAGAAGAGCTTGTAAGTAACGAGAAAGGGTTGGATGCAGATGCGGATGGCACAGAGAAAGCCGCGGAGCTTACACGGGAGAAAGTACGAATCCCGGTCTATATCATGCCTGCCACCGACCGGCCCGGAATCCTGTTCGATATCCTGCGCCGGTTCTATGACAAACGCATCAACTTGATCTCAATCATGTCCCGTCCGACAAAACAATCGATGGGAACCTACAACTTCTACATCGAGATCGACTGCCTGACCGAGCGGCTCGAAGTTGTTGTCGAGACACTGAGACAAATCCAAGTGTATAACGATATTAAGATACTTGGAGCATACAAGGAACATTAGATAAGCCAGGCATCATATAAGATGAGTGTTTATGGAATCATGGCAAACCTGATGAAATATGGCAGAGCTGCATCCACAGAACAGATTGTAAAGCAGACCGTTGAAGCACGCTGGTACTTAATGAGCGACTGTTTTTTGTCGCGAATTTAGTATCCACTGCGTGCTGAACCGAGCGAGAGCGCGTCTGCGTACAATTGTTCTGCGGATGCAGCTTCTCAGAAGAATAATCAGGTTTGCCATGATTCGGAAACAGAGTAAAAAGGAGGCGAGGCGTACCGGACATACGGTGCGGCAACGATGAATAAGGATTTAACAGTAGGGAAACCGGAGCGTGTATTGTGGAGGTATTGCATTCCGTTACTTGGAAGCGTCATTTTCCAGCAGCTTTACAACATTGCAGACAGTCTGGTCGCAGGAAAATATGTTGGTAAAAATGCACTTGCAGCCGTGGGAAATTCTTATGAGATTACATTGATTTATATGGCGTTTGCATTTGGCTGCAACATGGGGTGTTCCGTCATTGCGGCGCAGTTTTTCGGGGCGAAGAATTACCGGAAGATGAAGACGACCGTCTATACGACGTTTATATATTCGGCGGTGCTGTGTCTGATTCTGACACTGACCGGACTTTTTGCGGGCGGCGCATTGCTGCATCTGATACACACACCGGCAGATATATTTGCAGATTCCAAACTGTATCTGGACGTGTATACCGGCGGACTTGTATTTTTGTTCTTCTATAACATTGCAACCGGTATATTCTCGGCACTCGGAGACTCGAAAACACCGTTTATATTCTTAGCTTTTTCATCGGTATCGAACGTATTTGTAGATATCCTGTTTGTAAAGAGCTTTCATATGGGCGTGGCAGGTGTCGCGTGGGCGACATTTATCTGCCAGGGCGTAAGCTGTATCCTGTCCGTGATCGTTGTGCTGCTCCGGCTGCGTAAGATCAAGGATGAACACGAAGGACATCAGAAGGTGCAGGTATTCTCCGGAGAAATCTTCGGTAAGATGCTGAAGATCGCGATACCAAGTACCCTGCAGCAGGGCTTCGTGTCAATCGGAAATATCATCATCCAGAGTATCATCAACAGCTTCGGCTCAGACGTGATCGCAGGATATGCGGCAGCCGTGAAGCTCAATAACATGGTCATCACGACATTTACGATGCTTGGAAACGGCGTCTCGAATTTTGCGGCACAGAATCTTGGTGCACAGAAGATTGAACGAATCAGTCAGGGCTGCAAGGCAGCACTGAAGCTGATCTTTCTTACATGCGTGCCGGTTGTAATATTGTATCTTATGTGCAGCGGCAGTCTGGTGCAGCTTTTCATGGATGAAAACAGTATCGAGGCGAAGAAGGTCGGTGTTGAATTCATGCATATATTAGCACCATTTTATTTTGTGGTGTCGGTCAAGCTTATTACGGACGGTGTCCTGCGGGGCGTTGGAGCAATGAAGCAGTTTATGGTTACAACATTTCTGGATCTGTTTCTGCGTGTGATCTTAGCCGCGCTTTTCTCAAGGGAATGGGGCAGCACCGGAATCTGGCTTGCATGGCCGGTCGGGTGGACGATCGGAACGACATTATCCGTAATCTTGTACCAGAGTACCGTCAAAAAATTAAAGAGCGCAAATAAAAAGAATGAAATAGAATCGAAAGAGGTGACAGAATGAACGATCAGGAACCAATCAGACAGGTAGCAAGCAGTAAGGAAGAGATTCTTGCGTCACTCAAGGAACATGGATATCGTCTGACAGAGCAGCGCAAGCTGATCGTCGACATTATTGCAAATGAAGAATATACCTGTTGTAAGGAAGTTTATTTTCTGGCGCATAAGCGAGACAACAGCATTGGAATTGCGACCGTGTACCGCATGATCAATACGCTCGAGGAAATCGGTGCGATCAGCCGGAAAAATATACAGAAGAATAATTGTAGTGGCAGATGCTGTGATATGAAGGGCGGCTGTACGGTCGTAACAGAGGAGAGCAAGCAGATTATCCTGACAGAGGAGGATATACAGGAGGCTTTGAAGTATATCATGGAGAAAAACGGATATGCGAATGTGGACGAGATCAAAGCTGTTCTGGTAAATCAGCAATGAGTAAACGAAGAAATTATGATGAGGGTACACATGGGAATCAGCTGCGCGGTGTGCTGTGCGTACTGGTTGGCGCAATCTCGTGGGGATTTTCGGGTGCCTGCGGACAGTTTTTATTTTCGCACTACAACATCAACACGGCATGGCTTTCCTGTATGCGCATGCTTGTCACCGGTGTGATCCTCACAATTGCATATATTATACGCGAACGGAAAGCGGCATTTGATATATTCAAGTCCACCCGGGATTTCTTCGGGATTATCCTGTTTGCGATATTCGGTGTGGGCTTGTGTCAGTATGCATATCTGGAAGCCATTCATCATACGAATGCCGGGATTGCAACGGCATTGCAGTATCTGGCACCTGTAATGGTGCTGATTATTTCCTGTGTGCGCAGACTGCGTCCACCGAAGTTCCGGGAGATTGTAGCGGTGCTTCTGGCGGTCGGCGGTACATTTCTGATCGCAACGCATGGAAATATCCATCAGATGAGTATCTCGAAGGCAGGACTGAAATGGGGCTTGCTTGCGGCATTTGGATTCTGTATGTACACATTGCTTCCGGAGCGGATGCTCAAGAAATGGGGCAGTCAGCCGGTCGTTGGCTATGGCATGCTGATCTGTGGTGTGGTATATAGCTGTATCGTGAAGGTGTGGACGATTCCGGTGCATCTTGATTTTCATGGAGTATTAGCAGTTGCGGCGATGGTATTCATCGGAACCATGATGGCATTTTTGTTGTTCTTACAGGGCGTGCACGATATCGGACCGGTGCGTGCCAGCATGATTTCCAGTGTGGAACCGGTTTCAGCAACACTTTTTTCCGTGTTGTGGCTTGGAACGGTCATGACGACGATGGATCTGGTTGGTATGGCATGTATTTTAGTGATGGTAATTATATTGTCCGTGAAGGAGTAACAGAAGCGTATAGGAATTCCCGGAATGTATAGATAAAAAAACATTTACAATCACGCGGGGAATAGGGTATTATAAAATTAATGTATTGGTTCGGGATCTACGCATAGAGAGAAAGGGAAAAATATGATATATACAGTTACATTTAACCCGTCGCTGGATTATATTCTGGATTTGACGGAATTCGAACGCAACCAGGTGAATCGTACGACAGGTGAGAAGATTCTGCCGGGCGGCAAGGGCATCAACGTATCCATCGTACTGCAGAATCTCGGTATCGATAACCGGGCAATCTGCTTTACATCGGGATTTACCGGGGAAGCTTTGAAAGCGCTGTTGATGCAGCGTGATATGAACGCGGATTTTATTGATATTGCAAATGGACTGACGCGTATCAATGTCAAGATGCGCTGTGGCGATGAGACAGAGGTAAACGGACAGGGACCGGAGATCAAGAGCGAGGATATCGCAGAGCTCTATGAGAAGCTTGGATATCTGGATCAGGATGATTATCTGGTACTTGCAGGCAGCCTGCCAGACTGTATGTCCAAGACAACGTATATGGATATCATGCAGATGCTGCAATATAATAACAACAAGATTATCGTGGATGCGACCGGAGAACTGCTCACGAATGTTCTTCCGTATCACCCATTTTTGATTAAGCCAAACCGTACCGAGCTTGGAAACCTGTTCGGTGTGGAAGTAACAACGATGGATCAGGCAGAGGTGTATGCGAAGCAGCTGCAGGAGCGTGGCGCGAGAAATGTGCTCGTCTCCATGTCGTATCAGGGTGCAGTCCTTGTGACAGAGGATGGCAGAGTGATTCGCGCAGCCGCACCGAAGGGACAGGTGAAGAACTCTGTCGGTGCCGGTGATTCGATGCTTGCCGGATTCCTGGCAGGTTATATCGAGCGTGACGATTATGAGTATGCGTTGAAGCTTGGTATCTGTGCCGGAAGTGCCAGTGCATTTTCCGAGGAGCTTGCAACGAAAGAAGAGATCGATACGCTGTTTCAGACGCAGATGGCGTAATAACAACACAGTATAAATGCATGTAGGACAGTTGATTTACAGTCAGCTGTCCTGTTTTTTATGCCGGTAATTTGGGCATATTACATGGTATGTGACTTTTGACGGAATTTGATTGGAAAATTGACTGAAAATTGGAGAAAAATGAAAGAAAATGATTGACAATGACGGAAAATGGCGTTACCATATAGAAAAGTTGAACGAAAATGAAACAAAATGAACGATTTTGACGGAAAGGAGAAACATGTTAGGAGAAGAAAGACAGCAGGCGATACTTGCAGCAGTAGAACAAAGACACAGCGTTTCCGTACAGGAACTGATGCAGCTTCTTGATATTTCCGAGTCCACGATCCGGCGGGATCTGAACGCACTGGATAAGGAAGGCAGACTGGTGAAGGTACATGGCGGTGCGATGGCAATCGGCGGAAGCTTCCATGTGAAGGACGATGCGGTGGAATACCGGAAGGAGATCAACCGGGAAGAAAAGATTGAGATTGCCAGATATGCGGCAGCATTGATCAAGGATCAGGATGTGGTGTATATGGATGCCGGAACGACAACCGAGCTGATGATTGACTATATCACAGCGAAGAATGTGATATTCGTCACAAACTCATTTGCACATGCAAAGCATTTGTCACAGAAAGGCTATACGACATATATCCTTGGCGGTGAGTTCAAGCCGGTCACAGAAGCGATCGTTGGAGAAGAAGCAATTATCTCCTTGGATAAATATAACTTCACGAAAGGCTTCTGGGGTGCGAACGGCGTGACGAAGGGCAACGGATTTACAACACCGGATGTCAAAGAAGCAATGGTGAAGAAGAAATCCATGCAGAAGACGAAGGAGCGCTATGTGCTGTGTGACAGCAGCAAATTCGGCGAGATTTGTTCGATAAGTTTTGCGGAATTCAAGTCTGCAAGGATAATTACAACGAAGATTGAAAATAATGAGTACAGAGGAATAAAGAATATCACGGAGGTGAGCGTATGATTTACACTGTTTCATTTAATCCGTCTCTCGACTATGTGCAGGATCTGGATTGTGTGAATCTTGGATATGTCAACCGTACCAGCGGCGAGAAGATTCTGCCGGGTGGAAAAGGAATCAATGTATCCATGGTATTGAAGAATCTTGGATTTGAGAATCAGGCACTTGGATTTACGGCCGGATTTACCGGAGAGGTTTTGAAATCCATGTTGAAGGCAAAAGGTGTGGAAAGCGATTTTATTGAGTTAGATGCAGGCATGACACGAATCAATGTCAAGATCCGCGCGAAGGAGGAAACCGAGATCAACGGACAGGGACCGAAGATTTCCGCGGATGCATTGGAACTGTTATATCAGAAGTTAGAGACCTTGCAGGAGGGCGATATCCTTGTTCTGGCAGGTTCGATTCCGGAGAGCTTGCCGCAGTCCGCGTATATGGATATCATGAAGCGTCTGCAGGACAAGAAGTTGAAGATCGTTGTAGATGCGACAAGAGATCTTCTGGTGAATGTGCTTCCATATAAGCCGTTTATGATCAAACCGAATAATTTCGAACTCGGCGAGATCTTCGGAGTGGAGATCAAAGACAAAGACGATGTATGCAAATATGCGAAGAAGTTGCAGGAGCAGGGAGCCAGAAATGTGCTTGTATCCATGGCAGGGGATGGCGCGGTATTACTTGCGGAGGACGGAAGTGAGTACCGGGCAGAGGCTCCAAAGGGCACAGTGAAAAATTCCGTCGGTGCCGGAGATTCGATGGTCGCCGGATTTATTGCCGGATATCTGATTACAGATGGCGGAGCAGATGCTTATAGAAACGCATTTGAAATGGGTGTATGTACCGGAAGTGCGAGTGCATTTTCGGAAGAGCTTGCAACGAAGGAAGAAGTCGAAGGCTTGTATGTAAAGACCTTCGGCAAAAAATGATAAAGGAGGGGTTGCGTATGCAAATTACAGATTTGTTAGACAAGAAGAGCATTTACCTTGGCGCTAAGGTAAGCTCAAAGGAAGAGACATTGGATCGCGCAGTTGCTTTGATGGCAGAAAGCGGTAAGATTGCCGATGTGGAAACATACAAGAAAGGTGTGTATGCACGAGAGGAAGAAGGAACAACCGGAATCGGAGAAGGAATCGCGATTCCGCATTGTAAGTCCGCTGCGGTGAAGCAGGCAGGACTTGCAGCGATGGTGATTCCGGATGGTGTGGATTTCGATTCGTTGGATGGCGAGCCGGTACATCTGCTGTTCCTGATCGCAGCACCGGATACCGCAGACAATGTACATCTCGATGTACTGAGCAAATTATCCGTGCTTCTTATGGACGAGGATTTCACGAATGCATTGAAATCCGCGAAGACAGTAGATGAATTCTTAAGTATCATTGACAAGGCGGAAAATGGTGATGCCAAGCAGGAAGAGATTCCGACTATCTCAGAAGCAACAAAGAAGATTTTAGCAGTAACGGGATGCCCGACCGGAATCGCACATACTTATATGGCTGCCGAAGCATTGGAGAAGAAAGCAAAGGAGCTGGGCTACGCAATCAAGGTAGAAACCAGAGGTTCCGGCGGAGCCAAGAATGTATTGACTGCAGAAGAAATCAAAGAAGCAGATGCGATCATCGTAGCTGCAGATACGCAGGTGCCGATGGATCGTTTCCACGGCAAGAAGGTGATCATCTGCAAGGTGGCAGATGGTATCAATAAGGCAGAACAATTACTGACACGAGCAGCCGAAGGCAAAGCAGCTGTCTATGAAGCAGGCGGTGATGCAGCCGAAAGCAAAGAGACCGAGGGCAAAGAAAGTGTCGGACACCAGATTTATAAGCATCTGATGAACGGTGTATCGCATATGTTACCATTTGTCGTTGGCGGTGGTATTCTGATCGCGCTTGCATTCCTGATTGATGGATTGCTCGTTGACTTAAACCACGTTCCGCAGTATCTGATTGACAAGTATGGTTCTGTTGCGGATGTAAAGAGTAACTTCGGCACATTGACGCCGGTTGCTTATTTCTTGAAGGCTCAGGTTGGTGGCGTGGCATTTAGTTTTATGCTGCCGATTCTCGCCGGATTTATCGCAATGAGTATCGCGGACCGTCCGGGACTTGCACTTGGCTTCTTAGGTGGTGCCATTGCAGCAAATGGAAAGTCCGGATTCCTCGGCGCACTGGCTGCCGGATTTATAGCAGGCTATGTTGTATTGCTGCTGAAGAAGATTTTCTCGAAGCTTCCTTCTGCACTGGAAGGAATGGTGCCGATCCTGCTGATCCCGGTCTTTGGATTGCTGATTACCGGAGCAGGTATGGTGTATGTGATTGAACCGGTTGTCGGATTTATCAATACAGCTTTGAACAATGGCTTGAAGAACATGAGTGGCGCAAATATTATCCTGCTTGGAGCATTGCTCGGCGCGATGATGGCAGTCGATATGGGTGGCCCGGTCAACAAGGCAGCGTATGTATTCGGTACCGCGCAGATTGCAGCCGGAAATTATGATATCATGGCAGCGGTTATGATCGGAGGTATGGTTCCTCCAATCGCAATTGCAATCGCATCCTTATTGTTCAAGAACAAGTTTACAGAGCAGGAACGCAAGGCAGGTCCTACAAACTTCGTTATGGGACTTTCATTCATCACAGAGGGAGCAATTCCATTCGCCGCAGCCGATCCGTTACATGTCATTCCGGCATGTGTGGTTGGTGCAGGTGTCGCTGGTGGACTTTCCGCAGCGTTTAACTGTACACTGATGGCGCCTCACGGTGGAATCTTCGTATTCCCGGTTGTCGGACACGCCGCAATGTATCTTGTCGCACTGGTAGTCGGAAGTATCATTTCCGCACTCCTGCTCGGAGTATTAAAGAAGAAAGTAGTCGCATAATACAAGGTCATACGATTGAAGAATTTTATACCATATAATTTTTATATAGGATTGTAAAATCCAATATTGTAGATAGAGTTGCGGGACACTACACAATTCTAAAGCAGACCATTGGAACACGCCGGCACTTAATGAACGGCAAACGTGTTTGACGTGAATTTAGTGTCCGCTGCGTGTGGAAGTGAGCGAGAGCGCGTCTGCGTAGAATGTGTAGTGTACGCAACTTGGAAAGAAAACATAGACGTTGGAATAACCATAAAAGAAAAGGAGAATAAAATTATGAGAGAGTTTAGTTATGTAATCACAGATGCACAGGGAATCCACGCAAGACCAGCCGGACAGCTTGTAAAGCTCGCAGCCGCTTATCCATGCAAGGTAACAATCGCAAAGGATGGAAGAAGCGTTGATGCAAAGCGTATCATGGGTGTCATGAGTCTTGGCGCAAAGCAGGGACAGGAAGTGATCTTGCAGGCAGACGGTGAACAGGAAGATGAGGCAATCGCAGCACTCTCCGCATTCATGAACGAGAATCTGTAATTGATGTACGAAGAAAGGGAAGGTCTTATACAGCCGGGTGAGAGTATGCAGGAATTAAAAGGAAAAAGTGTATTTGGCGGAATTGCAATCGGTCGGATCTCCGTATATAACAAGGATGAAAGTACTGTCAAACGTGTAAAGATCGAGGACACAGCCGCAGAAGTAAAGCGATTTGAAGAGGCAAAGGAAACCGCGAAGGAGCAGTTACAGGCACTCTACGAAAAAGCACTGGTGGAAGTCGGAGAAGTCAATGCGATGATATTTGATGTACATCAGATGATGTTGGATGATCTTGATTATGTGGAAGCAATCACACACATGATCGAGAATCAGGGAATCAATGCCGAGTATGCGGTTGCAACGACAGGTGATAATTTCTCGAACATGTTCGCGGCGATGGACGATGATTATATGAAAGCACGTGCCGCGGATGTAAAAGATATTTCCAATCGCGTTGTGAAGATTCTGCAGGGAAAGAAAGATAGTGTATTAGATGGTGACGAACCGGTGATTCTGCTGGCAGATGATCTGGCACCGAGTGAGACGGTGCAGCTTGACAAGTCGAAGGTGCTTGCGTTTGTGACAAGACATGGTTCAACGAATTCCCATACAGCGATTCTGGCGCGGACGATGAATATTCCGGCACTGATCGGTGTTAAATTCGAGGAAAATGTCGACGGCAAATTCGCAATTGTCGATGGTTACAATGGCAATGTCTATGTAGAGCCAACCGATGATGTTGTGAAAGAATACGAGAGTAAGAAGCAGGAAGCCGAAGAGAAGAAACGCTTGCTGCAGGAACTGAAGGGCAAGGAAAATATCACACTCGATGGAAAGAAAATCAAGCTGTACGCGAACATCGGTGGTGTTGCGGATGTGGCATCTGCCCTGCAGAATGATGCAGAGGGCATCGGACTTTTCCGAAGCGAGTTCCTGTATTTAGAGAGCAATACATTTCCAACAGAAGAAGAACAGTTTCAGGCATATAAAACAGTTGCGGAGAATATGGCAGGCAAGAAAGTCATTATCCGTACACTGGATATCGGTGCCGACAAACAGGTGGATTATTTCAATCTGGATAAGGAAGATAACCCGGCAATGGGCTATCGTGCAATCCGTATCTGCCTGACACAGCCGGAAATCTTCAAGACACAGCTTCGCGCGATCTTCCGTGCAAGCTATTATGGAAATATCGGTGTCATGTATCCGATGATCATTTCCGTGGCAGAGGTGCAGAAGATTCATGCAATCGTGGACGAAGTGAAAGCCGAGTTAGATGCACAGGGACTTCCGTATGGAGATGTCGAGCAGGGTATCATGATCGAGACACCGGCCGCAGTTATGATGAGTGCAGAGCTTGCGAAAGAAGTTGATTTCTTCAGCATCGGAACGAACGATCTGACACAGTATACGCTGGCGATTGACCGTCAGAATCCGAAACTGGATGATTTCTACGATTCCCACCATCCTGCAATCTTACGTATGATTCAGATGGTGATCGACAATGGACATAAGGAAGGCTGCTGGGTCGGAATCTGCGGCGAGCTTGGAGCCGATACAACTCTCACAGAAACCTTCCTGAAGATGGGAATTGATGAGCTTTCGGTATCGCCATCCATGATATTCCCGGTAAGGGATAAGATCCGCAGCACGGATACAACCAAATAAAAAGCAATTGTACATTTTAGGGCAATCAACGTAAGCTATATCTTTTGACTCAGAAGCTCATTGCCTGCAAATATTGATAAAATCGCAAGGCGTAAGGACTGATCCATATATGCCTTGCGATTTTTCGTTTGTACAAGTATAGGTATCTGTGGTAGAATGGGCGTGGCAATGCAAATGAATAAAGCGTGCGTAAACCATCACGCTTCGTGTCGCAACATTAAATATGACAAGAAGGTTATAACATGTCAGAAACAGACAAATTACAGGAAAAACAAAAACTCCCAATCGGATTTATGGATTCGGGGCTTGGCGGATTAAGCGTCCTGCGCGAAGCCATAAAATTGATGCCGAAGGAAGATTTTATATATTATGGAGATTCCCTGCATGCACCCTATGGTGTAAAGCCGCAGGCGGAAATCCGGGATTTGACATTTGCAGTGGTAGAAAAACTGCTGGATATGGGAATCAAAGGATTAGCAGTTGCCTGCAACACAGCGACAAGCGCAGCCGTACGTTTGCTGCGAAATACATATCCGGAGCTTCCAATCGTGGGAATCGAACCAGCCGTGAAACCAGCCGTGACGGAAAGTCATGGAGGCAGAATCTTAGTGATGGCAACCCCGATGACACTCAAACAGGAGAAGTTTCAGAACCTTTTGGCAAAGTATCGGGAGCAGGCAGATATCGTTCCAGTCCAGTGTGACGGATTGATGGAGTTCGTCGAGCATGGCGATCTGGATGGACAGGAATTGGACGATTATTTCGCAGAAAAGCTATCACCAGTCCTGACCGACGACACAGAATCCATCGTTCTTGGCTGTACGCACTATCCGTTCCTGAAAAAAGAACTCCGCCATTTCCTTGGGGACCGTGACATCCATCTGATCGATGGCAGCCTTGGAACCTCCCGCGAACTCATGCGCCGCCTCAAAGTACAAGGCCTGCTGCGCACTGACGACCACAAAGGCAAGGTGCGGATTATGAATTCATCCGGAAGGCAGGAACTAATAGACTTGAGTCTAAAGTTACTGAATTTGCCTGACTACGAATGAGATTATATAGGGATAAGGTCGTAGATATCCCATCAAAAATGTATATGGATTTGGACACGATTGCCAATTCTTAAGCAGACCGTTGAAGCACGCTGGTACTTAATGAACGGCAAACTTGTTTGTCGTGAATTTAGTACCACTGCGTGATGAACCGAGCGGAAGCGTGTCTGCGAAGAATGGCAATCGCGTCCAAATCTGGATAGATGATAGGAGCATTCAAAATGAACATCGTAACCGTCGATGAAATCACAAAAGCATATGGCGAGCGCAAGCTCTTTGATAAAGCGTCCTTCTTTTTACAGGAAGGCGAAAAAGCCGGAATCATCGGAATTAACGGCACAGGCAAATCCACCCTTCTGAAGATCATTGCAGGCATAGAGAAACCAGATTCTGGAAACGTGATACTGGCAAATCATTATACAGTACAATATCTGCCACAGACACCGGAATTTGAACCGACAGATACCGTGCTGCAGGCAGTGGTGCGGGGACATGCCACAGAGGAAAACCACTGGACGGTCGAGAGCGAAGCCAAAACGATGATGACGAAGCTTGGCATTACGGATTTTGAAGAGACATGTGGACACTTATCCGGTGGACAGCGCAAACGTCTGGCGCTCGTATCGGCATTACTAGCGAAAGCAGATATATTACTGTTGGACGAGCCGACCAACCATCTGGACAGTGAGATGTCAACCTGGTTAGAGGACGAACTGCGCGCATACAAAGGCTCGATCATTATGGTAACCCATGACCGATATTTCCTTGACAGCGTGGCGAACCGGATCATCGAAGTGGATAAAGGACAGATCTATTCGTATGCAACAAACTATTCTGGATTTTTGGAGGGAAAGACGCTCCGTGAGGATATCTTAGATGCACAGGAACGCAAACGGCAGTCGATTCTGCGTGTGGAGCTTGAATGGGTAAAGCGTGGAGCCAGAGCGCGTTCAACAAAACAGAAGGCAAGACTGGAACGCTACGAGGAGATGAAAGGCAAATCCGCACCAGTGAAGGATGCACAGGTAGAGATCGGTTCTGTTTCCTCACGTCTTGGACGGACAACGGTGGAGCTTGACCATATTGAAAAAAGTTTTGACGGAAAGACGATCATTCATGATTTTACATATCATTTCTTAAAGGATGACCGGATTGGAATCGTTGGTCGAAATGGCTGTGGCAAGAGTACGCTGCTTAAGATCATGCAGGGGATTTTAGAGCCAGACAGCGGAAGTGTTGTGATTGGTCCGACAGTGAAAATTGGCTATTTCGCACAGGAAATCCAGCTTGGCAAGGATATGGACCCGAACCAGCGTGTGATCGATTACATCCGCGATGTGGCGGAATATGTAGAGACAGACGAAGGAAAGATTACTGCGGCAAGACTGCTGGAGCGGTTCTTGTTCCGTGGCGAAGACCAGTATGGCCTGATCGGAAAATTATCGGGTGGTGAGCGCAGACGGTTGTATCTGTGCAAGGTTTTGATGTCTGCACCGAATGTCCTTATATTGGATGAGCCGACGAATGATCTGGACATCACGACACTTACGATATTGGAAGATTATCTGGATTCGTTCCAGGGAATCGTTGTTGCAGTCAGCCATGACCGCTATTTCTTAGATCGTGTAGTACGCCGCATCTTCGCATTCCGCCCGGACGGAACACTCTGGCAGAGCGAGGGTGGTTACACCGATTACGAGACACGGGTTCTGTATGAACAACAGGCGGCAGAGAAATCTGCGGGAGCGAAGACAGAGACGGCTGAATCGAAGACAGGAAAGTCGGATAACTGGAAAGAAAAACCGCGCACGAAGAAGCTGAAGCTTTCGTATCAGGAACAGCGGGAATATGATACGATTGAAGATGATATTGCGACATTGGAGCAGAGGATAGAAGAGAATAAAATTGCAATGGAAAAAAATGCCAGCAATTCCTCCGAACTGCAACGGCTCTATGAAGAGCAGGAACAACTCGAACAAACGCTGGCTGAAAAGATGGACCGGTGGATGTATCTGGAAGATCTGGTTGCACAGATTGCTGCGCAATCATAGCTGTTACGATTCGTATTCTTCCAGATCCGGAGATTCACAGCTTGTATGTAAATCCCGGTACTTCTTCGGTGTGAGTCCATATAACTCCTGGAAAGAGCTTGTAAAATGGCTCTGGGAGGAGAAGTTTAAGTACTCTGAAATTTCAGAGATGGAATAATTACTATATTGCAACAGATGTGCCGCAGTTTTCAAACGCTCGGTCTTGATGTAAGCGGAGATGGACACATCCATTTCCTTTTTGAACAAACGGGAGAGATACGTCGGATTCATATTCAGGTATTCTGCGATGCTTTCTAAGCGAAGCTCCTGTTGCAGGTTTGCCTGAATATAGTCGACACATTTGACAATCTGCTTGGAATAGATACCTTTGCTGCGGTTGTCCTGCATTGCTTTTGTATAGCTCATGATCATTTCAGTCTGAATCTTGTCAACTTCTTCCTTTTTCTTGCACACGTCCATGCGCTGGATAAATATGTCGCTCATGCTGTAAGCAATCTCGCGTGGAAGACCATACTGTGCACAGAAGCGGCTTGTCATGGCTGCAAGGATTACAAAGTGATACTTGGCATTCTGTAATGGATCGGCAGATAACACACCATTTTTGTCATTACCGGTTGTGTAGCCTTTGTGTTCCTCGTATTCTTTATGACGGGCTTTTACCTCCTCCATGTTGCCATTGGCGATTGCTTTGTAGATGCCAAATTCTTTCTCGTAGTCCAGATGGCGGCTTTGCTCCTGTTGTTGTTGGAATAATTTCATGTTTACTTCTTTGTCAATATTCATAGATACTCCTTCTAAAAATCTTAATAATTCTCTCTTTTTAAATTTTTTTATAGTATATCATAATAGTGCAAAAAAAGACATATATTTGATATAAAAAACCAAAAAAAATCTGTATTATACAACCATAGACTTCAAGAGATACATTTCTACAAAAGATAACTCGTGTAGAGACGAATCGACAAAAGAGGAAGGAAGTCTTATGAGATTGGTATAAAGCATGAGAATGCTTTATATATATAGAATCCCCCCAAGATTCATATTAGTGTCACAAGACACACATTTCTCCTTCGCGTTATTTGATAACGCAGCTGGCGGTCAACTATCCCCAAGTTGACCGCTTTTGCATTTTCAGGATTTCTTTTACTTACATTCGTTTGAGATTTCATCTGCGATTTTACTGATGATAGAGACAACACGATCCTGGTCGATGGTCGAATACTGCTCGTAGGCATGGTAACAGCCCTGTACTAAAATCGTGATAAGAATATTGGCGCGGAGATCGGTGCGGTATTTTGGACATTTCTCGTATAATGCATTTTTGAGGGAGGTTTCCAGTCCTTCGGTGAGTGCGCTGACACGAGAGCCGGAAAAGACAATCCGGAAATTATGCCCCTGATCGATCGCTTTCTGGAACAACTGCTTTGTGACCTCACCGGTATGGGTAAGGATATTTTCCGGGTAAGGGAGTTCCTTTAACATCTCCTGAATCATGGACTGTTCAATACGTTCGGACAGGTCGTACATATCCCGGTAGTGCAGGTAGAAGGTCTGTTTGCTGATCTGGGCACGTTCTGTCAGCTCCTTGACGGTAATTTTCTCCAAAGGATATTTCTCCCGAAGTTCGATGAATGCCTGAAAAATATTCTGTCTTGTTTTCTGTATGCGTAAATCCATATCCGGTTCCTCCAGTTGTATAATATGCTTGCTTGACGATATAGAAAGATGCGTCAATTACTTTACTTGATTATAATATTATACAAAAGTAAAATTGGGTACGTCAAGATGAAAAATCAAAGATAAATCGAGGGAGAAAAAGGTTTTCATTTTTCATGAAATTTGGTATGATAAAAAGGATAAAATAATGGAGATACTATGCGATGACGAAGAAACAACGAGCCGCTATAATTATAGAGCGTTTGCGGGAAGCATACCCGGATGCCACATGTACTTTGGAGTATGATGAAGCGTGGAAGCTTCTGGTCGAGGTCCGGCTTGCTGCACAGTGTACGGATGCCAGAGTGAATATTGTCGTGCAGGATCTGTATGCGAAATATCCGACAGTGGCAGCACTTGCTGAGGCGAAGCCAGAGGATGTGGAGGCAATCGTGCGTCCGTGTGGACTTGGAAGAAGCAAGGCGAAGGATATTTGCGCATGCATGAAGGTGTTGCACGAGAAATATCAGGACAATGTACCGGATGATTTTGACGCGTTGCTGGCACTTCCGGGCGTAGGAAGAAAGAGTGCAAACCTGATCATGGGCGATGTGTTCGGTAAACCTGCGATCGTGACGGATACACATTGTATTCGTCTGGTGAACCGGATGGGACTTGTGGATGGCGAGAAAGATCCGAAGAAGGTCGAGATGGCATTGTGGAAGATCATCCCACCGGAAGAGGGCAGTGATTTATGTCACCGGTTGGTATATCATGGCAGAGATGTGTGCAGTGCGCGCACGAAGCCGCATTGTGATGTGTGCTGTCTGCAGGATATTTGTAAGAAATGTGGCGTTAAATAGACAGGAGGCTATACATGGCAGTCAAATATAGAGAGTTTAAATTTCATTCACATGCAGATAAGCTAGAGATTCATGCGATGACAGTTGCGCCGGAAGCAAAGATCATCGGTGTGGTGCAGATTCTGCATGGAATGTGTGAACACAAGGAACGGTATTATGATTTTATGAAGTATCTGGCAGAGAAAGGGTATCTGTGTGTGATCCATGACCATCGTGGACATGGCAGCAGCGTCGTGAGTGACGCAGATCTTGGGTACTTCTACGATGCTGGATATGATGGCTTGATCGAAGATGCACATCAGGTGACAGAACTGATTAAAGAGAGTGTCGGAGATGTGCCATATATTCTGCTTGGACACAGTATGGGTTCTCTCGTAGCCCGCTGTTATCTGAAGCGGTATGACGATGAGATCGACAAGGCAGTGATCGTCGGAAGCCCATCAATGCGGCGTGGCATTGCCCCGGGACTGCGGTTATTGAAGATTCTCCGTGGATGCAAGGGCAGGCGCAAGCACTCAAAGCTTATGGATCACATTATGATGAATTCGAGCTATGAGAGACGGTTTAAGAAGGAGAAATTACAGCATGCGTGGATCAATTCTGATCGCGATGCGGTAGAAAAATACAACAACGACCGGTATTGCAATTTCACATTTACATTAGATGGCTATGAGAATCTGGTCTATCTTCTGCAGGAGACATACAATAAGGATGGCTGGCAGATGAAGCATAAGGATCTGCCAATCAAGTTCTTCTCCGGCAAGGATGATCCATGTGCGATCAGTCCAAGTGATTTTGGAAAAGCAATTCATTTTATGAAGGATCTTGGATATACGGATGTCCGGGGCGCGATGTACAAGGGTATGCGTCATGAGATTTTGAATGAAAAAGGCAGAAAACGGGTATATCAAGACATATATGATTTTATAAAAAATTAAACGGTAAGAGTGGAACTATGAAAGTCAGAATGGCAGTTGAACAACCAAATAAGGACGCATTTATCGAGCAGGTGATGCGCAAATATCATTTTTCCACAGAAGAAAAAGAAGCGTTGCAGCAGGTATATGAGAAGGTTCGCATTTACATGGCACCGTATGCAATCTATCGGATCAACACACGGATGCGGGGCGTTCCGCTTCTCGATGCAGAACAGTCGGCGCTTGTGGCGATGACACTTGGCGAAGGTGTGGACCGTCTGCAGGAATATTATGAGCGGGAGCATGCGTTATCGGAAAGCTATATGGTTGAGTGTGTAGCAAATGAGCTGCTTTTGCAGATGTATGCGGATTTCAATCAGAGCTATCCGAAATTCCATCGCCGCTATGTGAAGCGGTATGTATTTGTCGGAGAGGAAATTCCTCTGGATGGGATGCAGGCACTCCTTATGGAAGTGTACGGCAGACAGCCGGCAGACATCGGACAGGAAAATGATATCACGGCAAATGAATATGGCGTGTTACAGCCATCAAAAAGCGTGGTGTTTTTTGCCCTACTATCCGATAATCCAGGGCAGCAGTGTCAGGGAATCTGTATGAACTGCGGGAATCTGGAATGTGAGAACCGTATGCAGGAGGCAAGGCAGATACAGGTGCGCATGGAAACACAGGAGATGGCGGCTGCTGTGGAACCGGAACAGAAGTTAAATTACGGATATCAGAGAATATTTGGACAAAAGTGAGGAACGGGAATTGGAGAAACAAAAGAAACGCTATATTATGGCGCTTGATGCCGGTACAACAAGCAACCGTTGTATCTTATTTGATAAGAGTGGTAAGATCGTGAGTATGGCGCAGAAAGAATTTACACAGATATTTCCGCAGCCAGGCTGGGTGGAGCATGACGCAAATGAAATCTGGTCGACGCAGCTGGGTGTGGCAGTGGAGGCGATGTCCAAGATCAATGTGACGGCAGAGGATATCGCAGCTATTGGAATTACGAACCAGCGGGAGACAACGATCATCTGGGATAAGAAGACCGGACAGCCAATCTGCAATGCGATCGTCTGGCAGTGCCGGAGAACCGCAGAATATTGTGAAGCGTTGCTTGGACAGACGATGACGGATGCAGAAGGGAATGTGCGTCCAATCAAAGATATGATCCAGCAAAAGACCGGTCTGATCTTAGATCCGTATTTCTCTTCGACAAAGGTAAAATGGGTGTTAGATCATGTGCCACAGGCAAGGCAGCGCGCGGAAGCCGGAGAGCTGTTGTTCGGAACGGTTGAGACATGGCTCATCTGGAAGCTGACCGGTGGAGCGGTGCATGTGACAGATTATTCCAATGCATCGCGGACGATGATGTTCAATATTCATACGCTCCAGTGGGATGCAGATATCTTAAAACTGTTGGATATTCCAGAATGCATGCTGCCAGAGGTGCGTTCGAACAGTGAAGTCTATGGTTATACATGTACGAATCTGCTGGGCGGCGAAATCCCGATCGCGGGTGCCGCAGGCGATCAGCAGGCAGCGCTGTTTGGACAGAATTGTTTCCATGCTGGCAACGCGAAGAATACATATGGAACCGGATGTTTCCTTCTGATGAATACCGGTGAGACACCGATCCTTTCTAAGCACGGGCTTGTAACGACGATCGGCTGGGGCAGAGAAGGAAAGATCAATTATGCACTCGAAGGTTCGATCTTCGTTGCAGGTGCAGCGATACAGTGGCTGCGTGATGAGATGGAATTTATCCGGGATGCGGCACAGAGTGAGGAACTTGCCACGCAGGTAGATGATACGGCAGGGTGTTATGTTGTTCCGGCATTTACCGGGCTTGGCGCTCCATATTGGGACAGTTACGCGCGTGGTACGATCGTGGGATTGACACGCGGTGTGAATAAAAAACATATCGTGCGTGCAACGCTTGATTCCATTGCCTATCAGGTTGCGGATGTGCTTGCGGCAATGAATCAGGATTCCGGGATTCACCTGCAATCGCTGAATGTGGATGGCGGAGCCAGTGCGAATAACTATCTGATGCAGACGCAGGCAGATATCATACAGGTTCCGGTCAGGCGTCCGGTATGTGTGGAGTCGACAGCGCTCGGAGCGGCATATCTGGCGGGACTGGCTGTTTCCTATTGGAAGGATATGGACGAGATCCGAAGTAACGCACAGATCGAGCGGATATTTGAACCACAGATCACAGAAGAAGAGAAGAATGAGCGTGTGCGCGGCTGGGAAAAGGCTGTGCGGACATCATTTGACTGGGCTAAAGGAGAGTGACAGACATGAATCCAATGAATTTTATGAAAGCAAAAGGACTGTTGACGCAGTTTACAACGAATCATCCGAAGCTTCCGGCATTTTTCAAGGCGGCATCGTCGCAGATTGGTGAAGGTTCAATCATAGAGATCAGTGTGACAACGGCAGAAGGGAAGAATCTCTGTACGAACATGAAGGTGAGACCGGAAGATATGCAGCTTGTTGAAGAGTTGAAGAATCTTTCAAAGTAAAAATAAACGATAGGAGGAACGCGCGATATGGAAGAAAACATAAAAGAAGCAATGACTGCAGCGCATGATAATATGCAGGAGAAGATGCAGGAAAAAGTTGCTGAAGTAAAAAATACGCTGGATAGTCTGGAGGGAACGAGCCGGGCAAACCGGTTCACGGTAACCGGGTATACGATTTATAATGCAGTTTTGCTGGTATGCTATCTTGCGGAGGTAATCAAGGGCAGCCGGACAGGCGGATATTTCGCAATCTTCGCAGCCCTTTCCATCCTGCCGCTCGCTGCAATCTGGATCGAATATAAGCGGAATCCGGCGAGTGAAAATCTGAAACGGATTTTGATTTATTCATATGCAGTATTTTACACCTTTACGATATTTACAACCGTGTCTCCGGTTGCGTTTGTGTATGGTGCACTTGTTAGTTTGTTCGTCATTGTATATGGAGAGAAACGATTGAGCTTTGGCGCAGCGGGAGGAATATTCCTCCTTAACCTGATTCATGTGATTTATATGGCAGCAAATGGCATGATAACGCCGCAGGATCTTCCGAATGTTGAAATCCGGATCGGGTTTACATTGCTGTTCGCGTTGTTTATGGTGATGGCGACAAATGTTATCATCTCGAACAATGAAGCGAAGATGAAGGCTATCACACAGGAGAAGGAGTCTGTATCTGCAATGTTAGAGCAGATACTGGAAATCTCTGAGAATATGATCGGAGATATTCTGACAGTTTCGGAGAAGATGACAACGCTGGAGGATTCGGTTACAAAGACAAAGGCATCCATGGAAGAAGTAACAAATGGAACGAACGATACTGCGGATTCGGTACAGTCCCAGCTTCTTAAGACAGAAGAAATCCAGCAGGTAATCGAGCGTGTGGAACATGTATCCGATACGATCGAGAGCGATATGGATGAGGCGAGCAAGGAGGTTGCACAGGGTAAGAATAAGATTGACGAACTGATCTCACAGGTGGAGACAAGCGATGAGGCGAGCAAGAAGGTGGCAACCGAGCTCGATAAGCTGACGGCATATGCAAGCCAGATGCAGGGAATCGTCGATATCATCGGGAACATCACCGATCAGACAAGCCTTCTTTCCTTGAATGCAAGTATCGAGGCAGCAAGAGTCGGCGAAGCAGGTAAGGGCTTTGCGGTTGTTGCATCTGAGATTTCTGCTCTTGCAGACCAGACCCAGGAAGCAACGGTCAATATCGCCGAACTGATTGGGAATATTTCTGAGGAGCTGACAGAGGTTGTAAATGTTGTCAGCTACCTGATTGATAACAATAAGTTACAGAGCATCGCAGCGACTGAGACTGCATCGAGCTTCGAGACGATTGCAAGCCGGACCCAGGATATCCATCAGTTGACAGAGGAGCTGACCGGACTGGTATCTTCTCTGGCACAGTCGAATGAGGCAATCGTGGATAGTATCCAGACAATCTCGGCAGCAACCGAGGAAGTGACAGCACATTCAAGCGTAACACTTGAGAGCAGCGAGGAGAACAGCTCGATTGTTGTAGAGGTTGGTGATATCGTCGGAGAATTGCAGGCACTTGCAGAACGTCTGAGTGCATTAAGCTAACATGGCTTTGACAAAGGAAAAATAACTGAAAAAAGGTTATTGACATTTTTTCTGAAGTAGAGTAGTATGAGTCTATCAAAAATGAATAGTGACACGAAACCAATGATGTGGAGATAACGTTACATCGTGCACGTACAGAGAATCCGGGAGGCTGAGAACCGGGTCGGACGCAGGGTAGCAAATGGACCACGGAGGGCATAGTCAAAGGAGCATCCGCTCTGAGTATTCTATGACGTTCGCATACGTTAGTTGCAGGGAATATGATAGTATTCTGAAAGAGCATGGGAGGAAACTCTCATGAAACAAGGTGGCACCGCGGGAATTCCGTCCTTGACAAAAGTATATTTTGTCAAGGACTTTTTTATTGCAATGAATAAATTATTGGAACCATGTCACGAAGAAAGGAGTTTGGAGATGATCAGACCAACATTAGAAGAAGCAATGCAGTATCAGAAGGATTACAAGGTTGTTCCGGTGTTAAAGGAAATCTATTCCGATATCCGCACACCGATGCAGGTACTGAAGATACTGAAAAAAGCAAGCAAGCATTGTTATATGTTAGAGAGTGTGGAGAATCAGGAAAACTGGGGACGCTATACATTCCTTGGTTACAAGCCAAAGCTTTGTGTGACATGTATGAACGGAAAGCTGAAAGTCACCGATGTGAACGGAACGGTTATCCGCGAGGAAATGGTACAGCATCCGGAAGCCTGTATCAACGAGATTCTGGCAGATTACAAAAGCCCGAAGATCGAAGGATTCCCGACATTCACCGGTGGACTGGTTGGGTATTTTGCATATGATTACATCAAATACAGTGAACCGAAGCTGAATCTGGATGCGGAAGATGAGGAAGGGTTTAATGATGTAGATCTGATGCTGTTCGATAAGGTGATTGCATTTGACAATGTGAAGCAGAAGCTGCTCATCATCGCGAATGCGAAGACGGATATCTTGACGGAGAATTACATCCATGCGGTGGAAGAAATATCCGAGATCATTGAACTGATCAAGCATGGAGAGGAAGCAGAGGTAGAACCGGCGAAGATGACATCCGAATACAGGAAGCTGTTCGATAAGGAAGACTTCTGCAACATGGTGGAAAAAGCAAAGAATTACATCTACGAAGGAGATATCTTCCAGGTTGTATTATCGAACCGGCTGGAAGCGGATTTCTCCGGAAGCCTGCTGAATACTTACCGGGTACTTCGTACGATCAACCCATCGCCGTATATGTTCTACTTCAGCGGCAATGACATCGAGGTAGCGGGAGCTTCCCCGGAGACATTGGTGAAGTTGGAAAATGGTGTGTTACATACCTTCCCATTGGCGGGAACGAGACCGAGAGGAAAGACGAAGGAAGAAGATCTCAAAAACGAAGAGGAACTTTTAGCAGACGAGAAAGAGCGATCCGAACATAATATGCTCGTTGATCTCGGAAGAAATGATATCGGCAAGATCAGCAAGTTCGGAAGCGTGGAAGTGGAGAAATACATGAGCATCGAGCGGTATTCGCATGTGATGCATATCGGTTCTACGGTACGCGGGGAACTGCGGGACGACTGCTCCGTGACAGATGCGGTCGATGCAATCCTTCCGGCAGGAACCTTGTCTGGCGCACCGAAGATCCGTGCCTGTGAGATTATCAATGAACTTGAGAACAACAAACGCGGCATCTACGGGGGAGCAATCGGATATATTGATTTTACCGGAAACTTAGATACCTGTATCGCGATCCGGATCGCATATAAGAAGAACGGAAAGGTATTCGTACGAAGCGGAGCCGGAATCGTGGCAGACAGTGTGCCGGAGAATGAATATCAGGAATGTATCAACAAGGCAAAGGCTGTGATGAAAGCAATCGAGATCTCACAGGAAATGACAGACTAAGAAAGGAGATGGCAGCATGATATTACTGATTGATAATTACGATAGTTTTTCGTACAACTTGTATCAGCTTATCGGAATGATCCGACCGGACATCAAGGTTATAAGAAATGATGAGATGACGATTGCGGAGATCGAAGCACTGGCACCGGATCACATCATCGTATCACCGGGACCGGGCAGACCAAAGGAGGCCGGAATCTGTGAGGAAGTCATTGATTACTTCAAAGGGAAGATTCCAATCTTCGGGGTGTGTCTGGGACATCAGGCAATCTGCGAGACATTCGGCGGCGAGATCGGATATGCGAAGAAGCTGATGCACGGAAAGATGTCTATCGTTGATCTCGACACCGACAGCGCCATCTTCAAGGGGATGGAACCAAAATTACAGGCAGCCAGATATCATTCACTTGCCGCAGAGGAAGACAAGCTTCCGGCGGAGCTGAAGGTAATCGCCCGCACGGAGGATGGCGAGATCATGGCAGTGGAGCACCGGGACTACCCGGTATACGGCGTACAGTTCCACCCGGAGTCAATCCTGACCCCCGATGGAAGGAAAATTATGGAGCGGTTTTTGAGTATGAAATAAGGAGGACAAAGCGATGATAAAAGAAGCGATCAGCAAAGCAATGAATAAAGAGAATCTGACAAGAGAGGAAGCCCTTCAGGTTATGAAGGAGATCATGAGCGGCGAGGCAGAACAGTCACAGGTCGCAGCATTTCTGGTAGCTCTGCATATGAAGGGGGAGACAGCCGAGGAGATTTCTGCCTGTGCCGAAGGTATGCGAAGCTTCGCAACGAAGCTCGACCGTGGCGATATGAATGTGATCGATATTGTCGGAACCGGTGGAGACCGTTCGAATACATTTAATATTTCGACTACTGCAGCAATCGTAACTGCAGCGGCAGGTGTGGCAGTTGCCAAGCACGGAAACCGAGCCGCTTCGAGCAAATGCGGAACCGCCGATTGCCTTGAGACACTCGGTGTCAATCTGATGCTTGAGCCGGAGAAGAATGCGAAGGTGCTGAAGGATACAAACCTGTGCTTCCTGTTCGCGCAGAAATATCATCCGGCAATGCGCTATGTCGGACCGGTAAGAAAGGCAATCGGTGTTCCGACTGTGTTTAATATTCTGGGACCACTGACAAATCCTGCTTATAATACATACCAGCTGCTCGGCGTGTACAGCGAGGAGCTGCTTGACACGGTAGCGAATGCGTTGAAGGATCTTGGCTTAAAACATGCGATGGTTGTCTATGGCAAGGATTGCTTAGATGAGATTTCCATGAGTGCGGATACTGAGGTTTGCGAGCTTGCCGATGGTAAAGTCACGAAGTACACGATCACGCCGGAACAGTTCGGATTCACACGATGCAGGAAGGAAGACTTGGTTGGAGGAACACCGGAAGAAAATGCAGCACTGGTGAAGGAAATCCTCGAAGGAAAGGTAACAGGTGCAAAGCTTGATGCCGTGCTGATTAACGCGGGTGCAGCCATCCATGTTGCGAAAAATGTGAGCATGGAGGAAGGTATCAAAGAGGCACGTGAGATGATCACAAGTGGCAAGGCGCTTGCAACTATGGAACAGTTTATCGCCGAAACGAATGCAGCATAAGGGAGTTAGAGCATGATATTAGATGAGATAGCAGAAAAGACACGGGCGCGTGTGGAAGAAGATAAAAAACAAATACCATTTTTCCATATGCGGAATGAAGCGGAGCGGCTGGCAGCGGAATTGCCGAAAGGAAACCGTCCGAAGTTATTTCCATTTTATCAGACTCTGAAGAGTCCGGGAATCTCGTTCATCTGTGAGGTGAAGAAGGCGTCTCCGTCGAAGGGTGTGATCGCAGAGGAATTCCCGTATCTGGAGATCGCGAAGGAGTATGAGATAGCCGGCGCATCCGCAATCTCGTGCCTGACGGAACCGTATTATTTTCAGGGAAAGGACATGTACTTAAAAGAGATTACCCAGCATGTGACAATTCCGGTATTGCGGAAGGATTTTACGATTGATCCGTATATGATCTATCAGGCACGGACGCTTGGCGCATCGGCAATCCTGCTGATCTGTTCTCTTCTTTCCCAGTCGGAGTTAGAAGAGTATCAGGCGATTGCAACGGAACTTGGTATGTCGGCGTTAGTTGAGGCACACGATGAGCAGGAAGTGGAGATGGCACTTCGTGCAGAGGCATCGATTATCGGTGTGAACAACCGGGATCTGAAGACATTTACGGTGGATATCAACAATTCCGCAAGGTATCGGAAGATGGTGCCAAAGGAAGTCGCATTTGTCTCGGAGAGCGGAATCAAGACGGCTGAGGATATTGCGAAGCTTCTGAAAAATGGTACGGATGCAGTGCTGATCGGTGAGACGCTGATGCGCAGTGAGAACAAGAAGCAGGCATTAGATGAATTGCGGGGAATATAGGCACGTGTCCTGGAATCGAATTGGCGTGCGAAGCAGGAGAAAGATGAACAGGCTGGAAGGAAAGTAAAATGCAGAAGATAAAATTATGCGGCATGATGAAGCCGTGCGATATCGAATATGCGAATCGGGTCAAACCGGATTTTGTCGGATTCATATTTGCGAATACAAGACGGAAGATCAGTGCCGCGCAGGCGAAGCAATTCCGGGAAGCATTGGATGCGGAGATTCCGGCAGTCGGTGTGTTCGTGAATGAAGATATTTCCGTGATCACATCGCTCGTGCAGAATGGATGTATCGACTTGATCCAGCTGCATGGTGAGGAAGATGCGGATTATATCAGACGTCTGCGAGAGGTATGTGACGTGCCGGTTATAAAGGCGGTCAAGGTGCAGACAGTCGAACAGATACGGCAGGCAGCGGCACTTCCGGTTGATTACCTGCTGTTAGATACCTACCGCAAGGGTGTACTTGGCGGAACCGGAGAGGCATTTGACTGGGAACTGCTGCGGGAGGCAAAGATAGTAGCCGGAGATACCGCAGAAGGAGAGTTGTTCGGAAAGCCGTATTTCTTAGCGGGCGGACTTCATGCGGGGAACCTGCGGGAGGCAGCAGCACTTGGAAGCTACGGGCTGGATGTAAGCTCCGGAATCGAGACAGACGGAAGCAAGGACTTTACCAAGATGGTCGAAGTTATGGAACTGGTGAGAAAATTTTAGATGTGAAGGAAATATAGTAATAACAAAAGTGTAGATATGAATATGTTCTATGTATGATATATCCAACGCTTATACATCTATATGCATATGTTTGAAACTTTTAGAAATGCTTGATGTTTCAGAAATATTAGCAATGTTTGAACACGATGTTCAAACAAGCCGCCACTGAGCCACGGATGGCGAATTGGCGGCGGTTGCGTAAAATTTGAATAATGTATATTGGAACATCTAGCATTTCTTAGTTTCAAAGCATCGCATATAGATGTATAAGCGTTGGATATGGACTGCATACATGGAACATATTGATAGTCATATTTCTAAGGAGGATAAGACATGTCGAAAGGAAGATTTGGAATTCATGGCGGTCAGTATGTGCCGGAAACGATCATGAACGCCGTCAATGAATTGGAAGCAACCTATAATAAATACAAGGATGATCCGGAATTTAACCGGGAACTGACCGAGCTGTATAATGAGTACGCAGGCAGACCGAGCAGACTTTATTATGCAGAGCGCATGAGCAAGGACCTGGGTGGAGCTAAGATCTACCTGAAGCGTGAGGACTTAAACCACACCGGTTCCCACAAAATCAACAATGTACTTGGACAGATGCTTCTGGCAAAGCGTATGGGTAAGACACGTGTGATCGCAGAGACCGGTGCCGGTCAGCATGGCGTTGCAACAGCGACCGTTGCAGCCATGATGGGCATGGAGTGTGAAATCTTCATGGGTAAGGAAGATACGATCCGTCAGGCATTGAATGTATACCGGATGCGTCTGCTTGGCGCGAAGGTACATGCAGTGGAAAGCGGAACCGGTACTCTGAAAGATGCGGTCTCCGAGACATTCCGTGAGTGGACAAGCCGGATTGACGATACGCATTATGTGCTTGGTTCGGTTATGGGACCATATCCATTTCCGACGATCGTGCGTGATTTCCAGTCGGTAATCAGCCGCGAGATTAAGCAGCAGATCATGGAGAAGGAAGGCAGACTTCCGGATGCCGTGCTTGCCTGTGTCGGTGGTGGTTCCAATGCGATCGGTGCATTCTACCATTTTATTGAGGATAAGAGCGTGCGTCTGATCGGTTGTGAGGCAGCCGGACGAGGCATAGATACATTCGAGACAGCAGCAACCTTAAATACCGGACGTCTTGGAATCTTCCACGGCATGAAATCTTATTTCTGTCAGGATGAATACGGACAGATTGCCCCGGTTTATTCGATTTCCGCAGGTCTAGACTATCCGGGCATCGGACCGGAGCATGCATACCTGCATGACATCGGCAGAGCGGAATATGTGGCAATCACAGACGATGAGGCGGTTGATGCATTTGAATATCTCTCGAAAATCGAGGGAATTATCCCAGCCATTGAGAGTGCGCATGCGGTTGCTTACGCAATGAAGCTTGCACCACAGATGGACAAGGATCAGATTATGGTTATCAATATTTCCGGACGCGGCGATAAGGACGTAGCAGCGATCGCCCGTTACAGAGGGGAGGATCTTCATGAGTAATATAGCAAAAGCATTTGAGCATGGAAAAGCGTTTATTCCGTTTATCACGTGTGGATATCCGGATTTGGAAACAACAGAGAAAATCGTGTATGCAATGGTTGATGCAGGGGCAGACCTGATCGAGCTTGGAATCCCATTTTCAGACCCGACGGCAGAAGGCCCGGTTATTCAGGAGGCAAATATCCGTGCGTTGGCCGGTGCGGATAAGGTGACGACAGACAAGGTGTTCGATCTGGTGCGCAGGCTGCGCCAGAAGGTCACGATTCCGATGGTATTTATGACTTACGCGAATGTTGTATTCTCTTATGGTTCAGAGAGATTTATCTCGACCTGTAAGGAAATCGGCATCGATGGATTGATCCTGCCGGATATCCCATATGAGGAAAAAGAAGAGTTTGATCCGATCTGCAAGCAGTATGGTCTGGATCTTGTATCCTTGATCGCGCCGACTTCACACGAACGGATCAGCATGATCGCGAAGGAAGCAAATGGATTCGTCTACTGTGTTTCTTCGCTCGGTGTAACCGGAACAAGAACCGAGATTACAACCAATGTCGGCGAGATGGTAGCCCTTGTGAAGAAAGCGAAGGACATTCCTTGCGCAATCGGATTCGGAATCTCAACGCCGGAGCAGGCAAAGAAGATGGCTACCTCCGCAGATGGCGTCATTGTCGGAAGTGCGATCGTGAAGATCATCGCAAAATACGGACGCGAGGCTGCACAGCCGGTGTTTGAGTATGTAAAGAGCATGAAGGATGCGATCTCGTAGAGGGGAATTATTGATGCATCTCGGAGGAATTATTGATAGTTTCCGGGATGGTTGATGTTGGAGAAATTATTGATTTGGGTGTGAATCCGGAAATTGAATTGTAAAAACCCACAGGATGGGCGTAATCTACTGAAAAAAGAGGATTGCGCCCATTTTTGCATGTTGAAAATGAATTCATGAGCCAGATATGGGTGTAAGGAGGAGAAATCCGGATGCTACGCCCACGTGGTGGGTTTTCGGACGAAAATGTGGTTGAAAAAGCCCAGGTTAAAAATCTGATAACAAATGGGAATCTGGTAACAACATATAAGAATTTATGGAAATGGCTGTTGGAACTGGATGGAATTATGGTGATTTATGTGCAAATTACAAGTTATGTGCAATCCGCCTATAATACATAAAATATGAATGTAATTTTATATGTATGCGTGATAAAATAGAGAGCGAGAACTTTAATTTTCTGTTACTTATAAAGATGTGAGAAATTTAGTTTTAGCAGACGGACAAAATTGAATTCTAAATGGCAAGAAATATTCCTTTAATAGGCGTATCATTTAACCATACAGAAGAAAGGAAGTGAATGCATGGAATGGCTGACTGCAATCAGAAAATCTATTGATTATATAGAGGAACATTTGAATGATAACATCAGTGCGCAGGATGTGGCAGAGCAAGTGTATGTATCCCCTCTGCATTTTCAAAGAGGTTTTTTGATTATGACCGGATATTCTATATCAGAGTATATTCGTAATCGTAAGCTATACATGGCGGCGCTTGAGCTGAAAAAGGCGAATAGGAAAGTAATAGACGTGGCATTTGATTATGGATATGACACACCGGACAGCTTTACGAAAGCGTTTACCAGATTTCATGGGATTTCTCCTGTGCAGGTAAAACAGGGCGGCGATATAAGAACCTTTCTTCCGTTGAGTGTAAAAATTACAGTTCAAGGAGGAGATAAAATGGACTACAAGATTACAAAAATGTTTGGATTTAAGGTGATAGGCTTTGCGAAAGAGTTTTCCTTTGATACGGCATATGAGGAAATTCCGAAATATTGGGATGAAATCTGTGAAAAATATGCGGCTAATGTATATGCAGGTAATCCACCTGCAAATCCATATGAAAAGGCATTCGTGGAAAATTGTATAGGAGAATATGGCATTTGTATTGATGACGGAAAAGCAGCTGATAAGGGAAAATTTACATATCTGGTTGCAGGTAAATATGCCGGTGGAGAAGTTCCGGAAGGAATGATGCTATATGAGTTTGAACAGGGGGAATGGGCGGTGTTTGACTGCGTAGGAGCAATCCCGGAGGCACTTCAATCACTAAATACCAGAATATTTAAAGAATGGTTACCGGGTAACGCTGATTATGAGATAAGCGGAAATGCGAATGTGGAATGGTATGACTGTGTAAATGGAGAAAACACAGATGCTGATTACCACAGTGCTATCTGGATTCCGGTAAAAAGAAAATAATTCAGAATCTAACACAAAAGCGAGGAAAAACATGAACATCACAGTATATTTAGGAGCCTTTGAAGGAAAGGATGCGAGCCTGAAGCAGGCAGTGCGGGAGCTTGGAACGTGGATTGGTGCGAGCGGAAATGCGCTGGTATATGGCGGATCAAAATCCGGATTGATGGGGGAAATTGCAGAGAGCGTCCTACAGGCTGGCGGCACGGTGACAGGCGTGGAACCGAAATTTTTCATGGATGCGGAATTGCAATATGACAACTTGACGGAACTTATAGTCACAAAGGATATGACGGAGCGGAAAACGAAGATGATCGAACTGGGGGATGCATTTATCGCATTTCCGGGCGGCACAGGAACGCTTGAAGAGATTTCGGAAGTGATATCGAAGGTGTCGCTGAAGCAGTTGGACGCGCCATGCATCTTGTATAATCTGAATGGATATTATGACAGCTTGAAAGCACTGCTTGCGCATATGATCGAGATGGGACTCTCGACACCAGAGCGGCAGCAGGGTATCTATTTTGCGGATTCCCTGGAGGAAATCAAGCAGATAATAAACAGATATTGAGATGTTGGGTCAGGTAATAAAGATGCCATAGGATAGATGCTATACGCTATGTACATGTATATCTGCTTGTTAATACTTGAAAAAATATAGTTTTATATAGGGTTTCCTGTGGGATTTTGAACATTCTTAGGTTTGCTATAATTTGTTGAATGTGTTACAATTATTCTTGTGATTAAGCAATTTGTTGTACAAATTTCACATAATGTATGAATTTTGTATACGAGCAGGAATTGTGTGATTGAAAGGAGAATGAATTATGGCAGTAAATCGTTTTGTATTGAATGGAATTTCTTATCATGGACATGGCGCGATTAATGAGATTCCTGGTATTGTGAAGTCAAAGGGATTTAAGAAGGCATTTGTAGCGTCTGATCCGGATCTGGTGAAGTTTGGCGTGACAGCGAAGGTGACCGATCTACTGAAGGAAAATAGCATAGAATATGAGTTATATTCTGATATCAAGCCGAATCCGACGATTGAGAATGTATTGCATGGTGTCGATGCGTATAAGGCTTCGGAAGCTGATTTTATGATCACCATTGGCGGTGGTTCATCCATGGATACAGGAAAAGCAATCGGTATTATTATCAACAATCCGGAATTTGCAGATGTTCGTTCTCTGGAGGGCGTTGCACCGACGAAGAAGCGGACGGTATTTACGATTGCGGTACCTACAACCGGTGGTACGGGTGCAGAGTCAACGATCAATTACGTAATTACGGATGTAGAGAAGAAGCGTAAGTTTGTATGTGTGGATCCGAACGATATCCCGGATGTTGCAGTGGTAGACCCGGATATGATGGCATCGATGCCGAAGGGACTGACTGCATCAACTGGAATGGATGCACTTACACATGCAATTGAAGGTTATACAACCGCAGGCGCATGGGAGCTGTCAGATTGTCTGGATTTAGAGGCAATCAAACTGATTGCAGCGAACTTGAGAAAAGCCGTAGAGAACGATCCGGACGGACGTGAGGGCATGGCGCTTGCACAGTATGTAACAGCGATGGCATATTCGAATGTAGGACTTGGAATTGCACATTCTATGGCACATACACTTGGTGCGGTATATGATACACCACATGGTGTAGCCTGTGCGATGATGCTTCCAATCGTCATGGAGTTCAACAAAGAATATACAGGAGAAAAGTACAAATCCATAGCAGAAGCATTTGGAATTGATACGACAGGCATGGATCAGGCAACTTACAGACAGGCTGCAATCGATGCGGTTCAGCAGTTGTCTATCGATGTTGGAATTCCGACAAAGCTGGAGAAGCTGAAGGAAGAAGATCTTCCGTTCTTGTGTGAATCTGCTGCAGCGGATGCGTGTGCACCGGGCAACCCTAGACCGGCAAGCTTAGAGCAGTTTGAGGAGATGTTCCGTAAGCTGATGTAAGTAGAGCAGTTTGAGGAGCTATTCTGTAAGCGGATATAAATGGTTGTGTGATGATTGCTAATTAAATTAAAACATAGCTACACAACGAAACTATAAAAATGAATTTCTAAATCATAAGAGGAGTCTTCATCTTGGTGATGTTATTTATCACAAGATGTTGGCTCCTTTTTGCGCAAAAAGTATTCCCATTTTTACAATGCTATGATAAAATAAGTTAGATGAAACTAACTTAAAAGAAAAACAAAATTACAACCACCAGACGGGCACAAATAAAAGTAGTATATGAAGCAGAATAGAAGGGGAGAGAAACCATGAAGGTAACAACGTTAGATACACAGGTGGCAGAGCAGATCGGGCACGCGTTTGGATATTATGACTATGGAGAGGAAGTCGGAATGGGCGCATTTTACCGCAGCAAGGATGCGGTCGCAACGTATATTGCCGGGTATGTTCGGATGGCATTTGAAGGCGGTATGCTCTATGCGACAAGCGAGCGGGGCGAGGGTTATATTGCTTATAAGGTGCCGGGACAGAAATTGAAGCTTAGAGCAGGCATGCAGCTTGTAAAAGCATTGTTTCATTCAATGAGCCTAAAAGAATTGATTCGGATGGGACAGGGAGTTTCCAAGGGAGGAACGTCGCTGCAGGATCGGATGAAAAAAGAGAAGAAACCTTATATATTTGTCGGCATGGTCTGTGTGCCGGAACAATATCAGGGACAGGGTTACATGCGGAAGGTGATGGAGCTTGCCTACGCAGAAGGCAACCGGCTGCAGGTTCCGGTGCTTCTGGAGACAGATGCGAAGTCGAAATGCGACAAATACATGCACCTTGGCATGCAATTAGATGGTGTACGTAATTTAGGAAAATATGGAAAATTATATGATCTGGTCAAATATCCGGATTGATTTATCCAAGATGACCGTGGTATTTCCTGAGATAGTATACGCCGGAAATACCACCCGGAATCCCAATCCAGAGTATCATAGCACCAGATGTCACAAGCCCAAAATCCGGAACTGTCAACGTGCAGGCGACATACAGCAGGACAATGGGAAGAGAGATATGCCCCAAAATGTTATGTGCAATTTTCCATGTCTCTTCGTCCCGTATGGTCCATGGCAGTCGCAACCCTGTGTACCGGTTGTATGGAATTCTTGGACATAGAATACCGGATGCAAGCATGATACAGCTTATAAATGCCATCGCAAATATTTTCTCGCCATTTTCAGAAAACGTTATAACATCAAGTGCTGTCAGACAGGCAACAAGAATCCCGATTATCAAAAATCCAATATTGATAAGTGTGGTCACGCGAAGGGTTCCAATACGTAGGTCATCTGTAGTTTCATTTGTCAATAGAGCAAGATTACGATACAAAATGATGGCTGCGCTGATCATGCACACACCGGTTAACAGGAGAGACACCAGTTCGTTTTTTACAATCAATGCAACCAGCATGGTTAAGAATGTAAGAAATAAAATAGTACCTCTTTTTCTGCCTGCCTGAAGACGATTTCTTTCCTGCTGATTTTTCAGAGCCAGTTGTTCATTCAGGTCCGCTAATTGATCGGCAAGTGCCTGATGATTGTTTGGTTCTGTTTCTATTCCGAGCAGCTGGCTGACCGATACGTCAAGCACGTCTGCAAGACGAATCAGCACATCGGCATCCGGAACAGATAAACCGTTTTCCCATTTGGACACAGTCTGGCGGACAACATGCAGCTTCACAGCCAGCTCTTCCTGATTGAGCCCTTTTTTTTTTCGGAAATGTTTGATATTCTCGTTGATCATTGTTTTACGTCCTTTCTTATGTGGTAAGCATAGCATTATTATACGAAGCGTTTATGGCGGATGCAAGCAATGAAAATTAACATTGGCAAAAAGACGGTGAAAACCAAAAAACAGACTTGACAAGAGGGTTAGTCCAAACTAACATAACAGGTGCTGTGGAGCTCATTTTTTATAACATAACAAATCGTAACAACTGTTATGTTGAGAAACAATAAAAGCTTACCAGAATCAGGTAGAAGCAAGACTAATAAAAGGAAGCGAGGCAATCACATGAACGAAAAAACAAAAGTACAGGTACAGGGAGTTCCGGAGACAATGCTGCAGACATTATATGCGAGAGCGCAGGAGTCAAAGAAGCCGAACCATCATATCTACGACGAGCGGGCAATCGAAGTGGTATCCCGTCTAGATTATGATTTCTCCAAGGCGGAAAGCGACAAGGCGATGAGCTTGGGAGTAATCGCGCGGACGATCGTGCTTGATAAGCTGGTCGGAGATTTTCTGTCTCATTATTCACACGCGGTTGTCCTGAACATTGCATGCGGTATGGATACACGCTGCTATCGGATGGAAGGAAAATACGACCGCTGGTATAACATTGACCTGCCGGAGACGATGGCGGTCCGGAGCCGTTTCTTCGAGGAGCGGGGGTCGATCTTCCAGATCGCAAAATCTGCAATGGACGCAAGCTATATGGATGACATCGAGTATCATGGCGAGCCGGTGCTGGTAATCATTGAGGGCTTGACGATGTATCTGTCCGAGGCGGATGTCAAGCAGATATTCGATATTCTTGACAAGCGGTTTTCGAAAGCAGTCGTGCTTGTAGAAACGATGTCGCCGTTTGTAGTAAAGCATATCAAGGAGAAATCCATCGAGAAGAGTGCGGCGAAGTTTTCATGGGGCGTAAAAAATGGTGCGGCGTTGGAACAGGTAATTCCTCGTTTTAAGAATAAGCGTGATGTAAGTCTGGTTGAGGGGATGAAAGTATTGATGCCGATTTACAAGGTGATCGGGAAAATCCCGGCAGTACGAAATTTCTCAAATAAAATCTGTGTGATGAAGAAATAGTGATATAATAATTTTGTCATGCAAATAAGCAATAAGGAGAATCGATAAATGGAGCTTCGGGTATTACGCTATTTTCTGACCGTGGCGAAGGAGCAGAGCTTCACGAAGGCTGCGGAACAATTACATATCACACAGCCAACGCTGTCAAGACAGCTTGCAGCATTGGAGGAAGAGCTTGGAACCGTGCTGTTCAACCGTGGCGGACGGAATGTTACGTTGACCGACGAGGGAATCCTGCTCAAGCGGCGAGCCCTTGAAATCATCGATCTCGAAGATAAGATCCGGGAGGAATTCAAGGAAAGTCAGGTCGTCGATGGAACAATCACGATTGGATGCGGTGAGTTCGCAGCAGTGGAGCTGCTGGCACAGATCTGCGAGCGGTACCGGGCGAAATATCCGATGGTTCAGATCCGGGTGCATACCGGAACAGCAGATACGATCTATGAGATGATGAATAAAGGACTGGTAGACATCGGGCTTTACATGGAGCCGGTGAATCTGGAAGGACTGGATTATATCCGTTTTCCGGAGAGTGACCACTGGGTTGTAGGCATGCGACCGGACGATCCGCTGGCAGAAAAATCATATATTACGAAAGAGGACTTATTGCCGTTACCGCTGATATTGCCGGAACGGTCGGGCGTACAAAGTGAGCTTGCGAATTGGTTTGGCAAGGACTTTGCGAAGCTGAACATAGCATTTACAAGCAATCTCGGTACAAATGCAGCAATCCTGGCGATGCAGGGGCTTGGTTATCCAATCTCCATTGAAGGCGCCGGCAGATACTGGCGATCTGATCTGCTTGTGCAGAAAAAACTGTATCCGGAAATCACGGCAAGTACTGTGATCGCATGGCGCAGGAACATTCCGTACGCGCAGGCTGTCCTCAAATTCATTGACGAGATCAATGCCTTTCAGGCATAATAAAGCATTCAATGTAAGTATTAGACATAATACAATACAATAATTATAATCAAGGTGTAGGAAGAAAGAGACTACACCTTTTTTAGTAAGTGTTAGTAGTATTGCGGAGCATATAGTGATTAGTGTATGTGTCTGTATTTCATTTCAGAAATATGAATATGTTTGGAACTTAGAAGAACTCGATGTTCTGTAATTATCCAGCAATGTTTGAACACGATGTTCAAACAAGCCGCCACTGAGCCACGGATGGCGAATTGGCGGCGGTTGCGTTCGGTATCTATTTGTATATCAGAACATTTAGTTCTTCTTAGTTACAATACATCTGATATTTCTGAAATGAAATATAGGCAGTACGTAATCACTATATGCCCGCCCAATAGAATTAGGAGGACAAAAAATGAGTAAGAAATTAGTCGCATATTTTAGTGCAAGTGGAATTACAAGAAACGTCGCAAAGATGGTAGCAGAGGCAGCAGGCGCGGACCTGTACGAGATCACGCCGAAGGAAGCCTACACAAAGGCAGACTTAAACTGGATGGATAAGAAATCAAGAAGCAGCGTAGAGATGACAGACAAGAAGATTCGACCGGAAATCACAGACACTGACGCGAAGATTTCAGAGTATGACGAGATATTCCTTGGATTCCCAATCTGGTGGTACGTAGCACCAACGATCATCAACACATTCCTGGAGAAGTATGATTTTACAGGCAAGAAGATCGTGCTGTTCGCAACATCCGGCGGAAGCGGATTCGGAAATACCGTAAAGGAATTGCAGCCATCCGCACCGGGCGCACAGTTTGTCGAGGGTAAGCTGCTCAACCATGCAAATAAGAAGGAAATCGAAGAACTGGTAACAGAATTTTAGGAAGGATAAGAACATGGCAAAGATTACACAGACAGCAGGCAGAAATGCACTCGGAAAATTTGCTCCGCAGTTTGCACATTTTAACGATGATGTATTATTTGGAGAGAACTGGAACAACGAGGATATTGATGTCAAGACACGAAGCATCATTACCGTAGTCGCACTTATGGCACAGGGGATCACGGATTCTTCTCTGAAATTTCATTTACAGAATGCGAAAGCACATGGTGTGACACAGAAGGAAATCGCTGCGATCATCACCCATGTAGCATTTTATGCCGGATGGCCAAATGGATGGGCCGTATTCAATCTGGCAAAGGAAGTCTGGGATGTGGATGAAGGCGACCTGCCTTATGAAGATCCGGCGATGCGTGCGCATGCAAAGAAAATGGTATTTCCAATCGGACAGCCAAACGATGCATTTGCACAGTATTTTATCGGACAGAGTTATCTGGCACCGGTATCCACCAGTCAGGTTGGAATCTTCAATGTCACATTTGAGCCGGGCTGCAGGAACAACTGGCATATCCATCATGCAAAGAGCGGTGGCGGACAGATTCTTGTATGCGTAGCCGGACGTGGATATTATCAGGAAGAGGGCAAAGAAGCCATCGAGCTGAAACCGGGCGACTGCATCAACATTCCGGCAGAGGTTAAGCATTGGCATGGCGCTGCACCGGATAGCTGGTTCAGCCATCTGGCAGTGGAAGTACCGGGCGAGGAGACATCCAATGAGTGGTGCGAGCCGGTAACAGATGAGGAATATGGTAAGTTGAAATAAAAACATTTGGGATTGCAGGAGGGTTTATACATGGAGTACGCAAAACTTGGAAATACCGATATTGAAGTATCGAAGCTTTGCATCGGATGCATGAGCTTCGGAAAAGCAGGTACAATGCATGACTGGACACTGGATGCGCAGGAAAGCGAGAAGGTGATCAAGCATGCGTTGAAGCTTGGTATCAATTTCTTTGATACTGCAAACTGTTATTCCGCAGGAACCAGTGAAGAATATCTGGGACAGGCACTGAAAAAGAATGTGGCACGTGATAAGGTTGTGATCGCATCGAAGGTGTATTTCAATGAGGGTAGACTGTCAAAGGCAGCGATTGAGCGGGAAATCGACGGTTCCCTAAAAAGGCTTGGAACCGACTATCTGGATTTGTATATCATTCACCGGTTTGATTTTGATACTCCGATCGAGGAGACGATGGAAGCACTGGATGGTCTTGTAAAGGCTGGAAAGGTGCGTGCAATCGGTGCATCTGCGATGTATGGATATCAGTTTTATAATATGCAGCTTGCCGCAAAAGAGCGGGGACTGACACCGTTTGCTACGATGGAGAATCATTACAATCTTCTTTACCGGGAGGATGAGCGCGAGTTGATTCCAATCTGTAAGCAGATGAATGTTGCGCTGATGCCGTACAGTCCGCTTGCTGCCGGGCATCTGTCAAGACCTGTGTGGAATACAGATTCTCTGCGGAGTCAGACCGACCGTGTTGCACATGGAAAGTATGACCGGATGGAAGAACAGGATATGAAGGTGGTTGCCAGAGTGCATGAGCTCTCAGAAAAACACAATTGCAAGATGTCACAGATTGCTCTTGCATGGCAGTGGGCAAAGGGCGTGACAGCACCAATCGTCGGAGTAACGAAGACTGCATACTTGGATGATGCAGCAGGTGCGCTCGATGTGAAGCTTTCCGCAGAGGACGTGGCTTACCTGGAAGAGATGTATGTGCCACATCCAGTCGTTGGAGCTATCAAAGAAAATCCGGCACAGGGCGTTGTGCTGTTGGATGAGAAAAAGTAATTATTTCCCAACCACCAGCGCAAAATATCCCCAATCCCAGATCGGGGATGCAAAACTATTTTCCAGATATTCGCGGATATCCGCATCTTCATAACCGGTCATGCGCGACAGGATTACGATATAGTCACGGACGGTTTCGTAAGAAAGATGATTTGCTCCTTCGGCAGAGCAGAGAAGAAAAAGGCTCTGCCGGATGGATGCATATTCCATGGCAATCCATTCGAGATGTAACAACATATCGTCGATCGTATCCTCCGGCATAAGCAGGTCGGAGAATATTTCGTTTGCCACATAGTTCCGAAACAGAATATCGTAGGTATGTAATTGCTTATTAAAATCGATAAGTCTCTCATCGTCTGGTACAGTGAATTGTTCTGCGAGCGTAATCAGTGGATTCAAGTACGGCGCGTACAAGCCTTCCCCGATATAATTTACAGATAGATCCTGTAACAGCTCATTGCATTCCATCCATGTGTCCGCAGCCGGAAGTTCTACGTCGTGGATAGCTGCACGAAGCTCTGACAGCGAAGAAAGTGAGAAATATTCAGTTACCTTTGCTATGGTAATCGGAGCGTTTTTTGCCAGTTCAGATAGAATATAAAAGCTTTCTAATAAAGCTTCTTCGATAGAAATATTCATATCCTGAATCAGATCCATGATCGAAGCGCGGATCAAAAAGAGTGCGTCCGGATCAGACACCTGTGGGAAATCCAGCAGCGTATCTCTCCACAGATCAATCACTGCCGGACAGCATGGCATGAGCATCCCTTCCTTGTGGTTGTGAAAGGTATGATATTCCCGCGGGAAGGTTGCACACGTTTCTGAGAGCACAGAATCTCCGTAGGCAGACACCAAGCGGCACAGCTTGGCGTCATCTAAGAAAGGACAGCGATGCATCGCGTCTAATCCGATTACGCGCTGCCCGTCTTTCTTCGTTGTGTAGGCACTTAAATTCTTACGGCATTCCGGTACGGTATCCGGCGGAAGCAGCTTCTTCCAGCGGCGGTTCGTGTCTGCATCGACCGCGATTTTCCATTCTTTACAACAGGTGATCGGACATTTGTCCGCAATACAGGTGAATTTGTTATAATAATCCGGCGTTAACATGTGTGATTTTAATTCTCCGTTTCTGTATTCAAAGCCAATATCGGCTGACTGTCTAACATAGCGAAATCATTATAAATGAAAAATGGATATAGGACAATATGCGGTTGACAATTCCGGAAAGCAGCCATATATTATAATCGGTTTTGTATGTGTCTTATATGCATTTTCAAGAAAAATCTGGTGGTATGCATGATTCTATATGTGTAAAATTGTGCTAAAATAAAAGACACGCATAGAGAATGGAGGAATTATCATGAACGAGAATATGAAAAAAAGAAATGAGGTTCTGGCACAGACCGTTATCAAAGGATTGGAATCCCGGAACATGACCGGTTACTATGCAGCAGATAAGGGAGAAGCTTTGAAGCTGGCACTGGAGATAATCGGCGAGGGCAGCTCCGTTGCGATGGGTGGTTGTCAGAGCGCACACGAGATTGGTCTGGTGGATGCCTTGCAGGCAGGAAATTATAATTACATAGACCGTTCGAATATGACACCGCGTGAGGGACTTCTGGCAGCATATGATGCAGATGTATTCTTGTCGAGCGCCAATGCGATGACGAACGATGGCATCATCGTAAATATCGATGGAAATTCCAACCGCGTATCCTGTATCGCACAAGGCCCGAAGCGGGTGTTATTCATCGTGGGAATGAACAAGGTCTGTTCCGATCTTGATGCGGCGATGAAGCGTGCCAGAAATGTGGCAGCTCCGGCGAACGCCCAGCGGTTTGATGTGAAGACACCGTGCAAGGTCACAGGCAGATGTTCCGATTGTAAATCTCCGGATACACTCTGTTGCCAGTTCCTGATTACAAGGTTCTCACGTCATGAGGGAAGAATCCATGTGATTCTAGTGAACGATACACTTGGATATTAATGCATTTGCCGGAAATTTATGAGAGGAAATTATTATGCAGAAAAATACGTTAGAAGGGAAAGCCAAAACAAAAAACGGGATTAAACGGTTATGTTTTTGTGCCGTGTGTATTTTGCTTGAAGTTATATTTATAGTCTCCATGATAACAAGACTGAACGAATATGCAGAGATTGTAAATCTTCTGACACGTTTGCTTGGAACAATCCTTGTATTGGCATTATATGCGTCAGATCAGACCTCATCCATGAAGATGCCGTGGATTATTCTGATACTGATATTCCCGATCATGGGTGTTGCGTTATATCTGCTGATTGGTTTAAATGGTGGCACACGGAAGATGCGCAAACGGTATGAGAAAATCGACAGCCGCCTTTTCCCATTGATTCCGGCTAACAGAGATAATCTGGAAAGATTACGTTTGCAACTCCCCAAAGCCGGAAGTATCTCCACGTATATACAGAGAAATTCAAGCTATCCGGTGTACCGGAATACAGATATCACATATTATGATGAAGCAATCAAGGGGCTTCATGCGCAGCTTGCAGATCTGGCGAAGGCAGAACATTTTATCTTTATGGAATATCATGCAATCGAGGATGCGGAAGCGTGGCATATGGTACAGGAAGTATTGGAAGACCGCGTAAAGGCGGGAGTGGAAGTCCGCGTATTCTATGATGATATGGGGTCAATTGGATTTATCAATACAGATTTTATTAAAAAGATGGAAAAAGTCGGTATCCGGTGCAGAGTGTTTAATCCATTTACCCCTGGATTAAATATGTTTTTAAATAACCGGGATCATCGTAAGATTACGGTGATTGACGGTAAGGTAGGATTTACCGGAGGGTATAATCTCGCAAATGAGTATTTTAATATGACCCAGCCATACGGTATGTGGAAGGATACAGGTATTCGTTTGGAAGGAGATGCGGTAAAATCCCTGACCGTGACGTTTCTGGAAATGTGGAACGCCGTGAGTGACAAAGATGTGGATGATGTGGATGTTGAGAAATATCTTACTCCGTCCGGCTACCGGGCCAGACAGGCTGGTTTCGTGCAGCCGTATGCAGATATTCCAACCGATGATGAACAGGTTGGAGAGGAAGTTTATATCAGTATCATAAATAAAGCAGAGAAATACTGCTGGTTTATCACACCTTATCTCATTATCACGGATGAGATGACACATGCATTATGTCTGGCAGCAAAGAGGGGCGTGGATGTACGGATTGTCACGCCGGGAATTCCGGATAAGAAGCTGATTTACAACGTTACGCGTTCGTTTTATCACGGATTGGTTAAGCATGGAGTGCGGATCTATGAGTGGACACCGGGATTTTGCCATGCGAAAATGAGTGTGGCAGATGATTGTATGGCAACCTGCGGAACAATCAATCTGGATTACAGGAGCCTGTATCATCATTTTGAGAACGGCTGTTTCATAGTTGACAATCCTGCTGTATTATCTATCCGGCATGATCTGGAGAAAACGATGCAGGAGAGCAGGGAAGTGACAGAAAAATATTGTTCCGGACGCAGTGCGTATCTGCGTCTGGGACAATTATTCATGCGGTTATTTGCAGGACTGTTGTAGAAGTATTTTACAGGAATTTATCCAGTTCTGCTTCCACCTGTTTTTTCTTTTTAATCTTCGGATGGTCGATGATCGTGCCTCTGGCAACCACCATATCTACGTTGCGGAGTGCACGCAGATCATCTAAAGGATTCTTCGCAGTGACAATCAGATCGGCTGCTTTCCCCTTTTCAATCGATCCCGTGATATCGCCGATTCCGGCAAGCTCGGCGCTTCGCGCGGTTGCCGTATAGAGTGCAAATGCATTCGAGATACCCACGTATTTGTGGAAGTAATAAAGCTCGCGCCAGAAATCGTACTGTGTGATCCACGGGCAGCCGACATCATTGCCAAGTACAACCGGAATATCGTTTGCCAGTGCCTTCTTGGAGCAATCCACGATTCCTTCGAATACGACATTGCCGTTATATTGCTCGACTTCGGTCGCATTTGTGATAGAGCGGTCGAAGAGCGCATATGGCAGAGCCGGTGAGATCGTTGTGCAGAGGAATGCACCGCGTTCCTTGAATAATTCGATCATCGCATCATCCATCTTCGCACCGTGCTCGATCGAGTCGACACCATTTTCCAGAGCCACGCGGACACCCTCCGGAGATTCCACATGGGCGGAAACGATATAGCCGTCGGCATGTGCTTTGTCGCAGACGGCACGCACCATATCCGGCGACATCTTCAGCTCGCCCGGGACACCCTTTTCTTTGGCGTCTAACACACCGCCGGTAATCATGAGCTTCACTAAATCAACCTTTTCCTTCTTTGACTGTTCGAGATGCGCAAGTGCTTCCGGGATGGAGGCAGCGGCAATCGCAACCGAACCTGCCATGTGTCCACCCGGAACCGAGATGCCCTCGTTGGCGGCAAGGATACGCGGACCAACCTTTGTTCCGGCAGCAATCTCATCCCGCAGGCGGGTGTCGAAGCTTCCGAGTCCGCCGACCGTCCGGATCGTCGTGACACCACTTAACAGTTCATCCTTCGCAAAGCCGGAAACCATCTTGTAAGCGATGGCACGTGTCAGGGAAGAACACATTATCTTCTTTACGAGTTTTTCATTGTCGCGCTGTTTTTTCTGCGGCTTTCCATTTCCGGCAAGATGCACATGCATGTTGATGAGTCCGGGCATGATATAACGTCCTTGTAAATCTATGGTTTTGTAGCCGGCAAGGTCGGCTGTATCCGGTACGATATCGGTGATCGTGCCATCCTGTACGAGGATGCAAAGACCGGTCTGCACCTGCATGTCTTTGGTTCCATCCAGTATCTTTCCATTTGTAAATGCGTAATTCATAAGCAGCCCTCCGTTCTTAATTCTATGTCCACTATACAATAGTTGGAGATGATCTGGCAATATTCGGAATCGCAGGAATGTCGTACATTTGCTGCGGGATTGAGGTATAAATATAATTGACATGAAAAAGGTTGAATGATAATATAATGTTACAAAGTGCTACCGATAGACGGTTAGCCTTGATAATGTTTAGTTATAAAAATAACCGCTCACAGTTTACCAGGCTGGGCGGTTATTTTTGTGTCTTATCATTGCTCTTAGAACCAACGGCATAACCAAGAGCAAAGCAAGTAATACATAAGCTGATAATGGCTATAAAAAGCTCCGTTGTAAGCATAAGCACAAACCTCCTCGACAGATTTCCCCAAATGGATTTCTATGTAAACACAAGCTATAACTCTTGTGGAGAAGGCTAACCGCCTACCGAATAGGGTAGCACCATAATTATTATATCAAACATATGTTCGAGATGCAATGAAAATATTAAATAAAATTGAGCAATAAAATAATATGGTTCATGGGCAGTAATATGTTGTTAAATATGTTCTTGCAGGTTTATATTTTTTTGATAGAATAAAACATAATAAAGTAGATTTAGCATTTATGAGAAACGGGCGGGAAAGTGTGGAAAGGAGTTAAAATGAGCTTAATTAAAGGGATTCATCACGTATGTCTGAAATGTGCTAACGAAGAGGAATATAAGGAAGTGGTACATTTTTACCACGAGATTTTGGAATTAGAGATTGCCAGAACATGGAGCGAAGGCACTATGTTCCGGTTTGGAAATGCAGTATTGGAAGTGTTCGCAAATGGCAGAGAAAAGGCAGAGACAGGAATCATCCGGCATTTTGCACTTGCAACCGAGGATGTAGATACCTGCGTGGAAAAGCTGAAGGCAGCAGGGTACGAGGTGTTTGTGGAACCAAAGGATATTGTGATTCCATCCGAACCGGAATATAAGGCAAGAATCGCGTTTGGTAGAGGACCGCTTGGAGAAGAAATCGAGTTTTTTCAGGAGCGATAGGAAGGAAAAATATGAGTGATAATCAGAACAACAATCCCAAGGGAATTATAATTGGAATGCTTTGCCTGATCTGGGGACTGGGATCGATTGCAGCGATGCTGTTTTGTTCCAAACTGGAGAATCATACGGGAATTCTCCTTGTGCTGCTTGGACAGTTTTTTCTTGTGATCGGCTTGATCGCCGTAATCTGCAATAGGAAAGCCAAACCATATCCATTTATTGTATTGGTATTTCCGCTTGTCGGGATTGCATTGCTTGTATGTGGAATTTATATCTTGACAAAAGGAGAGATTGCTTTGTCGATGCTGGATCAATATGCACCATACATATTGATCTGGATATTCCCGCTTGCCGGGATAATGATGATAGCAGGTACGCTTGGGAAAATCCGGTACCTGAAGCAGGTATGTACGCAGGAGGTTCAGGCAAAATGCGTCGATATTGAAAGTGCGTCTGCCGCAGGCACACATAGAAGAAAGCATGTAACGATGCCGGTTTACAGTATCTCCTATAACGGAGAAGAGAAGCTTCTTAGAAAAGGCATGTACACCAATCTGAATCATTTTGAGATCGGAGCATATTATAACATCCGGATAAATCCGACGAATCCGGATGAATATCTCGATGAGAATAACAGAAAAGGAAATAACTTGATTTTGATACTTGGTGTTGTACTGCTTGTCGTGACGCTGCCGGCGATCGTATATATGTATATCAATGGGATTTGAGATAAATAAAATAAGATGGAAACCGGTTGTAAGAAATGTTTTATTCAGATGAAATTTACCACCAATAATTAGAATAAAAAATCTATTTTGGTACTTGATTCATAAAAATCAATCTGTTAGAATACACATATAAAAAGGGAGTAGCTTGCCGGTCGCGGTTCACTTCTTCGTCAAGACAGTTATTGAAACATATAACTCGGAAAGTGATGAAATAGCGAGACTTTTACTGTTTACGCGGTAGGAGTCTCTTTTTTTATACCTACTGCAAAATAAAACAAAGAAAGAGAGGTAGAAAGGATGTTCTTGAAGGTTGTTATTTTGTTGGTAGGTTTTTTGTTTCTCGTGAAGGGGGCAGACTGGTTTGTAGAGGGGGCGGCGAGTATCGCGAAGAAGCTTGGAATTCCGCAGCTCATCATCGGTCTGACGATTGTAGCGATGGGAACGAGTATGCCGGAGGCAGCGGTCAGTATCACGGCGGCGCTGCAGAAGAATGCAGGAATCACGATTGGAAATATCGTGGGAAGTAATATCTTAAATATTCTGATCATTCTTGGTGTGACAGCGGTAATCACGAATGTAGCGATCCAGACTTCGACGTTTCGTTATGAGATACCATTTATGATGGTAGTTACGATCATACTGCTGGTATTTGGAATTACCGGCGGGGAAGTGACATTCGTAGAAGGTATTATTTTCTGGGTTTTGTTCCTGTTATATCTTGGTTATCTGTTTGTGATGGCGAAGAAAGGAACCAATGAGGAAGAAGGCGAAACAAAGGATTACCCGATATGGAAATGCATTCTTTTCATGGTGATCGGCGGTGTGCTCGTTGTAAAGGGAAGCGATTTCGCAGTCAGCGGAGCATCTGCAATCGCACGATATTTCGGTATGAGCGAGCGGTTTATCGGACTTACGATTGTAGCACTGGGTACCTCACTTCCGGAGCTTGTGACATCTGTCACAGCAGCGCGGAAAGGAAATGCGGGAATCGCAATCGGAAATATCGTGGGTAGCAATATTTTCAATATCTTGTTCGTAATCGGTACAACTGCACTCATCTGTACAGTGCCATTTGAGAGCAAATTCATCATAGATACGATCATTGCGGTTGTAGTTGGTGCGATCTTGTGGATCGGAACATATAAGCATAAGGAGCTGCGGCGTCCATGCGGCATCTTCATGCTGCTATGTTATGTGGCGTATTTCGTGTATCTGTGTATGATGTAAAGAATGTGTGTTGGGGAAATTCTTTTTGTTTGACTTTTTCTCCCCAATAAAAGTATGTATATAGCAAGCTGGTTTGGGGTATTTTTCGAATTTCGAAAAATACCCCAAATGATAATCGAGAATCTGACAATTTCACTGGGTGAAAAAATCTAAATTCGAAAAATTTCCCCAAACCCACCAATAAAGATGAGAGATAGTTGGGTAAAAAAGTGGTAATCAGCAAAAGTCACCCAACAGCAGTCAACAATATCCCCAAATTCATACAAAAACCACACTGCAACAGTCATCTATATCAACCAATTCATACAAAAACGTACGCCACACGAATAAAAAATAAAAAACATTCGTAAAACCTCTTGACAAACGAGTTAGCCAGAACTAACATATATACGAATAAAACAACAAAAATATTCGCATATAGTAGGGAGGACGCAGAATGTTTATCGAAGGAAAAAATCTGGTAAAGAAATACGGAGAGGGAGAAGCAACGGTGTTCGCGCTCGATCATGCCGAGTTTGGGGTAGAGAAGGGCGAGATCGTCGTAATCTTAGGTCCGAGTGGAAGTGGTAAAAGTACATTGCTGAATATCCTTGGCGGTCTGGATAAGTTGACCGAGGGAAGTATGCTGGTAGACGGAACCAATCTGGAGAAGATGTCTGCCAAAGAGCTGGAGCTGTATCGGAGGGAGAAGCTTGGATTCGTATTCCAGTCCTACAATCTGACGCCGGATCTGACTGTGCGTGAAAATATTGAGATGACAGCAGAGCTTGTGCAGGAGCCGCTCAGTACCGACACACTGATCGAAGAACTGGGACTGAAGAAGTATGAGACACATTTTCCAAAGGAGCTTTCTGGTGGTCAGCAGCAGCGTGTTGCAATCGCGCGGGCAATGGTGAAGAAGCCGGATATCCTTCTCTGTGACGAGTTAACCGGTGCGCTTGATACAAAGTCATCAAAGGATGTATTGCAGCGTGTACAGAAAATGAATGATACATATAAGACGACAGTCGTGATTATTACACACAACCTGAACATCGCCGGAATGGCAGACCGGATCATCAAGATCACGGATGGCAAGGTTGTATCCAATCAGAAGAATGCAGATAAGAAACGAGTAGAGGAGATGGAGTTGTAATATGACGATCAATAAGAGAGCTGGGCGCAGCATAAAGAAAAACATCGCGTTTTATATTATCAGTATCATTCTTACGATGCTGACATCTATGGTGATTGTCGCCGCGGCGTCAACCGGACACACACTGACAAAGGTTGTGGATGATTTTGTGAAGGACTATAAGGCGGAGGATGCGGAGTTTGTCACTTATCAGCCGTTGTCCGATGCAGATATGGAGGAGCTCGAACAGGAATATGATGTGATACTGGAACGCAGCCGGTATAAGGATGTAAATGTGGAAAGTGGGGATTTAAAAGGAGCTACGATCCGTGTATTCCCGATGCCGGAGAAGCTGAACCTCTGTGAGGCGCGGGACGGACACGAACCGGGCGATGGGGAAGCACTTCTGACACAGGATTTTGCGGATGTGCATGATATTAAAGTCGGAGATACAGTTTCTCTTGGGTCATATGATTATAAAGTATCTGCCTACACGACGAAAGCAGATTATATCTATATGCTTGAGAAGCTGTCCGGTTATATTGACAGTGAGAAATTCGCACTTGTTGTGGTCAACCGCAAGGAGTATGACAACATTGATGCAGATGAGACAAGCTATTATTCTATCAAATACAACAAGGATAATTCCAATGAAGTGCGTGAGAAGCTAAATGAGGATTATGTGATTGCAAGCTATATGGCGGCAACCACGAATACGCGAATCTCCATGCCGGTCAACGAGGGCGATGCCGTTACGAATATGGCGACCATGTATGCGCCGGTCATGTTCATCATCATTATCACTCTCGTTGTTATGGTACTTGGAAGAAATATCAGACAGGAACAGTATCTGCTTGGCACATTTCTGGCACTTGGATTTTCCAAGAAGCAGATCATAAGACATTATATGCGGTATGGGGTACTGCCGGGAGTTGTTGGAAGTGTACTTGGCTTGATTGTGTCCATTCCGTTGACCGGGGTACTGTGCAGATTCTATATCGAATATGATTTTGAAAAGCTTATGTATACACCGGCCTACAATGTACCATCGATCGTTATAGCACTGGTTGTACCAACCGTCCTTTACTGTGCGGCTATCGCAATCCAGGCGGCAGAGCTCTTGAAGAAGTCACCGGTCGATCTCTTAAGAAACACAGGAAAAGATACGAAGACAGTTGGCGTGATGAAGAAGAGTCATGCAAAGACACAGACAAAGATGCGGGTGCGGAGCGTGATCGGACATCCGGGAAGAAGCATTGTAACGGCATTTGGTGTGGCTGTCGCTGCATTCTGTATTCTGACAGGATTTATTATGAAAGACAGTCTGGATACGCTGATGCATGGAGGACTTACAAGCTCTATCAAGTACGAATATCTGTACCGGCTGAATTCGTTAGAGGAAGGCACGCCGGAGCAGGGCGAGGCGTTGTTCCAGAATTACTATGAGGTAGAGGGAAACACAGTACAGCTTTTGGCACAGGGAATCAGCAAGGATTCGAAATATTTCCCGGACAAGACGGACGGTGGTGACGCGCTTGATCTGAACAAATATTATCTGACAAGTGCGGCTGCACAGACCTATGGTATAAAGACAGGTGATACGCTTACCTTCAGCAATATTGCAGATCTGAAAGAACATAAGGTAACAATCAGTGGTATCGTGACGGACAACACGCATTGCTATCTGTACACAGGAAGAGAAAATGCAACGGCGCTGGCAGGTGTAGACAGTGACGCCTATAACTGCATTATAAGCAAGGATGCATTGTCACTTGACAAAGACCGCGTGGCAAGTGAGACAACCATGACTGTCACGGCAGACACGATGGAAAATATGATGGGACCGATGCATGCAATCATGGTTATATTTGAGATCGTAGGTGTTGTGCTTGGTGTATTTGTGCTGTATCTGATTATCAACATGATCGTGGCAGAAACAGCAACCAATATCTCGGTTATGAAGGTACTTGGTTTCAGCCAGAAAGAGATTTCAAACCGGGTACTGAATGTCAACCATATTCTGGTATGCATCGGATATTTGATTGGAATCCCGGCTGCATATATGTTTGTCAAGGTCGGTTATTCAGATACAATCGAGAATTATGGTATGCTGTTGTCACCGGTTCTCACAGCCAGAACGTTGGTGATCGGTTTCGTACTTACATGGGTAGTCTATGAGATTTCCCTTCTTCTCCAGAAGAAAAAAATATCAAGGATTGACATGGTGGAAGCTTTGAAGGAAAATAACAGAAACGAGTAGATTTCTTCAGAAGCTTTTTGGGAGGATACAGATGGCAAAACGGGTATTTACGGAGGAAGAACGGGTAGAGTATAGAGAGAAAATGCTGGATGCAGGGTTTGATTTGTTGAAGCAGTATGGAATGACACATATGTCGGTTGCCAAGATCACCGAGGCAGCCGGCATCGGTGTAAGTACGTTTTATAATTTCTTCTCGTCGAAGGAAGAATATGTGTATGAGGTTCTGCAATACCGGAGAAGAAAGATTCCGGAGCTGATCCGGATTGCATTAAATGGCAAGGAAAAGGCTGGTCCGGCAGAGACGCGCACGTATCTGAAGATGATGATTGATGAGCGGTACAGTGTATTTCCAAGTCTGACACCGGAGGATGAGAAGCGGCTGCTGGAGATGCTTCCAGAACAGGTAAGACCGGATCTGCTGAAAGAGACCGAGACAAGTATTCAATTCTTCCGGCATATGGAAGGCATCCGACCGGATGTGAATATTCCACTTGTGGCGAATCTGATCAAGGTCTATGTGCTTGCCGCAGAGGGAAAAGAGATGCTGCACCAGACGGTGTACGAAGTGACGATGGATCGCATGCGGGATCTGATCTTGTATGAGATATTCGGAAGAACGGAATAAAGTTATGAAAAAGGAGCGATCAGCTCCTTTTTTTATGCCCTGAAAATAAGACTGACTTTTCCAGTTTCCCGGTTGTTATATATGAATGACAAAGGAATGAAAGGAAAGGTGCAGTATGAAGAAACAGGCAAGACACAAAAAGAAACAGAGCTACAAAGCGGTAGCGCGTGTACTCGTGACTTTGCTAATATTGTTCACTGGTCTGATCGCATACTATTCAATCCGTGGTGGAGATCGCACATTGCTCATGGTATTTCATTCGGAAAAGCAGGTGGCAGATACTTCAGGCGCATGGAATCTAATTCTTGTTGATCGGGATCATTACATTCCTGCCAATTATCAGGTGGAACTGACCGAATTATCCAATGGGGAAAAGGTGGATTCAAGGATCTATCCGGAGCTACAGCAGATGTTTGATGATGCAAGAGCGGCGGGACTTGCGCTGTTTGTGCGGGAAGGGTATCGGACAACAAAGGAGCAGCAACAGATCATGGACGATCGAATCAAAGAATATGAAAATCAGGGCTGCTCGAAGAAAGAGGCGAAGAAGAAAGCGGAGGAGTATGTTGCGATTCCGGGGACGAGCGAGCATCAGTTAGGACTCAGTGTGGATATCAACGCGGATACATCCAAATGTTCATCGGATGCTGTCTATCAGTGGCTGGATGAAAATGCATATAAGTACGGATTTGTGAAACGCTATCCAGAAGATAAGACAGACATTACATCCATCAACAACGAACCGTGGCATTACCGGTATGTGGGAAAGGATGCAGCAAGAACGATGAAGCAGGAAAATCTGTGTCTGGAAGAATATCTGATAAAATATAAATAAAACTGACTTTTCTGACGCGTATGTTGTTATAGTAAGTGGGGATAGAAAAGAGGTGAGAGCGAGAATGGAGTCTACAAGCGATTTTCTGCTGGTGCACCGGGCGAGAGCCGGGGATGAGGAAGCATGTGAGAGACTGGTCAGGAAATATTATCCAAGCATTTATCAGTACTGTTTGCTGCATATATATGACACCTATGAAGCAGAGGATCTGACACAGGAAGTGTTTGCCAGAGCCTTTGAAAGCTTAGAACGATACAGGGAATATGGCAAAGTAAAAAATTATCTGTACACAATCGCCGGAAATGTAGTGAAAAATTATTATAAGAAGAAAAAGGATATTCCGCTAGAAGAACTGCCAGAGGCGGAATCCGAAAATCGTGTGGACACGGTTGGTATCCGGCTAGATATCGAACAGGCGGTGCGGAAGCTGCCGGATGAGCTACGGGAAGTTGCGATTTTGTCGTTCTTTCAGGAGCTGAAGCAAAGAGAAATCGCAGGATTGCTCCAGATCAAGCTCTCACTGGTGAAATACCGGATTGGACGGGCGAAGGAGCTTTTGATCAAAGAATTGGAGGTGGAAGAATGAAAGCTTACAGACAACGGATACAGGAATATAGAGATTTCGTACAGCAGACATGTATACGGGAAGAAGCGGGGGCATGCACGATAAAGGTGTGTCAGGATATTCTGACAGAACAGGCACTCCAGATGGAATCAAAGAAGACATCGTATTTTGAATTCTTATATGAGCAGTCACGGTTCATCAAAAAAAGATGGTGGGTGTTGCAGGGCGGAGTGCTTCTGTATCTATGGCTGTGGCTGAGCAACAATGCCAACGACATGAAAGAGACAATGCGACTTATGGGAATTTTCGCAACGATGTTTGTGATTTTGATCGTTCCGGAAGTCTGGAAAAACCGAAGAAACGGTGCCGTCGAGGTGGAACAGGCATCGTATTATACGCTTCGCCGGATCTGTGCGGCGAGAGTCCTGTTGTTTGCAGCAGTGGACTTCTTGATTGTCATGATATTTTTGGCGGTAGCATATCGGACAACGGCACTTACCCTGAACAATCTGGTTGTGAACTTCTTACTTCCGGTCAATGTGTCCTGTTGCATCTGCTTCCGCGTGTTGTATAGCAGATGGGAACGGTCAGAATATGTTGCCGTGATGCTATGTCTGCTATGGGTGGCAGTCTGGACGATGATTGTTGTAAATGATGCGGTCTATCAGAGGATTGCATCTCCGGTCTGGAAAGCGATGCTGTTGCTGACATTTGTATATGTTGTGTATTGTGTTCGGAAGTCATTGACTTTCGATGAGAAAATGTTGGAGGATTACACCAATGAAATTAGAGTTTAAGCATGTAACAAAACGATATAGCGAGGTAGCCGCCGTCCGGGAAGTAAACTGTGTTATGGAACAGGGCATCTACGGATTGCTCGGAGTCAATGGCGCAGGGAAAACAACATTGATGCGGATGCTGTGTACGATCATCCAGCCATCGGAAGGAGAGATTCTATGGAATGGCAAGGAAATCTGGAAGCTTGGTAGTGCTTATCGGGAGGTGCTTGGATATCTGCCACAGGAGTTTGGGTATTATCCCGATCTGAATGTGTATGATTATATGATGTACATTTCTTCGATAAAGGGACTAAAGCAAGCATTTGCCAACAGGAGAATAAAACAGCTTTTGGAGCAGGTAGATATGTGGAAGTTCAGAAAACGGAAGATGAAGCATCTGTCTGGCGGTATGGTCCGGCGCGTGGGGATTGCGCAGGCAATGTTGAACGATCCAAAGATTTTAGTGTTAGATGAGCCGACAGCAGGACTTGATCCGAACGAGCGGATACGGTTCCGCAACCTGATCAGTGAGCTGTCCGAGAACCGTCTTGTATTGTTATCTACCCATATCGTGTCGGACATTGAATATATTGCAAATGAAATCATGCTGATGAAGGATGGAATGCTTTGCTATACAGGAACCGCGGAAGAGTTGCTTGCATCCATGCAGGAACGTGTATGGCTGTGTCAGGTGCCGAGAAATATGGTCGAGAACTATATGCGGAAATATCTGGTCGGAAATATCAAAACATCCGAAAATGGTGCAGAGCTTCGGATCATATCGAAGGAGAAGCCGATGGCGGAAGCTGTGCTGACAGAGAAGAATCTGGAAGATGCATTTTTGCTTTATTTCGGGGAAAAATCGGAGGAACGATAGGATGCTTAAATTAGAGTTGAAACGGATTTTTTCAAAGAAGTTAAATGTGCTTGCCGTTGGTCTGATGGTGATATTGGCAGCGGTGTTTAGTGGATTTGCAGCGACCAGCAATCGGTACGTGGATGCGCATGGAGCAGTCAGCACTGGAATGCTGGCAACGAGAAAGCTTGCAGAAAATAAACAGGAGTATGCAGGTCCCCTGACGGAAGCAGAACTCACGAAGATTGTTGCACAGTATAAAGCGGTGATGGCACAATCCGAAGAAAAACAGGATGCGAATTACGGGACGCTGTATCAGCCAATCGATGATATCCTGAATTTCATGATATCCGTGCTGACACCAGATGAGGGATATGATGAGACAGTTTTGGATTCGGTGACGGAGGATTCCGTACAGGTTTTCTATACGTGGTATCAGAAAAATATGAAATGGATGGCAGATCAGTATGGAAAGACTCCTGAACAGAAAGATTATCTGGAGAAGAAATACAGTGAGATTATATTGCCGCTCCAATACGAATCCTATGGTGCATGGGATACGATGATTATGTATGCGGAGACATATTCGATCGTGCTGGCAATTCTGGTTGGATTTATCTGTGCAGGAATATTTGCAGATGATTTTCAGACAAAGGCGGATGCGGTATTTTTTGCTTCGAAGTATGGAAGATCCAAAGCAATTAAAAACAAGATACTGGCAGGCGTCGTTGCGACAACGATGATCTACTGGACAGGAATTGTCCTGTTAAGTGCAATCAGCTTTGGCATTATGGGAACCAGTGGCATGCATACACCGTACCAGATGTCGGAAGCATATAGCATCTACATCATGACATATGGACAATATTACGCACTGACAGTAGCATGCGGTTACATTGCAAGTCTGCTTGCAGCGTCTTTAGCCATGCTGGTAGCGGCGAAGATGCATACGATCAGTGTTGCTGTCTGCATTCCATTTTTTCTGTACTGCTTACTACCATTTATTGGGCGGGTATTGTCCAGCTATACAAAGGTGTTCAACCTGATTCCGACGATCCTTACAAATGTGGAAGCAAGCGTCAGGGTGCCGTTGTTGTATCAGATTGGAACGCATGTGATCCGGCAGGTTCCACTTGTAATGGTGATGTATACCGTTCTTTCCATCGTGCTATTGCCGCTTATTTACCGGAGTTTCCGGCGATATGGGAGAGCGTAGTTGATTTTTATCAAATTACTCTGTATTGCAAGTGATAAGAGGATAAGCATGGGCTTTTCCGGAGATAAATGATGTGGCGGATTGATAAATTCTCGTTTGACATTTTCAAAATCAGCAAATATAATATTCAAACGAACGAGTAGCAAATCTGCGTAAATCCAGTTTTGCTGCTCGTTTTTATTTTTATATGCCATTAAAAAGTGTGTAGCTGATCAGCGTAAGTCCAACTTAGAATGATTAGTACACACTTTTTTTATGAGGAAAAAAGGAGGATTTAGAAAAATGGCAGAAAGTAACAAGATGAAGGATATACCAGTGAATAAGCTCATAATCCGGATGGGTATTCCGATGATCTTATCCATGGCATTGCAGGCAGTCTATAATATTGTAGACAGTGCGTTTGTCGGAAATATGAAGGTGGGAAGCGAAGCTGCGCTGAACGCGTTAACGCTGGTGTTCCCGGTTCAGATGCTCATGGTAGCAGTCGCAATCGGCACCGGTGTTGGCACGAATGCACTTCTGGCGAGGACGCTTGGACAGGAAAATCCACAGAAAGCGGCGAAGGTAGCGGGAAACAGCTTATTCCTTGGAGTGATTATCTATGCAGTCTGTCTGTTGTTCGGCGTGTTCGGTGTGAAAGCATATATTTCCTCACAGACCGGTGATCCGCAGGTCATCTCTATGGGAATTAGCTATCTGCGTATCTGCTGTGTGCTTTCGTTTGGAATTATTTTCTTTTCGTTATTTGAGAAGCTGCTGCAGGCAACGGGACGTTCCCTTTACTCTACGATTGGTCAGGTCGTAGGTGCTGTGGTAAATATCATTCTTGATCCGATCATGATCTATGGAATCGGACCGGTTCCGGAAATGGGAGTCGAGGGTGCAGCTTATGCAACGGTGATCGGACAGATTGCATCGGCAGTGCTATTATTCATCTTCCATAAGAAATTCAACAAGGAATTTGAACAAGGAATTACCTATATGAAACCGGATGGCACGATTATATGCGGGATATATTCCATCGGACTTCCGGCAATCATTGCACAGGCACTTATGTCAATCATGGTGTATGTGATGAACCTGATCCTGAAATTCAACGCAGCCGCCCAGACGGCATACGGACTTTTCTATAAAGTACAGCAGTTTGTGCTTTTCTTGGCGTTCGGACTGCGTGATGCAATTACACCGATCATTGCGTTTGCCTATGGAAGGGGGAGCAAGAAGCGGATCAACGATGGAATCAGATATGGCCTGACGTATACAATTGTTTTGATGGCTGTCGGAATTTTGATTACGGAGCTTTTCCCGGAATCATTTGCCGGATTATTCAATGCAGGGCAGTCGAGAGAATATTTTATAGATGCGATGCGTATTATCTCGATCAGCTTCCTTTTCGCAGGCGTCAACGTCGCGTATCAGGGAATCTATCAGGCGTTAAACGGTGGTATCGAGTCGCTCGTGATTTCGCTGCTTCGGCAGCTTGTAATCATCCTTCCACTCGCGGGTGTATTCTCCATCTTCGTTCGTAACGGGCAGATGGGCGTGTCACTCATCTGGTGGGCATTTCCGATTACAGAGTTTCTTTCGTGTCTGGTCGGCTATGTGCTTTTGAAGAGAATTAAGAAATACAGGGTTGGAGAGATAACGGACGAGAAAAAAGGGTAAAATTCTGGAAAAATAAAAAGTTACTCTCTTAACTTGATGTAAACGTAATTACATAGTATAGTTATGTCCAAATACCAATGACAGCTATCATAATTGGAGATATTTTTGATCGCGATGGAAGCAGATATTTTATTATGGATTCAAAATAATATACGGAATGATGTGTTGACCCCGATTTTCAAGTTTGTTACGACACTTGGAAATGCGGGAATGATCTGGATTGTCCTCTCTGTGGGATTGCTGATCCCGAAGAAGACAAGGCGCGTCGGCGTGCTGGCGTTAGTTTCTCTTTCCTTCTCGGCTTTGATTGATAATGTGATCTTGAAGAACGTCGTTGCGCGGACAAGACCATACGACGTGATCGAAGGACTCACCAGTCTGGTCGGTTCGCAGAAGGATTATTCATTCCCATCCGGACATACCGGAAGTGCCTTTGCAGCGGCGGTTGTGATGTTCCGGGAACTGCCGAAGAAGCTTGGAATTCCGATTTTAGTTTTTGCGTGTCTGATGGGATTATCCCGGTTGTATGTCGGTGTGCATTATCCATCGGATGTACTGGGCGGAGTCCTGATTGGTACTGGCGTCGCACTGCTTACTCATTGGTTCGGTACCGTCTGGATAGAACAAAAGGTATAAAACGAAAGAAGGAATAACGATGTGGATTGCATTTGCATTCGGCTCTGCGCTGTTCGCAGGACTGACCGCAATCTTAGCAAAATGTGGAATTAAGAATACAGATTCCAATGTCGCAACGGCGATCCGGACAATTATAGTCCTGATCTTTTCATGGATTATGGTATTCGTTGTAGGAGCACAAAAAGGGCTTGCAGATATATCCGGAAAGACGTTACTTTTCCTGATCTTCTCCGGTCTGTCGACGGGCGCTTCGTGGCTTTGCTATTTTAAGGCACTGCAGCTTGGTGATGTGAATAAGGTAACACCGATTGATAAATCGAGCACGATTCTTACGATGCTTCTGGCATTTATCCTGTTACGGGAAGCATTGTCTCCACTCAAGGTGGCTGCGATGATTGCGATTGGTGTGGGAACATATCTTATGATTCAGAAGAAGGAAACCGAAGAAAAAAAACAGGATGGCAAATGGCTGATCTATGCGATTGGTTCCGCGGTATTCGCCAGTCTGACTTCGATCCTTGGAAAGGTTGGAATCCAGGATGTCAACTCGAATCTTGGAACGGCGATCCGGACGATTGTGGTACTCATCATGGCATGGGTGGTTGTGTTTGTGACCGGAAAGCAGCATACCGTAAAGCAGATCGACAAATCAAGCTGGATATTCTTAGTGTTATCCGGAATTGAAACCGGTGCTTCGTGGCTTTGTTATTACCGGGCATTACAGACCGGACCGGCAAGCGTGGTTGTACCAATCGATAAGCTTAGTATCTTAGTTACGATTGCATTTTCCTATGTCGTATTTCATGAGAAATTAACGGCAAAGGCGGGTATCGGTCTAGTGTTGATTGTTGCCGGAACGCTGCTGTTGTTGCTCTGGCGAGCTTAATTTTCAGGATATGAAGAAGGCTGCCGAGTTCAGGGGGGAACCTGCGATTCTGAAGCTATGGACAAAGGAGACTGGAACACACCATTAGGGTTTACATGTCAGTTTGGACATAAGTTTAAGGGGAGTCCAAGACTTATTCTTGATAAAAAGGTAGAATCTGTTTCCATGCGGGGGATAATCTGTTGGTTGCAGGTAGTTTGTCAGTTTAAATATTTTTTGCGATAGTCACTCGGCGACATGGAGACGTATTTTCGGAAAACACGGGAAAAATGCCCCGGGGAAGAAAAGCCGAGATCCAGACTGATGGCGGTCAAAGGTTTATCTGTGTAGCGGAGGAGGTGTTTTGCCTCCTCTGTTTTCCGGTTAAGTATAAAATCTGTGAGCGTGATATTACTTTCTGCCTTAAATCGTTTTGAGAGATATGATCTGCTCATATAAAATTCTTTTGCCATGGCTTCCACCGTAATCGTTTCTGACATATGATGGTCAATATAGTTTGCTACATCTGAAACAAGCTGTGATTTTGCCCCTGCTTCCTGTAACTGGTTTACACGCCTGGCAAAGTCTATGAGCATACGATAACGAAGATTGATAATCCTTGAATAATCATTTGATGATTCGCATTTCTGTATGTAGCTGTCACTCAGTGTGAATGCATCATCGGGATTCATGCCACCGTGGATAGCCGAACGTGAAACAAGCGTAGTTGTAGCGATAAAGGTATCCTTTAATTGACGAAGCTGATTGTCGGACATCGTACCAATCTTCAGAGCTGTAGATTTCTCAATCACTCCTGTTAAGGCCATATAATCGCCTTTTCGAACCATATTCATCACATTCTGTTCGAAATCATAAGTGTTGTGGAGTGTTATGCTTTGAGTTGTCTCATCGGAGAAAAACATGTCAGCATCATGCTTGTTCATTGATTCTATAAACTGCTTTTGTATGGCATCGTCAATAAAAACATCATGAAGGAAGCATTTCTCATTGTTCAGTATGTAATTCAAAAGACACAGAAGCTGCATAAGGCTTTCTAATGGTATGTGGGTGATATCCTGCATGGCGATTATAAAATCATCGATATCGTCACCCGGTATGTCCAATTGCATGGCGAGATCTCGTAGTGTTGGCGTGGAGTTTGGAACCTGGCTTGTCGGCCCGATTACAATTTTATAATTATCGGAATTAACAATGCCATAGTAGCAAAAATGTGCGGTCATGAAATAACCGACGTGGTCAGTAATTTTTAAAATGTCTGCCTGGTAGATAGACACAGGATCTTTAACAAGGTTGACTGTGGAGTGATAAAAAATAAGTGTATTGTTTTTATAAATACGTGTCGGAATTCCGAACAGACTGCCGGTGATTGTACCAATATAATCGTAATCAATGGATTGCATGGCTGGCTCCTCCTTATGAATATGGACACAATTATACTATTGTGAACACATATGTGCAAGAAATACGAAAAAAATAGTGATAGAATCCGGAAGGATAAAAAATATAAGAAAGGAACCTATGATTTATGTACACAAAAAATGCAAAAAAGAAAATTGAAAACATGCCATTACAGGAACGAATAGCCTATGGCTACAAAAAAGTAATTATGCTGATGCTTATTTCAGGGCTGCTTTCCATAATAGCGATAGGCGTACTGCTTGCGGATCTTTTGAATTATGTGCAGAAAATCAATGCTTCAGACATAGCAGTGAAAATGTGCAGAGTGAATGTAAATGCTGCTGCAAGAAATATAAGGGAAATGGCGTTGGATGACGATGAAGCTTCTTATGATGACTATGAAAAGACAATAACAAAGCTGCTTGCAGATGTTGATGCCCAGCTAAAAATAATAAAAGAAACCGGGGTTGTCTCAGAAGAAAATTATACAGAATATGCTACAGCATTATCCGATTGGGAAGACATAAGCACATCCATTATAGAGGAAATACGACAGGGACAGAACCAAAAAGGTGTAGAGGATATCCTTACCAAATGTACCCCTGCATTGAATAAATTAGTTGATATTGCTTTGAAATTAGATGATATTACAGACATAGCCAGCGATAAGGCAGTCAGAAATACCGTATTATGTGCTATTTTCGGTGTTGCCTTCATTATATTCTTTATAAGTCTGGCGTGGATAAATTCAAGAAAAACCAGCAAAAAAGTACTTTCGAGCATTTTGGAGCCATTGCATGCCATCGAAGATGTTGCAAAGGAGCTGACAGAAGGAAACTTACACAGCATGTTGGAGTATCGTTCGGAAGATGAAATCGGACGATTGGCACATAGCATGCGTAAATCTATCCGGATCCTGGGCTCTTATGTAGATGATATAGACCGCGCAATGAAGCTGTTTTCAGAGGGAAATTTTGATGTGCAGCCGAATGTGGAGTGGAAGGGAGATTTTGTTGGAATCCTAAATTCCTTTATGGCATTTGAAGAAAGTATGGCGGCTATGGTAAAGGGAATACAGACGGTTTCGGATCAAGTGTCCGGTGGTGCAGAACAGGTGTCATCCGGGGCAACTGAGCTGGCAGATGGAGCAACGAACCAGGCAGCAGCGGTAGAGGAACTGACGGCAACGGTAGAGAATGTTTCGGAACAAGTTCAACAAAACTCACAGGCTGCAAGTAAGATAAGTACAAAGGTAGTGGCACTTGGAGACGATATTTTGGAAAACAATGCCAAGATGCGTGAGATGGTAAAGTCTATGCTTGAAATTAAAGACGCATCCATACAGATAGAAAAAATTATTGAAACCATCAATGATATTGCATCACAGACAAATCTTCTTGCATTAAATGCGTCTATTGAGGCAGCGAGAGCCGGAGAAGCGGGGAAAGGATTTGCGGTTGTTGCCAATCAGGTAAACCAGCTTGCAGATCAGAGTGCACAGGCAGTAAAGGAATCGGCTGCTTTGATCAAAACATCCGTGAATGCGGTTGGAAAAGGGGTTTCATTTGCCGAGGAGACTGCACAGCAGCTGGAGATAATTGCACAAAACTCTAAGATTATTACCGGAGAGGTATCCGATATTGCGGATACGCTTGCAAATCAGACAGTCGAAATACAGCAGATCAATGAAGGAATAGAGCAGATCAATGATGTTGTACAGAGTAATTCTGCAACGTCGGAAGAGTGCGCTGCGGCGAGCATGGAGATGAACGACGAAGCAGATCATTTACGGAATATGATACAGGAAATCAAAGTGGCTGAATTTAATAAATAGGTAGAAGCATGAGTAATATTATATTTAAAGGATAGTTATGTTATGAAAGAACATAAAGATGGAATGCTTTCAAACGTTGATTTTAATAATATAATAGAAATAATCGAAGCATCTAGCCATTCCTTTTGTTTCGTGATAGAATAAGACATTCAATGAAATCGGAGGAATAGATATGAGTAACGAAAGCAAGCGCTGTAAGGTGCACTATACAGGAACATTCAACGATGGAACAAAGTTTGATTCATCTTATGATCGCGGCGAGCCACTCGAGTTTGTATGTGGTGCAGGCATGATGATCAAAGGATTCGATGAAGCAGTGAAGAATATGAATATCGGCGAGATCGTCGATGTACATCTGATGCCGGAAGAAGCTTACGGTATGCCGGATCCGGCGAATATCATCACAGTTGCATTCGAAGATATGCCTGGTTCTGAGAACTTAGAGATTGGCAATCAGGTTTATCTGACAACTCCATATGGACAGCAGTTTCCGGTGAAGGTCGTGGATAAAGACAAGGAGACTATCACCTTTGATGCCAACCATGAGATGGCAGGTAAGGAACTGAATTTCAAGATTGAGCTGCTTTCTGCAGAATAAAGATCATAAAAAGCGTGGACACGAAATGTATCCACGCTTTTTTAATGAAATAACGGGAAAGGTAACGCAAAACGATTGAAAAAGCACGGAAAATATGTTACTGTCATTTCGTTCGCTTTTGCGTTTACTGTGTGGCCTGACTCGATAGCAGCGTGATATTTACGATGCCGCCATGTATATTTGCAAAAAGGAAAACGACTATGGAAACAAATATGGAAACAAATATGGAAAGGGTAGAGGGTAGGTTACATGAATAGAAAACATCCAGAGAAGCGTGGGGCTTTTTCCGGCAAGCTTGGCTATGTGTTATCGGCGGCGGGCGCGTCGGTTGGTCTTGGAAATATATGGAGATTTCCGTATCTGGCAGCAAAATACGGCGGAGGAATTTTCCTGCTCGTCTATATTCTGCTGGCACTGACATTCGGATACACGATGATCGTTGCGGAGTCCGCACTCGGACGTATGACGCAGAAAAGTCCGGTTGGCGCATTCCGTTCCTTCGGTAAGAAGAAATGGATTTCCTTCGGCGGCTGGATCAACGCGATCATTCCAATCCTGATTGTACCGTATTATTCGGTCATCGGCGGCTGGGTAATCAAATACTTGGCAGAATATATCCGTGGAAATGGAACGAAGCTTGCAGAGGACGGATATTTCGGATCATTTATATCAAATGGTGTATCGACGGAGCTTTGCTTTGTGATTTTCTGTCTCATAACACTGGCAATCATTTATGCCGGTGTACAAAACGGAATCGAACGTGTATCTAAGATGATGATGCCGGTTCTTGTTGTACTTTCCGTGGTGATTGCCATTTATTCGGTGACAAGACCGGGAGCCATTGCGGGTGTGAAATATTTCCTGGTTCCGAATGTAAAGAACTTTTCGTGGATGACAGTCGTAGCTGCGATGGGGCAGATGTTTTATTCGCTGTCGATTGCCATGGGTATCCTGATCACATTTGGTTCCTATATGAAGAAGGATACGTCCATCGAGGATGCGACGCGAAATGTAGAAGTGTTTGATACGGCGATTGCAATCATGGCAGGACTTATGATTATTCCGGCGGTGTTTGCATTTTCCGGCGGAGATCCGGATACGCTGCAGGCAGGACCTTCGCTCATGTTTATCACGATTCCGAAGGTGTTTGCGAATATGGGACTTGGAACAGGCGTCGGGATTTTGTTCTTCCTGCTTGTGTTATTTGCAGCCCTGACAAGCTCAATCGCCCTGACGGAAAGTGCTGTTGCGACATTCGAGGATGAGCTTGGCTGGGGACGGAAGAAGTCAACGGTTGTGATCGGATTGATTATGATTGGACTTGGAACGTTATCAAGTCTTGGATATGGTCCACTTGGATTCGTGAAGATACTCGGAATGCAGTTTTTGGACCTGTTTGATTTCCTGACGAATTCCGTGATGATGCCGATTGCTGCGTTTGTGACAAGTCTGCTTGTATCGCGCGTGGTTGGAATCGACAAGATCGAAGAGGAAATCTGCCATGGAGAAAGCAAGTTCCGGAGAAAGAAGATATTTGTCGTGATGATAAAATATCTGTGCCCGATCTTCGCGCTGATCATTCTGCTTAGTTCCGTGGCGAATGCGTTTGGCTGGATATCAATGTAAAAAGAAAATATGATGATGAACGTAGCCAAACAGATGATTGCGGAACATGTTTTCGGGTAAATCAGAGGTAATCGGATATGGAACCAAAACAGGAACATAAATTGATATCCCGTGCAGATATCCTGCTGATCGTCGGAATTATGATTCTGACGATCGCAGGACTTTTTGTGTGGAAGAAGCTGCAAAAGCCGGGGGCATATGTGGATATTTTGATCGATGGAACCTCGGTGAAGACACTGCAGTTAGACAAAGACGCAAGCTATGAGGTAATGCAGGAGGCAGGCGTCAATACGGTCGTTGTGCAGGATGGCAGTGTGACTGTACAGAATGCAGACTGCCCGGACAAAATCTGTGAGAAGCACCAGGCAATCAGCCAGACTGGGGAGACGATCATCTGTCTGCCACACAAACTTGTAGTGGAGATTAAAGAGTAGATGGACATAGACTAGACATGGAAGACGAAAAGAGACAGAACACAGTGAAGGACGCACACGGACAAAAAAATAACCAATCACAATTAAATAATAATCATAAGATTGCGCTCTGCGGAGTCCTGATAGCACTAGCCATGATCTTATCGTATCTGGAAAGCCTGGTGCCAATCCATATGGCGGTACCGGGGGTGAAGCTTGGTCTTGCCAATCTGGTTACGATTATCGCACTGCAGAAACTGGATCTGAAGTCGACGGTTGTAATCTCGGTCGGACGTATCATCCTGTCGAATGTTCTGTTCGGAAATATGGCGGTGTTACTGTACAGTCTGGCCGGTGCGGCATGCAGTATTCTGATCATGACACTGCTTAAAAAATGCCGGGTGTTCGGACTGGTAGGAATCAGTGTTGCAGGCGCAGTCTTCCACAATCTGGGGCAGATCCTGGTCGCGGTCTGCGTGATGGAAAACGTGCGTATTTTTTATTATATGTTCATCCTGTTGATTACCGGAACGGTCGCTGGTGTAGCAATCGGATTGCTTGCTTCGTTTCTGTTAAAAAATATAAGAATATAGTCACAAAAGTTGTGAAATTAAGGACACATTTGTTGATAAAAATCCTCACTTGTATTAGAATAGTAGTAAATATTTTTTAGAGTGGGGTCAGTACGATGAAACTAACTTTTAAAGGAGGCATCCATCCATACGAAGGGAAAGAACTTACGATGGATAAGGATGTAATTGAATATGTCCCAAAGGGAGATATGGTATATCCACTGAGTCAGCATATCGGTGCACCTGCGAAGGCGGTTGTCAAAAAAGGTGACCGTGTTTTGGTAGGGCAGCTGATTGCAGAAGCCGGTGGATTTGTTTCTGCAAACATTCATTCTTCTGTATCCGGAACAGTCAAGGCCGTGGAACCTAGACTGACTGCATCCGGTTCTAAGGTCAATTCGATCGTGATCGAAAATGACAATCAGTTTGAAGAAATTGAATATGTGAAAAATGACAAACCGCTTGCGGAGCTTAACAGGGAGGAAATCCTCGAAGCAATCAAGAACGCAGGCGTTGTCGGCATGGGTGGCGCCGGATTCCCGACGAATGTCAAGCTCTCACCGAAGAATGCAGACGAGATTGATTACATTATCGTGAATGCATCCGAGTGTGAGCCATATCTGACATCGGATTACCGTCGTCTGCTTGATGAGACGGACAAGGTGATCGAGGGCTTGCGTCTTGCACTTGCAATCTTCCCGAAAGCAAAGGGAATCATCGCGGTCGAGGATAACAAGCCAAAGGCAATCCAGAAGTTGAAGGAAGTGCTTGGAAATGATCCGGACATCAAGGTCAATTCCATGAAGACCAAGTATCCGGAGGGAGCAGAACGTCAGCTCATCTATGCGAATACCGGCCGGTATATCAATTCGAAGATGCTTCCGGCAGATGCCGGCTGTATCGTACATAATGTAGATACGGTGTATTCCATCTGTGAAGCTGTACGGCAGGGCAAACCGTTGATTCAGAGACTGGTGACTGTGACCGGTGATGCGATTACAGAACCATGCAACTATCTTGTACAGATAGGTACAAGCTTTGCAGAGCTGATCGAGGCAGCAGGTGGATTCCTGCAGGATCCGGAGAAGATCATTGCCGGTGGTCCGATGATGGGAAAAGCCATCTATGATCTGAATATTCCGGTTACGAAGTCCTCATCGGCAATTCTATGTATGACGAAGGATGAGGTCTCAGAGTATGAGCCGAGTAACTGTATCCGCTGTGGCAGATGTGTGGAGGTTTGTCCGGGCAGAGTGATGCCGAACAAGCTTGCGACACTGGCAGAACAGGGTGATCTGGAGGAGTTCCAGAAGTTAAATGGTATGGAATGCTGTGAGTGTGGCTGTTGTTCGTATGTATGTCCGGCGAAGCGCCATCTGACACAGACGATTGCAGGCACAAGAAAAGCCATCTTGGCGAATCGCAAGAAATAGGAGGTGCGAGAAAGTGGAACAGGAAAATTTGAAATTAAAGGTCTCTGCTTCCCCGCATGTGAGAAGCAAGGCAACGACATCGGATATCATGTTCGATGTTGTGATCGCATTAGTTCCGGCAACGGCATTCGGTCTGTACATATTTGGCTGGTATGCGGCATTGCTGGTCGCAGTTTGTATCGGAAGCTGTGTTGGGTTTGAAGCATTATATCAGAAATGTATGGGCAAGAAGGTAACGGTTGGAGATTTCTCTGCCGTGGTAACCGGACTGCTGCTCGCTCTGAATCTGCCGCCAAATCTTCCAATCTGGATGGCAATTGCTGGTTCTGCATTTGCAATCATCATTGTAAAGCAGCTTTTTGGTGGACTTGGACAGAACTTTATGAACCCGGCACTTGGAGCTAGATGCTTCCTGTTGCTGTCGTTCTCTCGTTATATGACAAACTTCGTATATGACGGTGTGGCAACTGCAACACCACTTGCAACACTGAAGCTTACCGGCATGGTAAACCTGCGTAGCATGTTCCTTGGATATACGGCAGGTACCATTGGTGAGACATCCGTGGTTGCACTGTTGATCGGTGCAATCTATCTGCTTTGCAAGAGGGTAATCAGCCCAAAGATTCCTTTGATTTACATTGGAACTTTTACAATCGCAGTTGCAATCTATGCAGCAACGAAGGATTACAATGTACCGGTTTATGTGGCTGCACATTTGTGTGGTGGCGGCCTGATGCTTGGTGCATGGTTCATGGCAACCGATTATGTGACAAGCCCGATCACTTCCTCAGGAAAAGTAATCTACGCGATCGGACTTGGACTTTTAACATTTGTACTTCGTATCTTCGGAAGCAGTACCGAGGGTGTTTCTTATTCCATCATCATCATGAACCTGTTAGTACCTCTGATCGAGCGTGCAACCGTACCGAAGGCATTTGGCGAGGGTGCCGAGATCAAGGATAAGAAGCAGGCAAAGCTTGCCGTGAAGGAAGCGAAGAAGGAAGCAAAGAAAGCTGCGAAGACAGAGGATACTTGGGACGGTGATGACAAGGAACCAAAGAAGAAAGACAAGATGGATGTCAAGGGCATCGTGGTTGCAATCGTTGCAATCTGTGTGATCACAGTTGTGATGGGTGCAGCACTTGGCGGTGTCTACAGTGTGACGAAGGATCCGATCGAGAAGGCACAGGAACAGGCAAAGAACGATGCCTATGCGGAGGTGCTTCCGGAAGCAACACGTATTATGAGCGTGGAAGAGGATGGCAATGTTGTAAAGCAGATCAATCCACTCCTTGAATCGTATGGATTTGAGGATGTTCATATCGATGATATCTGCGTCGGCGGTGATGATGAGAAGAATGAACTGGTTGGTTATGTAATTCTCATTACAAGTACGGCAGGGTATGGCGGAGATATCCAGATGGCAATCGGAATCAATACCGAGTATCAGATCACAGGTATTTCCTTCCTGACTTTGAACGAGACAGCAGGCCTTGGTATGGAAGCAGATACGGATGAATTTAAATCACAGTTTATTGGTAAGCAGGTAAATAAGTTTGAGTATACAAAGACTGGTTCGACAAAGGACAGTGAAATTGATGCATTGTCCGGTGCGACGATTACCACATCGGCAGTGACAAATGCAGTCAATGCGGCACTTCGTACAATTCGATTCCTGACAACAGGAGGTGCACAGTAATATGGGAAAGATAGCAGAACGTTTAAAGAATGGTATTATCACCGAGAACCCGACCTTTGTCCAGATGCTTGGAATGTGCCCGACACTTGCGGTTACATCCTCAGCAATTAACGGACTTGGCATGGGACTTACAACGATGGTAATCCTGACGATGAGCAACTTCATGATCTCCCTGCTCCGGAAACTGATTCCGGACAAGGTGCGTATTCCGGCATACATCGTTATCATTGCTTCGTTTGTAACAATCGTACAGTTTGTATTGCAGGCATATATTCCAAGCCTGAATGACAGTTTGGGAATCTTCATTCCACTGATCGTTGTAAACTGTATCATCTTAGGTAGAGCGGAAAGCTATGCATCAAAGAATCCGGTAATTCCATCAATCTTTGATGGTATTGGTATGGGACTTGGATTTACAGTCGGACTTACGACAATCGGTATCATCCGTGAGATCCTTGGTTCCGGCAGTATCTTCGGATTCGGCTTTGTAAAGGCTGTTGAGAATTTTGCTGAGAGTCATGCAAGTGAGAAGGTATTCCAGATCTTATCCGATCAGGGATTGTTCCAGCCGGCAAGTATTTTTGTATCGGCACCGGGGGCATTCCTTGTACTGGCATTTATCATTGCATTTATCAACCGTCGTCATATCAAGAAGGCAAAGAAGACGGGCGGGAAGGCAGAGACATGCAGACTGGCAGATTGTGCAAGCTGTGCAAATGCCATGTGTGCAGGCAAAGGAAAGGAGGAGTAGGATATGAATATTATTTTATTAGCGATATCCGCTGCTCTTGTGAATAACGTTATCCTGAGCCAGTTCATGGGTATCTGTCCGTTTTTAGGAGTATCAAAGAAGGTAAGCACCGCAGCCGGTATGGGTGGTGCGGTTATCTTCGTTATGACGATTGCTTCGGCAGTGACAAGTGTGATTTATCATTTCGTGCTTGTGCCGCTTAAACTATCGTATCTGAACACGATCGTGTTTATCTTAGTCATTGCAGCACTGGTACAGTTTGTGGAGATGTTCTTAAAGAAGACGATTCCATCGCTGTATGAGGCACTCGGTGTATACCTGCCACTGATCACAACGAACTGTGCTGTGCTTGGTATCGCACTGAAGAATGTGCAGGATGGATTAAACATCGGGGAATCTATCATCAACGGTATGTTCTCCGCAGTCGGATTTGCAATTGCAATCATCGTAATGGCAGGTATCCGGGAGAAGATTGATAAAAACGATATACCGGAAAGCTTCAAAGGAGCGCCGATCGTGCTGATCACAGCCGGTCTTATGGCAATCGCTTTCCTTGGACTGAATGGTTTGATTTAGAGGAGGCGAAGAAATGGGAGCATCGATTTTGTACGCGGCTGCGGTCATCGGAATTGTCGGAATTTTAGCGGGAATCCTCCTGGGCGTGGCAAGCGAGAAATTTAAAGTAAAAGTAGACGAGAAAGAAATCAAAGTGCGTGAGGCGTTGCCCGGCAACAACTGTGGAGGTTGCGGATATCCGGGCTGTGACGGTCTTGCGGCAGCGATTGCGAAGGGCGAAGCGAAGCCGGATGCCTGTCCGGTCGGTGGCGAAGCCGTAGCGAAGAAAATCGTAGAGATTGTCGGTGGGGAGATCGACAGTGTCAGACATGTGGCACATGTGAAATGTGCCGGAACGTGTGAGAAGGCAAAGGACGCTTACGATTATGTAGGCCCGGAGGACTGTCAGATTGCAGCCAATGCACCGGGCGGCGGATCAAAGGGATGCAGCTTCGGATGTCTTGGGTATGGTTCATGTAAGCGTGCCTGCCAGTTTGATGCAATTTCCATCGTAGATGGTGTGGCAGTTGTGGACAAAGACAAATGTAAGTCCTGCGGACAGTGTGTACTTGCCTGTCCGAGACATATCATCGAGATGGTACCGGAAGATGCCGGTGCAATCGTCGAGTGTAATTCGAAGGAATTTGGTAAAGACGTAAAGGCGGTCTGCAGCGCAGGCTGTATCGGATGTGGTCTGTGTCAGAGAAACTGTCCACAGGGCGCAATCACCGTGAAGGATCACCTTGCAGTCGTTGACTATGCAAAATGTACCGGCTGTGGCACCTGCAAGGAAAAGTGCCCGGTTAAAATAATAAAGTAGACGATATGTGTTAATATAATAAAGTGTATCAAGTTGTACATAATTACAATTCTGACACAGACCGTTGAAGCACGCTGGTACTTAATGAATGGCAAACTTGTTTGCCGTGAATTTAGTACCACTGCGTGATGAACCGAGCGAGAGCGTGTCTGTGTGGAATTCGTAATTATGTACGACTTGTATATCACGATATTAATACATAAGATGGGAGAGAGTATGGGAAGAGATTACGTTATTATCACTGATTCATCGAACGATTTACCAGCCGGCTATGCCGAGGAACAGGGCGTCGTGATTATTCCAATCAGCTTTGAAATCGGCGATGAAGTATTTGATGGAAGAGAAAAAACACTGACAAAGAAAGAGTTCTATGACCGCATGCGTGCGGGACAGGGAACAAAGACAGCAGCGCCGAACATCAACGATATTGAAGAGGAGTTTGAGAAGGCACTGTCCGCAGGAAAAGACGTATTATTTACCTGTCTTTCCTCCGGTATCAGCAGTACGATCAACAACGCGTTTGTATGCAAGGAAGAGATGCAGGAGAAATATCCGGATGCAGAGATCTGTGTCTTCGATTCCATCTGTGCGAGTGGTGGACACGGTCTGTTGATCTACCATGCGATTGAGAACAAGAAAAAGGGCATGTCTGTCACAGAGAACATGCAGGCACTCGAAGAGTTAAAGCACCGTATCGTGCACAAATTCACGGTGGATGATCTCACCTATCTGCAGAGAGGTGGACGAATCTCCAAGACGGCAGCAGTCATCGGTGGTATGATCCAGTTGAAACCGGTTCTGCATGTGGATACAGAGGGAAGACTTGCAGCTGAGAGTAAAGTGCGTGGACGTAAGAAAGCGTTAAACCAGCTGCTTGCAGAGATGGATATCTGTACAGGGAGCTATGCAGACAAGCAGGATGTAGTACTGATCTGTCACGCGGATTGTCCGGAGGATGCGGAGTATGTCCGGGCAAAGGTAGAGGAGAAGTATCATCCAAATAAGATCATCATGAGCGAGGTCGGACCAATCGTCGGAGCACACGTTGGACCGGGAACGATGGTACTTATTTTTGAAGGTGACAAGCGATAAGATTTCGCATATACTAACTATAAAAAGCGAAGGTATGCGATGCGCTTTTTAGAATTAAAAGAAAAAGAAGTTATAAACTGCAAAGATTGCAGGCGGCTCGGCTATGTTGCCGATGTCGAGTTTGATTGTGAGACAGGGAAGATACTTGCAATCATCGTACCGGGACCGGGCAAATTATTTTCCTGCTTTGGTTCGGGAACGGAATATTACATTCGGTATTGCAACATTGTGCGTATCGGACCGGACATTGTTCTGGTCGATATTGATGCCTGCGATATACGGAAAATTCAGGGAGGAAAGGAATAAACATATGAAGTGCCCATTTTGCGGAGATGATAATACGCGTGTGATTGACTCAAGACCAGCAGATGACAACGAGGCAATCCGTAGAAGAAGACAGTGTGATGAATGTGGAAAGCGTTTTACTACGTATGAGAAGGTAGAGACGATTCCTCTGATTGTAATCAAGAAGGATAAGAATCGTGAGACATATGACCGTTCCAAGATTGAGTCAGGAGTGGTACGTTCCTGTCACAAACGTCCGGTATCTGTGGATCAGATCGAGGCATGTGTGGATGAGATCGAGAACAAGATTTTCAATCTCGGCGTGCGTGAAATCGAAAGCGAGAAGATTGGTGAGATTGTAATGGATCAGATTCGTGATCTGGATCAGGTTGCATATGTGCGTTTCGCATCCGTCTACCGTCAGTTCAAGGATGCGGATACGTTTATGAGTGAGTTGAAGAAGCTTCTGGATACAAAGTAGACGGAACTGAAAGGGACGTTATGGATTATATCAAACTGATCGAAGGTGCAGAGGGCGAGATTGTCGAGAAGAAATCCCGTTTTATTGCGCAGATTGCCCCGGTTGAGACAGAAGAAGAGGCGTATGCATTTATCGAGAAGATTAAGAAGAAGCATTACGATGCACGGCATAACTGCTTTGCATTTTCCGTGGGCGCTGAGATGCCGCTGCTCCGGTTCTCGGATGATGGAGAACCACAGGGCACTGCAGGAAAGCCGATGCTGGAGTTGATTCAGAATTCTGGAATCCATGATATCTGTGTGGTTGTGACACGGTATTTTGGCGGTACACTGCTTGGTACGGGCGGACTTGTCCGTGCATATACGCAGGCAACAAAGGAAGCCCTAGAAGCGTGTACGACGAAGTTAATGCAACAGTTGCTTCCTGTTTTGATCCGGACGAATTATACGGATATGGGGAAAATACAATATATCCTGAATACGAGACAGGTTGCGATCATCAACACGGAATTCGCAGAGGATGTGGTCTTTACGGTACATATTCCGGTTGGCGATGCGAAAGCAATCTTAAAAGAGATAACCGATGCGACGAATGCAAGAGCGCAGATCGAAGAACAGGACGAGATCTTTGGATGATCTCGTCCTGTTTTTGTATCATATTAAATGTATGTTCCAATAATTAAAAAATATGAAATCATAGAATATAATTCACGAAGAAATATACGATGGTAATCAGTAAAAGCACCGGGATCCACTTGGCAAGTGTCCGGCTTTTTTTGATAAACACCGAAAGTACAAGCGACAGAAGATAGGCAAGCAGACTGACAAGTGTTACCTGTAACAGAGTTGCAGTTCCGTAGGTGATGCCGTTGCATAGCATGCCGATTCCGTAGATTGGAAGGATGCCAGCCAGAAGTCCCGTGCATAAAATACTATATCTGCGTCTGCCGGAAAGTGCAATGTAGATGCCACGCTCCTGATCCTGTAAGAACAGCATCAGACTGAATAATGAGGCAAACAGGATGAGCAGACAGGTACATTCGAAGATTGGAAGCTGGATACGGTAGGTATTTTCCTTATAATCATAAGCACCATCTGTGACGGACGACATACGGAAGATCGTATCGCTGTCCATGTATGTCTGCATACGGCTTTTTAAATCTTCGGATAACGCTGCATCGTCAATCGTGTCAACTAAGATCTGTGGGGAAGCAACCTTGAAGATATAATGGAAGAATGTCTCGCTGATGGCAGAGGAAAGTGTGCTTGCGCTTGTCTCGTACAAGGAAATCTTCGGTTCTCCGGAGCCTGCAATGTAGCCGGAGAAAAATCCATCTGGCAGGACAAAACCGCATTCTGCATCACCCGCCTGTACATCCCGGATTACATCTGTGGACGCATCTACATAATAAAACTGATAGAGCGAGGCACTAGCATCTAATTCCTCTTTGAACTGTGTCGTATACGCACTGGTATCTTCCAGATATACGGCAACACGGATTTCTGTGGACTGGCTTTTCGCTGGAAGCAATGCATAGATTCCAGTTAAGATGAGCAGGACGCCCAGCATGCACCAATATAGCTTTCGATGTAAAATTCGTTTCCATGCGACAATCAGTCGGTTCATAACAAAACTCCCAAATGTTTAATAAAGTGCGTGGCAGAAAATCTGCATTACATACGTTCCCGGCAGATACGGACGGATCTGCTGTATCACCTTTGGCAGCAGAACATCCGGTAGAAGTCCGCCACCGCAGTAGGCAAGCACCAGCACAACAAATAACAGACAGATATTTGCGGAAAAGGTACTTCTGGAAAAGGTTGCGATTCCGGCGATCAGCAGTGCAATCAAAAGCAGTGCAGGGATGATCGTCAGAAGTCCGTTCAGGTTTGCGTGCCCCATCCAGATGGAGATTCCGATATAGCACGGCAGGAACAGGATATACAGAGCTAAAAATGTATGGATCATGTTTGCTGCCAGTATATGTCCGCGGTTTAGGTGATACAGCTTCATGCATTCGCAGATGCCATTTCCGGTTCCCTGTAAATATGGAATCAGCAGGAATGCAAGAAAACAGAGACTTAATATAATCGCAAATGCGGCATAGTGCTGTGTGAGTGTCACACTTCCTGCATCCTCTGCCTGTATCGTCTTCATATAATTTGTCTTGTTCATGACACGGTCTAGGTATACGAAGTTCACACGGTTGGAAAGCTCACGTATCTGTTCCGGTGTAAATTCGTGGGCACGTGTCGTGTCAAGGCCGCTGTAAATACCAGCCTGAGCAGTTCCGAGCAGTCCGGCGTAGGACATGAACAATTCGTTGATGATATAAGAGGATATGGAGCTGTTGTCGTAAACAACGATATCAAGCGGTACATTTGTACTGTCCATAATTCCAGAGAAAAACTGCTCCGGGACGATGATCAGATACAGGATTTCATGCGAAGCAAGCATGTTATAGCCTTCCTCGACGCTGTTTACCTGTACGAGCTGGACGGTTTCCTCCATTCCTTCTAAATCCTGTAACATACCAATGCCAAGCTGGTTTAGGTCCAGGTTGTCGTCCTGTGGCAGATAGTATCCGATGGAAATCGCAGAAAATACATTTTCCTTATATAGATGTCTGGATAGATAAAATCCTGCGGTTCCAGTCAGGAGAAGCAACAGTAACAATGAGACAAACGTCGATGGCAGATAGTGTAACAGCCGTTTGCAGTTGGCGCGGATGAAATTGAAAAACATATGGATGTGAGACATAAGTTCCTCTTAAATTTAATTTCTTAGCAGATCAATATAATTAGTGCCCTCTGGCAGATGCGACGCATCGAAGAGTGTGCCATTTTTCAGAAGATAGACTGTGTGGCAGAACTGAAAAACGGCTTCCTCATGGGAGGCAATCACAATGGAATTTCCAAGACTTAAATAATAACGCATAAACTGCATGGCATCCTGTTTGGCTGGAAGATCCAGTGCTGCAAATGGCTCATCCATCAGCAGAATCTGTGGTGCATCGAGCAGGGCACACGCGAGACTGAGCCGCTTTTTCATACCACCGGACATATTTTTGACCGGAGTATCCAGAAATGTCTGGATTCCAAGCTGGGCGAGCGGTGGTGCCTGCAATGCCTGCAGGATTTCGGATTTGCGTTTGTTCGTCCACATACGCAGATTATCCACAGGCTTTAGCTCATCATAGAGCGGATTTTCCTGTGGGACATAGCCGATTCTTACATCTGGTGTTCCGGCATATTTTTTTGCAATGCAGGAAAGCAACGTGGATTTCCCGGAGCCGTTGACGCCTAAAATCCCGATGGCACAGCCTTCCGGGACGGGAAAAGACACATCGTTCAGCACCTGTTTTTTTCCGTATGATTTTGAGATATGTTCAATCTGAAACATAATAACTCCTTTGATTGGTTTTCGATTGCGATTTTTGCATCCGTTCAAGTCTTTGGTTCTTTGAATTAAGATAGCATTTTTAGGTAGAATATACAAGTAGAAAGCGCGGATAAGTGGATTTTGTCTATGGACTTTATATTACAAATTTGCTATAATTTTAAACATATATGACATGGCGTATATTTATGCGCAACGGAAACTTGTTAGAACGAAAGACATGGGGTACATACATTATGAATGGAACGAGATTAGCGAAGAAAAATGATCTGGCGATGAAGGTGATGGTTGCTTTTGCAATCGCGAAAATCGTAGTATTGATTATTAATCATAAGACACAGGAGGGATTTGTGCCGCTGCTGGTATTATTTGCATTGTTTGCGGTTGGAAATGTTGTGTTCCAGCTGATCAATGACCGCAGTGAACTGATGAAATTCACATCGGTCACAGCATTTTCTGTGCTGGTACTTGTGTCTGTATTTGTATCCGGCTCGGTGATGGAGGCACTTCCGATCTTTATCGCGATGGGCATGTGTATCATCTATATGGATACGTTCCATATCCGTGTGACATGTGGCGTATCAACACTCGGCATTCTGGTTGAGACGATCATTCAGATCGCAAAGCATGGATTTGCACTATCAGCTACATGGATAGAGATTCTGCTTTTAGCAGCTATTTTCACATTTGGAATTCTGATGGCTTGTAACATTACTTTGCGCGAGCAGGAGACAGACCGTCAGGAAATTGAGTACCATGTTGCATATCAGGAAGAAATCACAGAGAACATGGTCAAGGTCGTTGATAACGGAAATGCGCATATCGAGCAGCTGCAGTCAAAGCTGGATAACTTCCAGGCAGCGACAGCAGAAGTAACGAAGTCTGTTGATGCCATTTCAACCGGCGTTACCGATACGGCAGAGAATATGGAAGTGTCAACAACGATGACACAGCAGATTCAGGATATTATTGATAACCTGATCGACGTCAAGGACAATACCGTACAGTCGACACACCGGGCAATCGAATCTGTAAAGTCCGGTTTAGATATTATTGAAAGTCTGAAGGATAAGTCGGACGATATCAATGTTGCAAATGAAGATGTAACACGTGTATCCGAAGAACTCTGCGAGAAGATCCAGTCTGCAGAGGAGATCACACAGATCATCTATCAGATCTCCAGCCAGACAAATCTGCTTGCGTTAAATGCGAGCATTGAGGCAGCACGTGCCGGAGAACAGGGACGTGGATTTGCCGTAGTTGCAGATGAAATCCGGAAGCTGGCAGATGATACAAGAAGTTCCATCGATAGCATCACACAGCTTCTGAAGGGTGTGACAGATCTTGCCAATCACACATCGGATCTGGTTCGAAGAAGTGTAGAGGCGGTATCTGAGCAGGCAAAATATATTGAGGCGGCAGACGGAAGCTTCCAGACAATTGCAGGTGCGGTTGAGGAGTTATCTGGCGATATGAAGCAGCTTGATAAGCTGTCCGGTAATCTGGATGCGTCGAACAATTCCATTATCGACGGACTGGCAAACCAGCAGGCAGCCAGCGAGGAAATCGCAGCAAATGCGCAGTCATCCGCGAATCTGTGTGAGACAAACTTAAATGAATTAAACGGTGTGATTGATGAGTTAAATGAGATTGCGAAGATTATCGGAAGTCTGCGTGCGGCTGATTTAGAAGAAATCAATAAGATGTTAGATGAGACAACCGTTCAGACTGTATCTCGTGACACAACCGATTATTCAGATTATTTTTCAGAGGATGATGGACAGGAAGCAGAGGCTCCTGCGAGTGCATCCGCAGAGGAAGATGACGCAGAGGAGTCCGAATCCGAAGAGACAGAACCGGCGGAGACAGATTCAACGGAAGAGACAGAACCGGTGGAGACAGATCCAACCGAAGATGCGTCGGAGGAAACATGCGAAGATTCTGAGGATACACAGGCTGGGATAGATGAAGCATATGAATCCTGGGAAGATGCAGAAGACAGCGGAGAAAACAGTGGAATAGAAGAAAACCGGGATGAAGAAGCAACAGAAGAAGATGAAGAGATAAGTGAAGATCCCGAAACGGAAGATGATACAGCATATGACGAGGAAACAGACGAAGAGGACTCTGATCAGGAATAATCAGTAGTCCTCCTCGATGACCTGAAAGTCAAGATAATCAAAATCGATGGATTCGATGAAATTATCCTGCGTGAACCGGGTTCTTGCATGACGAATAAAATCCTGCTGGTTGGATTTTAACCAGATAGGCTTCGCTAAATCAAAGGTGTAGCATAGCTCGTCAAGGGCGGCATACACCTTTTTTGTACGCGTCATGGTATAGTCCTCGATGCAGACGGTATGGTCTTTGACGAGACGGTTATCTTTCATTATTTTTCCCCAGATACGAAACATAGTATCACCTGCCTTGGTAGTATAGAATATGTCACAGAGAATGAAATCATGCCCGGTGTGACAGAATTATTATATCGGGCATAAGACAAAAAAACAAGTTAAGATATCAAGTGATTTAAAATAAAGGAGCAACAATATGAGTTACAAATTGATTACCAAAGATGGAAGTGCCAAGCGTGGCGAATTTACGACACCGCATGGCGTGATCCAGACACCGGTCTTTATGAATGTCGGTACAGCCGCCGCCATCAAGGGTGCGGTATCGACGGAGGATCTGCAGACGATCGGAACGCAGGTGGAATTGTCAAACACCTATCATTTGCATGTGAGACCAGGCGACGAGGTTGTAAAGAAACTCGGCGGTTTGCATAAGTTTATGGTATGGGACAAGCCAATTCTGACCGATTCCGGCGGATTTCAGGTATTCTCACTTGCAGGACTCAGAAAGATTAAAGAAGAGGGTGTAACATTCCATTCGCATGTTGATGGACGTCTCATATTTATGGGACCGGAGGAGAGTATGCAGATTCAGTCAAACCTTGCATCTACGATTGCAATGGCATTCGATGAATGTGCACCGGCCAAGGCAGACCGTTCCTACATCCAGCCATCGGTAGACCGTACAACACGCTGGTTAGAGCGGTGCAAGCGGGAGATGCATAGGCTGAATAGTCTCGAAGATACGATTAACAAGCAGCAGATGCTCTTCGGTATCAATCAGGGAGGCGTTATAGATGATATCCGTATCGAGCATGCGAAGCGGATTGCAGACATGGATTTAGATGGTTATGCAATCGGCGGGCTGGCAGTTGGAGAGACACATGCGGAGATGTATCGGATTATCGAGTCAGTCATTCCGTATCTGCCGGAGAACAAACCAACTTATCTGATGGGGGTTGGTACACCGGCGAATATATTGGAAGCTGTAGAACGCGGAGTTGATTTCTTTGATTGTGTATATCCATCCCGGAATGGCAGACATGGTCATGTCTATACAAACCATGGTAAGCTGAATCTGTTCAATGCAAAATATGAACTGGATGAGCGTCCAATTGAGGAAAGCTGTGGATGCCCGGCGTGCAGGAAGTATTCGAGAGCCTATATCCGCCATCTGCTCAAAGCAAAGGAAATGCTTGGAATGAGATTTTGTGTCTTGCATAATTTATATTTTTATAATAATATGATGAGTGAGATTCGGGAGGCAATCGAGGAACATCGTTATAGTGAATATAAACGACAGAAATTAGAAGGCTTTCAAAATCAAGAATAAATAAAAGGAGTTTTAAGACATGTTATTAACATTACTGGAATCAACAGCAACAACAGCAAAACAGCCAGGTGGATTATTCTGGGTCATCTACATTGTAATCTTAGTCGGATTCATGTGGTTACTGATCATCCGTCCACAGAAGAAGCAGAAGAAGCAGATGGAAGATCTGCACAAGGCAATGGAACCGGGCGACAACATCATGACAACCGGTGGCTTCTATGGCACAATCCTCGATATCGTGGATGATACAACGGTTATCGTAGAGTTCGGTAACAACAAGAACTGCCGTATCCCGATGCATAAGAATGCAATCGCAGAGATCGAAAAAGCAGGTTCCGCAGTCGTAAAGGACGAGGACGAGGATACACCGGTAAAGGACGAGAAAAAGGAAGATAAAAAAGCAGATAAGAAGCTTGGAAAGACAAAGGAATAATTAGGATTTGCCGCTGGAAATGCAGGCACTAGCCATGTTTGCATATTCTACAAAAAAAGACAAAAAAGGTGTAGACGAAATTATGACTTTGTGAGAAAATGTAGTTGATGGTGTTTTGTATGCAAGAAACATCTCTCTATAAAATTTTAATATTGAAAGGAGTTCCACAATGATTTACACGAAGGAAGTTGAAAACATGTGCCCAGTAGCCAAGGGCGCAAAGCATGAGCCAGCTCCTATTCCTGAAGAAGGAAAGTGGGTACACTCAAAGAAGATTGAAGATATCTCTGGTTTTACACATGGTGTTGGCTGGTGCGCACCACAGCAGGGTGCTTGTAAACTTTCACTGAACGTTAAGGATGGCGTAATTGAAGAGGCTTTGGTTGAGACAATCGGTTGTTCCGGTATGACACATTCTGCAGCTATGGCAGCAGAGATTCTGCAGGGTAAGACAATCCTTGAGGCTCTGAACACAGACCTTGTATGTGATGCTATCAATACAGCTATGAGAGAGCTGTTCCTTCAGATTGTTTATGGTCGTACACAGAGTGCTTTCTCTGATGACGGTCTTGCAGTTGGAGCAGGTCTTGAGGATCTTGGTAAGGGCCTTCGTTCTCAGGTTGGTACAATGTACGCAACTAAGGAGAAGGGTGTTCGTTACCTTGAGATGGCTGAGGGCTATGTAACAGGTATCGCACTTGATGCAGACAACGAAGTAATCGGATACCAGTTCGTTTCTCTTGGAAAGATGACAGACTTCATTAAGAAGGGTGATGATCCAAACACAGCATGGGAGAAGGCAAAGGGTCAGTATGGCCGTGTTGCTGATGCAGTGAAGATTATCGATCCTAGACAGGAATAAGAGGAAAGGAGAAACGACAATGGCTTTATTTGAATCATATGAAAGAAGAATTGACCAGATTAACGCTGTATTGAACAGCTATGGTATCAGCTCTATCGAAGAAGCTGAGAAGATTACAAAGGACGCTGGACTTGATGTTTACGATCAGGTTAAGAAGATTCAGCCAATTTGTTTTGAGAATGCTTGCTGGGCTTACACAGTTGGTGCAGCAATCGCAATTAAGAAGGGTTGCAGAAGAGCAGCAGATGCTGCAGCAGCAATCGGTGAAGGACTTCAGTCTTTCTGTATCCCGGGTTCTGTTGCTGATCACCGTAAGGTAGGTCTTGGACATGGTAACCTTGGTAAGATGCTCCTTGAGGAAGAGACAGAGTGCTTCTGTTTCCTTGCAGGACATGAGTCATTCGCAGCTGCTGAGGGTGCAATCGGTATCGCAGAGAAGGCTAACAAGGTACGTCAGAAGCCACTTCGTGTTATCTTGAATGGTCTTGGTAAGGATGCAGCTCAGATTATCTCACGTATCAATGGATTTACATTTGTTGAGACAAAGTACGATTATAAGGCAGCTAAGCTGAACGTAGTATATGAGAAGCCATACTCAACAGGTCTTCGTGCAACTGTTAAGTGTTATGGTGCTGATGATGTTCAGGAAGGTGTTGCAATCATGCATCATGAGAATGTTGGTGTATCTATCACAGGTAACTCAACAAACCCAACACGTTTCCAGCATCCGGTAGCAGGTACATACAAGAAGGAATGTATCGAGCAGGGTAAGAAGTACTTCTCCGTAGCATCTGGTGGTGGTACAGGTCGTACACTTCACCCAGATAACATGGCAGCAGGTCCTGCTTCTTATGGTATGACAGATACTATGGGACGTATGCACAGTGATGCACAGTTCGCAGGTTCTTCATCTGTACCAGCTCACGTAGAGATGATGGGTCTGATCGGTATGGGTAACAACCCTATGGTTGGTGCTACTGTTGCAGTTGCAGTTTCCGTTGAGGAAGCAGCAAAGGCTGGAAAGTTCTAGAGACAATGAGCCGTGCATAACGGATAAAAAAATGGCTGGTCAAGCTTGCTTGAAACCAGTCATTTTTTTATCCGTTTATATAGGGCGAATGCCCGAGACCGACTCGAAGCGAAGCGCAGAGGAGGTTGCACGGCGAATGATTTCCTGTTTATTTTTTATTCTAAGTATTCTCTAAGCCATTCCACAACGTTTGCCGTGTATGTGGATTCGGTTATATCTTGTATATTATTTTCCACAAAATGTAAATCTGGGCTCGCGGGAGAGAAATTAAGCGGAAAAACCCACGACGTGGGCGTAGGCGGAGAAAAGCAAGCAAGAAAAACCAAACCGGAAGCTAATCTAGCAAATATCTGGAAATCAGGGTTGAAATCATATCCATGACAGAAGAAAATTACACATTGTTATTTCCATATATGTATGATAGTGTTAATATGAATGAAAGAATATTGCAACAATCCTTTGTATATTTGGGAGGAGGAAAAATATGTCATTAAAGTTAAAAGATGAAGATTCCACAAAACGCATGAAAGATATGCAGGAAGAATTAAAAGATCCTTCATTGGGGGAGTTCAGCGATTTAGAACAGGATCCATATGTCATTGAATCCAAAAGGACAACTCCAATCGATAAGCCTGTTTATCAACCGGATGGAAAGCTTTCATCTGCAACAGATAGAAATCCATATATTTTGTCAGAGGAAAAACAAGCACGAATCTTTGGAGAAGATTTAGGTGACAAAGAAATAAGAAAAAAGTCCGTCCGTAAGGAAGTGATGATAGTTATGTTTGTCGGGCTGGCTTTGTTGTTCGCGGGACTTGCGGCATATGTACATAATGATCTGTTTTTAAGAAAAGCAGAGACCGTACCAGGTATTGTAACAGAAAAACGTATGCATAGAAATCATGCAACTTGCACCATCTTTGTGGATTATGAAGTAGATGGAAAAACATATAATGAGATATATGTGGGTGATGGACATGATATGCAGATAGGGCAGAAGGTAACGGTATATTATGATCCGGAGAAACCAACCAAAATAACGGATGGAAGGAAAATCCCGACAATGTCTGTCTATCTTGTTATAATAGGAGGGGCTTTGTTCCTGATTGGCGGCTATCTCGTATTCTGGATGAACCAGAATCCTGACAAGGGAATTGAGATTTATAACAGGATATTCAAGAAGCGTGACAAATAAACAGAATCTGTGTGTAATAAAAGAATACATAGATAATTTAAGCCCTCCCCGATATAATATAGTATTTATTATATCGGGGAGGGCTTAGTTATGCCAGAACAGGATGAATTGGGACTTCGGATGGTACCTAGGAGAGAATATTATCCTTCTGACATTGGGTGGAAGCCATGCGTATGGTATGGATAAAGAAAAATCTGATGTGGATATCCGGGAAATTGTGCTGAATACAAAACCGGACATCCTGCTAGGAAATGATTTTGATGCTGTGGTGGATGTACCGACAGATACAACGATTTATTCATTTAATAAGATGCTACAGCTGCTTTCTTCGAACAATCGATTCCTTAATGAAAAATGCATTATTGTACAGAAAATGTACGAAAAATGCAGAAAAATGTAATAGTGATTTTCACACATACATGGTACAATATTGAATAGATGCAGGAATGTGAATTTTGCACCAAAGAAAATATGCGATCTGAGTCGCATAGCAATCAATTAACTTGTTGTTAGGGAGGGTTTTTGTATGTCAGGTTCAACAATTGCTATTATTATCATTATCGTGGCATTGCTGGTCATTTTATTTACCAGTTATGTCAAATCACCACCGGATAAGGCGTATATCATTTCCGGTTTAAGAAAGACACCGAAGATTCTGATTGGTAAAGCAGGCTTGAAGCTTCCGTTCTTCGAGCGGAAGGATGAACTGTTGATCAAGCAGATCAGTATCGATATCAAGACGGACGATTATGTTCCGACACTGGATTTCATCGGTGTTAACATTGATGCAGTTGCGAAAGTTAAGATCCGTACGGATGAAGAAGGTATGCAACTTGCCATGAAGAATTTCCTGAATATGAAGGAACCGCAGATTATGGAAGCACTGGTGGATTCTCTGCAGGGTAATATGCGTGAGATTATCGGTACGATCAGTCTGAAGGAGTTGTGTAACGATCGTAAGTCCTTCGGTGATCAGGTGCAGGAGAAGGCGCAGGTGGATATGAATCGTCTGGGTATTGAGATTATTTCCTGCAACATCCAGCATGTAGAGGATCAGAATGACCTGATTATCGCGCTTGGTCAGGATAACATGGCAGCAATCCAGAAGAATGCAAGTATCGCCAAGGCAAACGCAGACCGTGATGTAGCGATCGCACAGGCACAGGCGAGAAAAGAAGCGAACGATGCAAAGGTATTATCCGATACGGAAATTGCCGTGAAGCAGAATGAGCTTTCTATCAAGAAGGCAGAATTAAAGACAATCGAAGATACGAAGAATGCGGAAGCAGATGCGGCTTACGAGATTCAGAAGGAAGCACAGCGTAAGACAATCGAGGTTACAAAGACCGAGGCAGATATCGCACGTCAGGAGAAGGAAGTTGACCTGAAGAAGAAGGAAGCCGAGGTTATGGAGCAGTCCCTCGATGCGGATATTCGTAAGAAAGCGGAGGCGGACAAGTTCGCAAGACAGCAGCAGGCAGATGCGGAGCTTTACAAGCGTCAGAGAAATGCCGAGGCAGATAAGTTTGAGAAGCAGCAGGAAGCTGAGGCGAAGAAGGCACAGGCAGAGGCAGAGCTTTTCGCAAAGCAGCAGGAGGCAGCAGGTATCCGTGCAGTCGGCGAGGCAGAGGCGAAGGCAATCGAAGCCAAAGGTCTTGCAGAGGCAGAAGCCTTAGAGAAGAAAGCCGAAGCGATGAAGAAGTATGGTCAGGCAGCGATGGTGGAAATGATCGTGAAGGCATTGCCGGAGATGGCAAAGGCAATCGCAGAGCCACTCTCTACAATCGACAAGGTTACGATCATCGACGGCAACGGCGAAGGTTCCGGTGTCGGTTCGATGGGGTCGTATGTGCCACAAGTCCTTGCAAAGACAATGGAGTCTGTGAAGGAAGTAACAGGTATCGATATCGCGGATATTATGCGTGCAAATACATACGATGCAAAGGTTAACAAGAATGTGAACATCACAGGCCTGGATGGAATCAAGGTAGAAGCTCCTGCAGAGGCGGGAACTTCCGCGGATGCAACTGTGGAGTAAGATATTGTGTAAAACAGAAAACTTTTAAGATAAAAGAGGAAAGGTACTTTAACTGGTACCTTTCCTCTTTTATCGATACTATTTCATTCACTGTGAAAGTGAATGAAACTTGATTCACGAAATCTTGCAGTTCTATCACGTAAAAAAGCAGGTAACGGGAATCGAACCCGCCTATCCAGCTTGGGAAGCTGGTGTTCTACCAATGAACTATACCTGCAATAAAATAAATATAGTACAGACAGGCACGAAAGTCAAGCATCGGCTTGCTCGGAAGAATGCAGCCCAAAAGGGTTATTGTAAATCGCGGATTCCTATATTATAATATTCTATTATGCTGAAATCAGATCTGGAAGGAGTAAGGTAAGAAATGCCTTTTAACAATAATACAAAGACAGACATTCAGATAAGAAGATTCACATTTCGGATCGTCATTGTGTTTTTGCTTGCCATCACAGTTGCAACAGGAACCATCACTTTGATCCTGACAAGAAAATCCTCCCAGGAAATGAAATCAAAGGTTGTAAACCTGATACAGGCAAACACCCAATTGCAGATATCAAATCTCAATCAGTATCTGGGAAGAATTGAAGATACCGCAGCATTGCTGTTCTCGGATGATATCTATTGTGAGTATGATGCAACGAAAGAGGGGCAGGATGCATTCGAGAAGATACAGCAGGAGACAGCGATTGAAAAACGTTTGCAGGATATTAATATTCTTCAGAACTTCTCTGATTTTGGAATTGTATACGCAGATGATTCATCGCTTGGTTCAATATCGAATACGACGCTCGAGTTGTTCCCGGATGGTGGACTATATGCGTATCTGGAAGGGCATATTACGGACGAGAGGAAAGAGTCCGGCTGGTTTTTCGATTATGAGCGGTGCTATGACAGGCTGTATTACGTAAAAAGACTGAATGAGCATGCAATCATTGTGGCAGCATTTTATAGCCGGGAACTGAGCCAGTCTTTTACAGATATGGAGGATGTGCCGGGGATGCAGAGCTATCTTGTGGATTCGGCACATTCGATTGTCTATGCTGAATCAGGAGAGATACTTGGACGGAATGCAGAAGAAGTCTGGAACGATCTGCCGGATGGATATAGCAATTACTGGATTATAGGCGACAAGGAAGTTGTAGTAGTTGGAACCTGCAAGAACGACTGGCAGGTAATATGTGTGGCTCCGGAGAACGTGCTATTTGCGGAACAGCTTGGAATCACCCGGTTTGCTATAATTGTATATATTATTATGCTTGTGGTTGCTATGACGGCGGCAGGAATCCTGTATTCACAGGTGGCAGTAAAGGATGGCGTGCTTTCGCAGATCAGGCAGAAAGCAGATTACGATCAGCTGACAAATGTGTTGAATAAGCAATCATTCCGTGATCTGGTAGATACAAAGCTTGCACATGCAGGAGAAGGAACAAAGCATATCTGCATGATGCTGGATATGGATAATTTTAAGCTGGTAAATGATACATATGGGCATCAGGAAGGGGATAAATTTCTTAAGAAATCCGTAGTAATCTTCCGGGAAACTCTTGGAACACAGGCAATCATCGGGCGTATGGGCGGAGATGAGTTTGCGGTGTACATTCCATTTGAGCATGAGGAAGAGACCGTTATACGGGAGGAGGTTGCCCGGAGGCTGGATGCACTTTTGGATGCATTTCATAAGCAGTTTGATACACACTATGAATCGTGCAAAGTCTCACTTTCAGCAGGAATCTGTCTGAGAATTACGGTAGATGGAATAAAACTTGGATTCGAGGAATCTTATCAGATGGCGGACCGTGCGTTATATGTATCAAAAGAAAACGGAAAACATCAATACAATTGGTATGAGGATTGATTGGCAGATATGAGGTACATGGGAAAAATGAAAAATAAATATCGTGGAATCAGCATCTGTCTCATTGTATGTCTGATTTTCTTATCCGGGTGTTCCGGAAATAGCAAACCGGTAGTCTATGAATCCACGACGGAGATTTCCTACTCCTGGTGGGGAAATGATGACCGGCATCGGTACACACTACAGGCATTGGATATATTTACAGAACAAAACCAGGGACAGATAGAGGTGCAGGCAAACTATGGAAGCTGGGGCGGATACGAGAACAAAATGCATATTTATATGCGCTCCCACAATGCACCGGATGTGATGCAGATTAATTATGCGTGGCTGTCGGAATATGCAGACGAAGAAAATGGCTTTTATAACTTGTATGATCTGAAAGACATCATTCATCTGGAGAATTACACTCCGGAGGAGCTTGCTTATGGGGAAATGGACGGAAAACTGTATGCCGTTCCGATTTCATTTAATACACCAATGTTTTATTATAACAAGACGATTTACGCATCGTATGGCCTGGAGATCCCGAAGACGTGGGATGATCTTTTTGCAGCGGCTAAGGTTATGAGCCGGGATGGAATCTACCCGCTTGGAACGACAAAAAAACAACTCTTTCTGATGCTGGTTGCATATCTTGAACAGATAAAGGGAAAGGAGTCCGTGAAAGCAGATGGGTCATTGCAGCTGACAAAAGCAGATATTGCATTTATGCTTGATTTCTATAAGCGTCTGATTGATGAAGATGTGCTGATGCCGATCGACTCCTTTGATCGAAATGCTTTTTCGACAGGAAAGGCAGCGGGAACGCTTGCGTGGATCAGTGATGCAGCAAATTATTGTACACCATTGGAAGAGAACGGTGCGGAGGTTATTGTAGGCGATTATCTGCAGGATGCAGCTGCGAGGAAATTCGGGTGGTGTGTAAAACCAGCTACGATGTATGCCATCAGTGCAACAACGGAGTATCCGGAAGAAGCGGCAAAGCTTCTGGAGTTTCTGCTTAATAGCAGGGATATGGCACAGCTGCAGGGAACCGAAAAAGGTATTCCAATCAGTGACGCGGCAAAGGCAGCGCTGCAGGAAACTCAAAAGCTCAGCGGTTATGAGAAACAGGCAGATGACATGCGTGAAAATTACGCAGACCGGCTGGAGATATTGCAGCCGGTATTGGAGAACGAAAGCGTCTATGATGGTTTTAAGGTCAATGCGGACTATTATATCTATGATAAGCTTTCCGAAGATGAAGTCGTAGAAAAATTATATGAAGCAATTTACTGATATCGGGAAAACAATATAGTGTGATTGCATAGACCATTACAGAAGAATACATAGAAGGAAGGATGAACAAAGTGGCATATAAAAGCGTAGATGAATTAGAGCATTTCCGGTTTGACGACTGTCAGATCAATACATTTGCAGTGACAGAAAATGGTGTGGAGCTTATGGTAGAAGCACTGATTGTGAGAGCGGACAACAGCCAGAATACAAATTATACAGAAAGCTATGCCGGTACGACGAAGATCCGGATAACAGATGGAAAACTGATCCGGTGTGTGCGTGATGGCTACAAGTATTATGATGCAAATGATGTGTTGCAGTCCGAGGTTCCGGATTATGAACTGTCTGTTGCGGAAACGACAGATTTTCCAAAAACCTGTGAAGGGGCATATCTCTTTGAGATGAAGCGGGATGCGGATGGATACGTGCTTGGAATCGAATTTGTGGATCCGGAAGATCAGACGGTAGGTGATTCATATCAGGTCTATGTGACAGGAACGCAGGTGGCTATGCTGTGGGAGCAGTATATGAACCGGGTGCAGTCATAATGCAGGCGCGAATGCCGGCAGGATGAATATTATGGATAAAAATATTGTGTAGGTAAGTCGTTTCGGGTATTGAAAATGTAGAAATTTTTGCGGCTATTTTTGAAAAATGTAGCAAAATTCATAATTGACAATTAAAAAAGTATAAGTATAATATTGGTAGTACCAAAGTGGTGCTACCAATTTGCTTTTTATAGGAGTTAGGGAGTCATTATGAAATACTTACGACAGTTTCTGTTAATCTTGTTTATCTCCTTTTTAGGAGAGTTGTTAAAATACTTCCTGCCATTGCCGATACCGGCAAGCATCTATGGCATGGTGATTTTATTTATCGGGTTGCTCAGTGGAATCATTAAGCTCGATGCAGTGAAGGATGTCGGGAAATTCCTGATCGAGATCATGCCGGTCATGTTCATCCCCGCAGGGGTTGGTCTGATGGCATCATGGGGTACATTGAAACCGGTGTTAGTACCGGTCAGTGTGATCACGGTTGTAGCACTCGTTGCGGTTATGGGTGCAACCGGACGTGTATCCCAATGTGTGATCAAGAAATCCAAAGCAAAAGAAAAGGCAAAGGAGCAGGAGATATGAAAGATTTATTTCAGACATCCATGTTCGCAGGTGTGACACTCAGTCTGCTTGCGTATCTGGCAGGTTTATTATTAAAGAAAAAGTTTAAGCTTGGAATCTTCAATCCATTGCTCATCTCGATAATCCTTACGATCATCGTGCTTGTATGTGCGCATATTGATTACGATACGTACAACAAGGGTGCCGTGTACTTAAGCTGGTTTCTGACACCGGCTACGGTCTGCCTGGCGATTCCGCTGTATGAGCAGTGGCAGTTACTAAAGCGGAATGTCAAAGCGGTGATGCTTGGAATCACAGCAGGTGTACTTACGAGTCTGACGACGGTATTTGTACTGTCGAAGCTCATGGGACTTACCCATCAGGAATATGTCACGATGCTTCCGAAGTCCATTACGACAGCTATTGGTATGGGAGTATCGGAAGAACTTGGCGGTTATGTGACAATCACGGTTGCCGTCATCGTAGTAACAGGTGTGATTGGCAACATCTTAGGCGAGTTCATATGTAAGCTCTTCCGTATTACGGAACCAATCTCCAAGGGACTTGCACTTGGGTCTTCATCCCATGCAATCGGTACAGCCAAGGCAATCGAGATGGGCGAAGTGGAAGGCGCGATGAGCAGTCTGGCAATCGCTGTCACCGGAATCCTGACCGTTGTACTCGCATCCGTCTACGCAAATTTCATGTAAGGAAGGGAAAAGGATATAATTGATAGTTGGACATGGTTAAGAATATGTATATGCATTTGTATGTGACTAACAATTCACAAGCAGACCGTTGAAGCACGCTGGTACTTAATGAACGGCAAACTTGTTTGACGTGAATTTAGTACCACTGCGTGATGAACCGAGCGAGAGCGTGTCTGCGTTGAAATGTTAGTCACATACAAATGTAGTAGAATTTAACCATATGCAATTAGGAATTAGGAGGTGTTCGTTATGATTATTACAATTGGTAGAAAATGTGGCTGCTGCGGAGACGAGATCGGTCATGCGTTGGAACAGATCTATCATATTCCATTTTATGATCGGTCGGTCATCTCAGAGCTTGCAAAAGGATATGGAATGTATGACCGGTATCCGGATTTCTATGGGGAAACCCCGATGGATACATTGATGTACACGATATCCCAGACAGAGAGTGAAAACGTGTTTTATGAGACACCGAAGAAAGCATTGTCCGAAATCTTAGACGGAAAAAACTGTATTATTTTAGGTCGATGTGGTAATTATGTATTCAAGGACCGGAAGGATAAGCTTGCAATCTTCCTGACCGGGGATGATGCGATGCGGATCGAGTCGATTGCGAAGAAGCATGGAATCCCGGAGCGCCAGGCGAAGAAGCTTGTACAGGCAACCGATGAACGCCGGGAGGCATACCACAAATATTATACCGGGGAGACATGGGGCATGGCAGAAAATTATGACCTGTGCCTGAATGTCTCGAAGCTTGGAACGGCAGGTACGATCGCAATGATTGAGCAATATATCAGACAGACTGGATTAGAGTAGGTGATGAGAAAATGGAGAAACAGACAACACAGGAATATGAAAAAGCAATCGCCTATATCATAGACCGGATCAAAGAAGGGTCACTGCAATTAGGCAGCAAGCTTCCACCGGAACGAAGGATTGCCGAGGAACTTGGCATCGGCAGAAATTCCATCCGGGAGGCAATCAGCATCCTGCATGGCATGGGACTGATCGAACGGGTACAGGGTTCCGGCAATTATGTGTCAAAGCATGTCGGCGAGTCTATCCGTCAGTCGCTTACGGTGATGCTGGCACTCGGAACGATTACGAAAGAGGAAATATTTGAATTCCGGCGGGTGATGGAGAAGGCAGTCTGCTCGAATCTGATTGCGAAAGGACTGTCCTATGAATATGAGTCAATCTTAGAGACAAAGCTGGAAGAGATGAAATTGTTCGATGGCAAAGATCTGACCGATGTGGACAAGGAGTTTCACGATACCCTGATTCAGGCAACCGGAAATCATCTGTGGGCAGTCTTGATGGAGGCTGTGACCGACGCATACCGGGATTGGATTAACTACGTGATTGAGCTTGCCGATGAATCGGTGCGGGTGAAGCTGCTGCAATGCCATGCGGACATTTACCAAAATCTCGAACAGAAAAATGAGCCAGCCATGCTTTTGGCGATTGACAGGCATTATGATTTGATAGAACAGATGGTTTAATTATGTTAAAAATGCTAAAATAACAATCTGTTTGGGTTGTTTTTTTATAGAAAAATACGTTTTACTTTCGACAAAAAAAGGTATACACTTTTCCTTGGGTAGAAAGGATAAAACGAGAAAAGGAGATGGTTTTTTTGGAAGATCTTGCAAAAGACCTGATGGAAGAACTGAACTGTGAGACCGTCTTTACGATTCCAATCTTCGGTGGTATCGACGTATCGGAATCTGTGGTCGTAACATGGATTATCATGGCAGTGCTAGTTCTTGTGGCAATCATCCTGACAAGAAACATGAAGATTGATCACATCAGCAAACGTCAGGCAATCGCAGAGACGATTGTTACAAAGCTGACCGGTATGGTGGAGGATATGATCGGACCGGAAGGAAAAGCGTATGTCCCATATCTGACAACTGTATTGTTGTATATTGGTGTATCAAACATCATTGGATTGTTTGGATTCAAGTCCCCAACCAAAGATTTAAATGTCACGATCGCACTTGCGGTTATGAGCATCGTCTTAGTTGAGGCGGCAGGTATTTACCATCTGGGTGTGAAGAAGTGGCTGCATAAGTTCGTAGAACCGATTGCAATCGTTACTCCGATCAATATCTTAGAGGTATTTACACGTCCATTGTCACTGTGCATGCGACTTTTTGGTAACGTGCTTGGTGCATTTGTAATTATGGAACTGATCAAGATGGTTGTTCCGGTTGTTCTGCCGGCAGTCTTTTCTTTGTATTTTGATCTGTTTGATGGATTGTTGCAGGCATATGTATTTGTATTTTTGACATCACTGTATATCAGTGAAGAGATTGAACAATAAACGAAAAGGAGATAATTAGTATGGGTACAATAATCGCAATTGGTGCAGGTATTGCAGTTTTAGGAGCGCTTGGCGCAGGTATTGGTATCGGTATTGCAACCGGTAAGGCAGCAGAGGCAATCGCAAGACAGCCGGAGGCAGAAGGTAAGATCAACAAGACATTGATTCTTGGTTGTGCACTTGCAGAGGCAACCGCTATTTACGGTTTCGTTATCGCACTTATGATCATAGTAATGTTGAAGTAATCACAGGAAAGGCAGGGTGGTAACATGCTCCGAGTAGATTGGAATTTATTACTTACCATAATCAATCTGCTGCTTTTGTTCGTGATGATGCGGATTTTCCTGTTTAAGCCGGTACAGAAGATCATTGCTGCGCGTCAGGCGGAAGCGGACAGACAGTTCAAGGAAGCGGACGAGAGCAAGCAGGCGGCAGAGGAAGCAAGAAAGCAGTATGAGGCAAGTCTTGCAAATGCGGAGGAAACCAAGAAGCAGGTGCTTCAGGAGGCAAGACAGACCGCAGATGCAGAATATAAGCGGATTGTATCAGATGCTGAAAAGACCGCAAAGCAGGTAAAGGAAGATGCAATCACAGATGCAGAGAACCAGAAGGCACAGATACTTAAAAAAGCAGAAAAAGATATTGCAGATATGGTTGTTGATGCAACGGTCAAGATTGTTGGAGAGAAAAAAGGTGCAGACGTGGATAACGCGCTGTACGACAAATTTTTAGATAAAGCAGGTGATGAAACGTGATTCGAGCAGCGAAGGACTATGCAGCGGATTTGAAGCTCGTTGAAAACGCGAAGTCAAATCTGCAGAGCGTAAAGGATATTTTAGAGGCAGTTCCACAGATCGGTGTGGAGTTTGAAGATCCAACCGTGTCGTTAGAGAAGAAGCATCTGGTAATCGACCGGGTGTTCCCGAAGGAGATCCGGAACTTCTTAAAGGTGTTGTGTGACAATGGCGATTTCGGATTGTTAGATGAGATCGAGCAGGCATACATGGAGCTGACGAAGACACCGGAGAAGGTGGAGGCACAGGCAGAACTCACATATGTGACACCACCGACACCGGAGCAGATGGAACGGATCCGGTTGTTCCTTGCGAAGGAATACAACAATCCGGATATCAAGATCGTTGGCAAGGAAGATGCATCCATCAAGAGTGGATTCATCATCCGTGTTGGAAACAAAGAGTACGACTGGAGCGAACAGGGACGTATCGACCAGCTGCAGAAGCATATCAATCAGTCGTTGGCAGGCAAGAAGCTGGCAACCGTCAGTGAGGAGAGCATCATTTCCATCCTGCGTGCCGATATCGCAGATTTTGAGCTGGCAGCAAAGGATAAGGAGATCGGTGTTGTCAACTGGGTTGGTGATGGTATCGCGAACGTCGATGGTATCGACCATGCATTTTACGGAGAGATCGTTCTCTTTGATTGTGGTGTCAAGGGTATGGTACAGGATGTAAGACGGGATGAGATCGGTGTTATTCTGTTTGGCCGTGATACAGAGATCAAGGAAGGCAGCCGTGTCGTTCGTACCGGTAAGATGGCCGGTATCCCGGTTGGAGATGCATTCCTTGGAAGAATCGTAGATGCACTTGGTGCGCCGATTGACGGACAGGGTGACATCGCGCAGGATGGTTACCGTCCAATCGAGAACCCTGCACCAAGTATTGTAGATCGTAAATCCGTATCGGTTCCTATGGAGACCGGTATTTTGTCAATCGATTCGATGTTCCCGATCGGTCGAGGACAGCGTGAGCTGATCATCGGTGACAGACAGACCGGTAAGACTTCGATTGCGATGGATACGATCTTAAACCAGAAGGGTAAAGATGTTGTCTGTGTCTATGTAGCAATCGGACAGAAGGCATCGACAATTGCGAAGTTAGTGAATACATTGAAGAAAAATGATGCGCTGGATTATACGATCGTCGTTGCGGCAACAGCATCCGATCCGGCACCGTTGCAGTATATCGCACCATATGCAGGTACAGCACTTGCAGAGTATTTTATGTATCAGGGCAAGGATGTTCTGATCGTCTATGATGATCTGTCCAAGCATGCGGTTGCCTACCGTGCAATCTCACTTTTGCTGGAGCGTTCACCGGGACGTGAGGCATATCCGGGTGATGTATTCTATCTGCACTCAAGATTGCTGGAGCGTTCTTCCCGTGTGACAGCTGAGGCTGGCGGCGGAAGTATTACCGCACTTCCAATCATTGAGACACAGGCAGGCGATGTGTCTGCATACATCCCGACAAACGTTATTTCTATCACAGATGGACAGATCTATCTGGAAAGTGAGCTGTTCTTCGCAGGTCAGCGTCCAGCCGTCAATGTCGGACTTTCCGTATCCCGTGTCGGTGGTGCGGCGCAGACAAAGGCGATGAAGAAGGCAGCCGGAAGTATCCGTATCGATCTGGCACAGTATCGTGAGATGGAAGTGTTCACACAGTTTTCTTCCGATTTGGATGAGAACACGAAGAAACAGCTGGCACATGGACGTGCGTTGATGGAGCTTTTGAAGCAGCCGCTTGGCCGTCCTTTTACAATGGCAGAGCAGGTTATCACATTGGTTGCTGCCAATGCACATGTATTCAGTGATCTTCCGGTTGAGAAGATCAAGGCATTCCGTCTTGGGCTGCTGGATGATTTTGCAAAGAATCATGCAGATATTATCGGACGTCTGGATTCGTCGAAGGATCTGGCAGACGATGTGAAGGATGCCATTATACAGGCGGCGAATGAATATAAGCAGAGGAGTCTGGAAGACGAAAACGGAGGGAATTAAATGGCGAATGCAAGAGAAATTTCCACACGTATCAAAAGTATCCAGGACACGATGAAAATCACGAAGGCGATGTATATGATGTCTTCTATGAAGCTTCGGAAAGCAAGACAGAAGCTGGAGAATACAGAACCATACTTCTATGGATTGCAGGAGCAGATTGCAGATATTCTGTTACATTTCCCGGATATGAAGCATCTTTACTTCGATAATCGCGGCAAGGATCTGCATGAGACGTCAAAACGACGTGCATTTATCGTCATAACAGGTGATAAGGGTATGGCAGGTGCATACAACCACAATGTGTTAAAAGAGGCACAGAAGATGGTCGATGAGTCGGATTCCTACCGCTTGTTTGTAGTCGGTGAGCTGGGACGACATTTCTTTTCTTCGCAGGGATATACGCTCGAAGAGGGATTCTGCTATTCGGCGAACAACCCTTCTATCCATCGTGCGCGTATGATTACAGAGCGCATCGTGGAGTTATATAAAGAGGAAGAATTTGACGAGGTATATGTTGTCTATACGAAGATGGTAAACAGCATGAAGGAAGAGGTTGAAGTGCAGGAGATTCTGCCACTCAAGACGCATGAGTTTATCAAGAAGGAATTGCTTGAAGATTCCCAGAAGGGATTAGGAAACAGTGACCGTGAGGCTGCGGAGCAATCCGATGACTGGTTTTTGATCTATCCATCTCCGAAGAAGGTTTTGGAGAAATTGGTGTATAACTATGTAACAGGTTTTATGTATGGTGTTCTTGTTGAGGGCTCGGCAAGTGAGGAAAACGCCAGAATGATGGCCATGCAGGCGGCAACGGACAATGCACAGGCAATGTTGCATGAACTTTCAATCGAGTTTAACCGTGTGCGCCAGGCAGCAATCACACAGGAAATCACCGAGGTGATCGGTGGAGCCAAGGCACTCAAGAAGAAAAAGAAGAAACAAGCGAGGTGAACGATCGCATGATGGAAAATAAAGGTAAGATCGTACAGGTATCCGGACCGGTTGTCGATGTCGAGTTTGCAGATGGGAACCTTCCGCGGATTAAGGATGCCTTGTATGTGATGAACAATGGAAAGAAATGCGTCATGGAAGTATCCCAGCATATCGGTGACAATGTTGTGCGCTGTATTATGCTTGCGGCGAGTGAGGGCTTGTGCAGAGATATGGAAGTGACAGCAACCGGATCCGGTATTCAGGTTCCGGTCGGAGAGCAGACATTAGGACGGCTGTTCAATGTACTTGGTGAGACATTGGATGGAAAGGAAAGTCTGGAGAATGGTGAGCATTGGTGTATCCACCGTGAGCCGCCAACATTTGAAGACCAGAGCCCGGTTGTTGAGATGCTGGAAACCGGTATCAAGGTTATTGATCTGCTTGCCCCATATGCAAAGGGTGGTAAGATCGGTCTGTTCGGTGGTGCCGGTGTTGGTAAGACCGTCCTGATTCAGGAGCTGATCCACAATATCGCAACGGAGAGTGGTGGTTATTCCATCTTCACCGGAGTTGGAGAGCGTTCCCGTGAAGGTAACGACCTGTGGAATGAGATGAAGGAATCCGGCGTTCTTGATAAGACAGCGCTGGTGTTTGGACAGATGAATGAGTCACCGGGTGCCCGTATGCGTGTGGCAGAGACGGGACTTACGATGGCGGAATATTTCCGTGATGTAAAGAAGCAGGATGTGTTGTTATTCATTGATAACATCTTCCGTTTTGTACAGGCAGGTTCAGAGGTGTCCGCATTGCTTGGACGTATGCCTTCTGCCGTTGGATACCAGCCAACTCTGGCAAATGATCTGGGTGAACTGCAGGAGCGTATCGCTTCCACAAAGGATGGTTCTGTAACATCGGTACAGGCGGTCTATGTACCAGCCGATGACCTGACAGACCCGGCACCTGCTACAACATTCTCTCACTTGGATGCAACGACTGTATTGTCACGTAAGATCGTAGAGCAGGGTATCTATCCGGCTGTTGATCCATTGGAATCAACCTCCCGTATTCTGGAGGCAGATGTCGTCGGAGAAGAACATTACCGTGTTGCACGTGAGGTGCAGGAGACTTTGCAGAAGTATAAGGAACTGCAGGATATCATCGCCATTCTTGGTATGGAGGAGCTTTCCGACGAGGATAAGCAGACTGTCTACCGTGCGAGAAAGGTACAGCGTTTCCTGTCACAGCCATTCCATGTAGCTGAGAATTTTACGAACGTCAAAGGTGTATTTGTACCGGTCAAGGAGACAATCCGTGGATTCAAGGCAATCTTAGATGGTGAGATGGATGCGTATCCGGAGGCAGCCTTCTTCAATGTCGGTACGATTGAGGATGTAAAGAAGAAAGCAGAAACCCTGTAAAGGATAGAAAGGGGACGGCGTATGAATACATTTTCACTCAAGATCATAGCCTGTGACCGGGTGTTTTATGATGGACCATGTGAAATATTGAAATTCCCCGGCTATGATGGACAGATGGCGATTCTGGCACATCACGAGAAGATGACGACGAATATTGAAGTCGGTGAGCTGCATTTCCGGACACCGGATGGAGAAGAGCATGTGGCAATCTGTTCCGACGGACTTCTGAAGGTAAAGAATAACGAGGTTGTTGTACTTGTCTATTCGGCAGAAAAACCGGAGGAAATCGACGAGTTCCGTGCACAGGCTGCGAAGGAACGTGCCATCGAGCAGATGCAGCAGAAACAGAGTATCATGGAATACCACGTATCCCGTGCTTCGCTTGCGAGAGCAATGGCGAGACTGCAGGGACATGACCGTTACGAAGTGAAGTAAATAAAAGGATGAAAAAACACCCAACTGTTTAGAAGCAGTTGGGTGTTTTTGTCTGTATATTTTTCGTGAAGTGGCATTACTCCCGGTTCTTCAGTGCCTCTTCCATAGGAATCTTCTGAATCTTCTTATACTGCAGGAAACTTAATAACCCGTAACATACAATATCCCAGATCACAACCTGAACATAGATAGATGTTCCGATATGAACATTTTCCAGCCAGATATCAAAAGTCCGGAAGAGATAGACAATCATTGTCTTCAGGATGACTGTTGATAGTGGCAGACTGATTGCTACACTGACAAGGACAGCTATCGCGGTTGAAATAATATAGATTTTCCCGATTTCTCTGTTGTTGTAACCGAGAATCTTCGTCAGGGAAATCGATTCCGCATTTTTCTCCAACACAATCTTAGAGAGCAGGTAGATAACGATGACGAAGATAATAAGGGAAAGATATTTCATCAGAGGCATCATACGTCCCATCGAATCATTCATCTGGTCGCTTAACTTCGAATAGTCCGAAGGCCCCATCGTACTGTAGATGAAACTGTCATCTAAATCATCCAGCGCTTTGTCAGAGAAATATCCTGTGAAATAATCCGCATCTTTCCCGAATGTGTCATTGTAATTATCAATGCTCATAAATACGGAGAAGGCTGCCGGGTAATTGAAGCTGCCGGCAATCCGGAAAGAATATTCTTTATCGCCGTATTTTTCCGTTATTTTAATTGTATCGCCCACTTTGTAATCGTTCAGTTTCATGAACGATTTTGAGATGATTATATCCCCTTTTTCTACAGGCATAGAAACCTGTGTCAGGTACTTTGAATTGTCTGCGATTCCATATACAAGCACTTCCTTTCCGTCATTATCCGCAAGCGCAGTCAGACAGTATTTTTCAGCAGATGAATCGTCAAGCTCTACCGGTGCTTTGAGTGTATATTGATAGTTTGCAATCAGATGGTCAAGCACATTGTCTGTCTGGTCATTTAAGATTGGAAGCATGCTGGCGGAGAAGATAAACAGGATATTTGCCATCAGGATACCAATCGCCATCGTGATATAGTTGGAGCGGTTCTGCAGGATTGTACGAATCCGGAATCTTGTCAAAAACTTGAAGTCCGGAAGCTTTGTCACATGCTTTTTCTTACGTTTTGACAGGTCGTGCCGCAGGAAGTTAAGCGGTGACAATCCAAGCATTGATCGAAGCGCAAGGTAGTTGATTACTAACAGGATTGCAATCGGAATCACAGTCGTAAGCAGAAAGGCGTTTGCATTCCAGACAACCTTGAATACAGGCAGAGAGTAGGAATGGTAATACATGTCCTCCATGAATTTACGAAAACAAGTGTAACCGCCGATATTTCCGATCACTGCGGCTGCAAGGAATACGTACGTTGACGCAGCCATGTAATGCCGGATGATTTCGCCTTTTGTATATCCGGAAGCTCGCAGGGTTCCGATGGCACCGGCTTCTGCTTCAATCGTGCTGAAAGTCATAAGTGCGAAGATGAATGCAAGCAGTGCTATCATGATATAGAGCATCATGACCGTGCTGTTTGTATCGCCATCCATATCTTCCCTTGTAAATGTGATCGCTTTATTGTTCTGCCGCATCAAAAAATCGGTCAGATAATTTCCCTGTGGAGCGAGCTGTTCGGACAATGTGTTCATCAGGTCTGTGCTTACGTCATAAGAAGCCCGGTCATCAAGACTTCTGTCCGAGAAACGATAAGCAAAGCTGTAGGTAAGCTTGCTTTCGGAGAATTCCTTGAAATAATCTGCCGTGACAAACCCCATGGTAAATGTCGTTGCGCTGAACATCGAATCAGAGTTTTTCTCGAACAGACAGCTATAATCCGGGACAGCAACTGTTCCGCAGATTGTTAAATCCTTTCCGTCAAAGGTGAGGGTGTCACCGATTTTGAGATTGTTGTTTTCTGCAAAGAGGCGGTCGATGGCAAGTTCTCCGTTCTTCTCCGGGGCGTGCCCTTCAAAGATCGAATATGTATTTAACGCCTCGCGGTTTTCGTAGAGACGGATGGAATAATTGCTGTTGCCTTCAAAGGTGTAATCAAAATTATAGAAGTATTGTTTGTAGATGGTTGCTTTTGCTGTGTCTGAATCTTCCTGATCAGCGATCTTCTGCAGTTCGGCCACAGAGATTTCACTGTTCGTAGAGAAATGTCCATCCTCTAATTTATATGTCTCGATACCATCGTCGTAGGTGTACATCATGCTCAGCGAAGTAACCAGCATACCACTGACGATTGAAATCATAAATGTCAGAAACAAAAAGATGGATATGTATTTCCCTTTTTCTTTTCTGATATCCCGAAGAATACGTTTACGCAGTGGATTTTTGATTGTTTTATCAGCCATATGCATTCACCTACCAATCTAATTCCATCGCCGGTGTCTTTGTTTCGTTTGTATATTCTTTCCGGATCATACCGTCGCGGAGCTTGATCACACGGTCTGCCATGAGTTTGATGGCATCGTTGTGCGTAACGATGATGATGGTATTTCCGTATTTCCGGTTGACGTCTTCAATCAATTTCAGAATATCCTTGGAGGTATTGTAATCAAGGGCGCCGGTTGGCTCATCGCAGAGCAGCAGATCCGGATTCTTGACGATGGCACGACCGATGGATGTACGCTGCTGCTGACCGCCGGAAAGCTGGCTTGGAATCTTATCCTTATGCTCCCAAAGTCCAAGTGTATGAAGCAGGTCATCGACATCAAGCGGGTTGCTTCCGAGGTAAGCGCCGACCTCGATATTCTCCTTGACGGTCAGGTTCGGGATCAGATTATAGAACTGGAAGACGTAACCTAAGTGTTCACGTCGGTAGAGCGTCATCTGCTTTTCGTTCATGGCAGACATGGCAGCACCGTTGATGATGATCTCTCCCTTATCATAGCTTTCGATGCCGCCGATGATGTTCAACAGGGTAGACTTACCGGAACCGGATGGCCCGAGCAGGACGCAGATCTCGCCTTTTCCGATACCGGTAGAAAGTCCTTTTAAGACTTGTACACGGTTGTCTTTTTCACCATAGAACTTTTCAAGATTGTTGATTTGTAAGAACATGATTTTCCTCCTTTTATGTGACTGCGAATCGTGAAGCAAAACACGAATGCAGGTGATGGTAGCGAGTTGCAGATTATCACATTTCTACGCAGACTCGCTCGCGCTCACTTCCGCACATAGCAGACACTAAACTCACAAAGCACCAATTCTGCGAATTGTTACTCTGTTCGTTAAGTGCTGATGTGCTACAATGGTCTGCTTAAGAACATGTGATAATCTACAACTCTTACCTACCATAATGCTCGTGTTTTGCGATTACGTGATAGGCAGTGAATATAAAACTCCCAAATGCATTAACCTTTTTCTATTCTCATACGTGAAAACATATGAATATATGTTCATATATAAAATAAACGTGTAATACAGGTTTGTCAAGCGTATTTTCGCTTGCTTTGATGGATGTTTTATATATTTGGTTAATTGCCGTGGTTATTATAACGCAAAAAGTTAGTCAAAACAAACCGTTTATGCAGGATTTTTGAGCTGTTGGGAAATTTTCTCATTTGTGGGTGGCTGGTTGGGTAAAAAAGTTTAGAATAGGGAAAAAACTCTAATGGGAGGAGGTAGAGAAGAGAGCTAGTTGGGTAAAAAAGTCCGGAAACGGGAAATTGCTCCAATGGGGAGAGGTAGAAAAGCAAGCTAGTTGGGTAAAAAAGTCCGGAATCGGGGAATTGCTCTAATGGGAGGAGGTAGAGAAGAGAGCTAGTTGGGTAAAAAAGTCCGGAAACAGGAAATTACTCCAATAGGAAGCAGATAGAGAAAAAGAAAGTATGGATTGAGAAACAAATCACTCTGTGATACCATAGGAAAGAAATAGAAACAAACAAGAAAACAACCAAGGTACATATGAAATACAAGAAAACGATAATCGATAATTCTTGGAATAAAATCAGGAGGGAATACAAGTGGAACCGAAAGCAGTCGTGAATTTACGAAAAGGAGAAGGTCGTACCATCAAGGCAGGTGGACTCTGGATCTTCGACAATGAGATAGAGAGCGTGATGGGAAGTGTGGAAGATGGCGATATTGTCATCGTGCGTGATTTCGATGGATATCCAATGGGACGCGGATTCATCAACCGGAAATCCAAAATTACCATTCGAATGCTGACTCGAGACGCAGAGCAGGATATCAACGAAGCATTTCTCCGTATGCGGGTGAAGAATGCCTGGGAATATAGAAAAGCTGTGATGCAGGGTGAAGATCTTACATGTTGTCGTGTGATCTTTGGTGAGGCGGATTTCCTGCCGGGACTCGTGATTGATCGGTTCTCGGATGTGCTGGTGGTGGAATCCCTCGCACTTGGCATTGATTTATATAAGGAACAAATCGTGGATTTGTTGAAAGAGATCATGGCGCAGGATGGTGTCAAGATCCGCGGCGTATACGAGCGGAGTGACGCGAAGGTGCGCAAGAAGGAAGGACTTGCTCCATATAAAGGATGCATCGGTGCGGAGTTTGAGCCGGTCGTTGAGATCGTGGAGAACGGTGTGCATTATAATGTGGATGTAGCAAATGGACAGAAAACAGGATTCTTCCTTGACCAGAAGTACAACCGGCTCGCGATGCAGAAACTGATCAAGGGTCTGACCAGAGGCGTGCAGGAGACACCGTTGCGTGTGCTTGACTGCTTTACACACATGGGAACCTTTGCATTAAATTGTGGCTATGCTGGGGCGAGTGATGTGTTAGGACTTGATATTTCAGAGTTTGCTGTGGAGCAGGCAAGAGAAAATGCGAAGCTCAATCATTTGGAGAAGACTGTACATTTTAAAGAGGCAAATGTATTGGACGAGCTGCCAAAGCTTGCTGAAGCAGGTGAGCAGTTTGACGTTGTAATCTTAGATCCACCGGCGTTTACCAAGTCGCGCGAAGCAACCAAGAATGCAATCAAAGGCTACCGTGAAATCAACCGGAAAGGCTTGCAGCTTGTAAAAAACGGCGGGTATTTTGCAACCTGTTCCTGCTCACATTTCATGACACAGGAATTGTTCACAAAGGTAATCGGTCAGGCAGCAGCGAGCGTGCACAAGCGTCTTCGTCAGGTGGAATTCCGGCAGCAGGCACCGGATCATCCGATTTTGTGGGCGGCGGATGAAAGTTATTATTTAAAGTTTTACATTTTTCAGGTTGTTGAGGAAAAGTAAGAGGTGTAGTAACAAGATGGGAAAGCTGAATGTGTTTTAAGAAGATAAGAGAGTAGATAATCATTATATAAGTGGCTATCTACTCTTTTCGTTTATAGGGTTTCTTTTCATCTGTTTGGTTCAGAAGATAATCAATGCTTGTTTTATAAATCTTGGATAGTTTAATCAGAATATTTGTGGGGATATCATTTTCTCCGGTTTCATATTTCGAATATCCTGTCTGGCTCATATCCAGAAGTTTGGCCAGATATGTTTGTGATATATCATTATCTTCCCTAAGCTCTCTCAACCTGTTTTTAGTAGAAAATTTACGCACAAAATCACCTCGGATGTATTGTACTTTAATCTAAAACAGGTTAAAACGATTTGTAATAAGATTTTAATATGCAATACAAAAGTATAAGAGGAGAGGATAAGTTATTATGAAGAAGAAAATGTTATTGCAACTACATTTGTAACAGTTGTTCTTGTTGCGGGTATAGCATTTATTGTTAATGGCTGTGCGGATAAAAATACGGATAGTTCCCAGACTGCAAACACAGAGACAAGTGCGACTATTACAGATGCAGATACAGCAGAGAAAGAATCCGTTGATATAGTAGATGCTGACACAGCCAAAGCAGATTTTGATACCGTCAAGACGGGGTCTGAAACTGTCAAGGTAGATGATGCTAAGTCTGAGGATAACAACTCAGGCAAAGAGCCAGCAACACAGGCACCTGCTACCATTGAGACACCAACGACTCAGGTTCCTACCACACAGGAACCAAGAACGGAAGAGCCTACAATTGCTCACTAGCACATATGGAAGACAGTTGTAGATAAAAAAGCTTATGATGAACCTATTTATGAGGAGCAGGATGTGTATGAGTGGCACTCTATGTGGACTGATGGCAGTTATGCTGATGAATTCAGAGATAAGGAGGTTATGTTTGTGTGCACTTACAATGATGAAACATGAAATTTTCTTGCAGAGCGATGTTAGGGTATGTCGGATAAGATATTTACATAGAGCGAATGACTTGCCTATTAACAAGGGCGGATCGAATTAGGGAAAAGATGAAATCTTGGTTAGTGTTAAATTTTTTAATATTATATGTATGTTTTTTTTTAATATACATATAATATTAAAGGAATATAAATATACAAAATGTATTTACTTTTACCATGATTGTGTTAAAATGTGTATAAAGGAGGTAAAAAAATGAATAGACATTTTTATCTTTTAACACTTGATATATATGGTATAAAAAATATTGCAAATCCAATTCATTTAGATTTTTATAAGAAGACAATTAAAAGGGATTTTAATCCCGAAAAATATAAGATTAAAGCAATTTATGGGGAAAATGGATCTGGAAAAACGGCAATAATTACTGCAGTTAAACTTCTTAGAAATTTATTGATTGATAAAAATTATTTATCTGACCATGAGACACAAAAATCACTAGTTGAAATTATAAATAAAAAGACAAGGAATGGATATATTGAATGTGAAATATACGTAGATATAGATGAAGATAGAGAAATTTTGGATTATTATATCTCTTTTGAAATAAAAGATGATGGCAGAATTTATATAACAGAAGAAAGATTAAGTCGCAAAAACGGAAATTATTCAAAAAATTCATATTTATGTGTGTTTGAGTCAAAAGATGGGGCATTAGAGAAGTTTGGAAATGATAAGGTGTACGAATTTGTAAAAGAAAAAACTTTGAATTTATTAGATAAACAGTCATTTGCTTCTAGTATACTTACAATGATGAATGATTTTCCGCATGATAAAGATTTAAATAATGATTTTGTAACTGTAATAGAATTGTTCGCATTTGCAATTTCATTAAATGTTTGCATTGACAATGCAGATATTCATACAAATAATCGGTTATATCAAAAAATACAAAGTATAGAAGAAAATAAAAAAGATTCTTTTACAAAGGAAACATTTAATCAACTAAAGAGGGAAATACTTGAAGCTTCTGGAAGAGATATTTTGGTGCCTAAAAATTTATATAGTTCATATGAAGAACAAATCGCAAAACTTAGTATGTTTATTCAGATATTTAAACCAGAGCTCGTAAATATTGAAGTAGATAAAAAAGATTTTGATCAATTTTATAAATGCAATCTGAAAATGATATATGAAAATTATACTTTGGATCAAGAGTTTGAAAGTCGTGGAATAAAAAAAATGATGGATTTATTTTATTATCTTGAAGATGCATGTATGGGAATGATCACATTTATCGATGAATTGGACTCTAATATAAATGATGTATATCTAGATAAAATAATTGAATATTTTATATTATATGGAAAGGGGCAGCTTTGCTTCACTTCTCACAATCTCTCTCCAATGTCTGTGTTGAAGAAGAATAAAAATGCTATAACATTTATTTCCAGTGTTAACACAGTTCATACTTGGGCTAATAACGGTAATTTGAGTCCTGAGAATGCATATAAGAATGGTTTTATTGAGGATTCGCCATTCAATGTTGATGCATCGGATTTTCTTGGAATATTAGGAGGTACTGATGAGTAGGCAAATATTATTTTGCGTGGAATCCAATAATAAGGCTAGAACTGATTATCAGTATATTGAGGAGACATTGAAAAGATTTTATAAAGTGGATAGAAAGATTAGATATAGAGCAATATATTTAGGATCAAAAACGAAATACAATGCGAAAGATAAAGTAAGAGAGATAAATAAAAATATTAAAACATTTATAGGTGAGACAACTGTTATTTATTTTATTGATGTTGATGATTATGATACTTCTTATGACACAAAGAAATTATATGATGATATAGAAATCTATTGTAAAAAACATGGTTATGAGTTCGTTTTTTTTCATAAGGATGTCGAGGATGTTTATTTGGGGAATTCAGTTAAAGATAAGGAAAAAGTAAGTAAGGTTGCTGAGTTTAAAAGAAAAAAAATGATAGAAAATGTAGATGAGTTTATGTTGAGAATGGACTATCATAAAAGACATTGTAGTAATATACTTAAAGTATTGGATAAGTATTGGCAGAGAAAGTAGACAGTAAAACTACATATACAAGAAATGTTCATTTAAACAAATTATCTGATGATACAAGAAGCATCTAAAGGAGAATCGTTATGAATAAACATATAGAAAAAGCAATGGAGCTTCGAAACGAAACTCCAATGGTAAGCAACTGTTCCCAGACGATTATGCGTTGTTATGCTGAGGATATGGGAATTTCAGAAGAAATGGCAGCAGGGCTTGGCTGTAATTTCGGTGGTGGTATGAAATGCGGTGGTATCTGTGGCGCAATCACAGGTGGTTTGATGGTGCTTGGTGCCAAGGGCGTTGAGAATCCAGCAAAGGTAAATGAGTTTCGCAGGAAGATTGCGGAGAATCATGATGGAATGGTGAACTGTGTGGATCTGCTTCGCGCAAATGCGGCGAAGGGTGGCAACAAGAAGGAACATTGTGATAAGATGATTCAGGAAGCAATCACGCTTATAGATGAAATGGTGTAAAAATTTCTTGACGAAATTTATTATGTAACATAGAATGAGATTAATACAGTGAAAAGGAAGAAATCAATGTTCTGGAAGATGACAACATTGCAATTGAAAAAAGGTTACATTTTCGCTCCTAACGGGGATAGTGCGCCTTTTTTCAGGAATAAAGTCTGATTCATCAGAACCATTCTATGTAAATCAAGGTACATTATCTCCTTAACGATAAAATATAAGTTAAGGAGATTTTTTATGTTTAAAATTAAAAAACAAATTTCGAAGTTGTACATGGCGTCCATCTTAGGCAATCTGTCGCTGACGGGCGCGTGGGTCGCAATTCTTGCAGCGAGAGGATACAGTCTGATCAAAATCGGAATTGCAGAAACGGTGTTTCATATTTTCAGTTTGACGTTTGAGATACCATCGGGCGTTTTTGCAGATGTATTTGGACGAAAGCAGATGCTGGTGGTGAGCAGTATTATGCGTGTGATCGGAAGCATCTGCATGATTTGCTCAAAGAATCTGACGATGGTGTGTGTGGCAATCGCGTGTTTTGCAGTTAGCTATAATTTTTCCTCGGGATCTGGGGATGCGCTTGCATATGATTCGCTGAAATTAGTTGGTGAGGAGGTACGGTATGAGCGTTACGCATCCAATCAGTTGATTTTGTATCGGCTCTGCAATGGCATTTCTACATTGTGTGCAGGTTTTGCACTATTTGTTGGATATAAGATTGCGTATGCGTCGGATATTTTGGTGACCGGTATTCAGATTGGCGTGCTGTTGTCACTTCGCGAGATTCATTTGAATCACACAGGCGCGGAGCGGAAACAGGCGGTGTTGCAGTCGGTATGGAAGGAACTCAGAGGTTGTTTCGTGGAGAGTCTGCGTTTTCTGAAAGAGTCGAAGCGGGCAGTGTTTCTGATGACATGTAATTCCTTTGTCGGTGCGGTTGATATTGTATTGCTGTTTTTCTTACAGGCGAAGCTGCCGCAGACGGGTATGCCGGATTCAGCACTTGGAATAGCCTTGTTCATTATGGAGATGGGAGGAATCCTTGGAGCCAAGCTGATCTTGCAGTGTAAGAAGTTACGGTATCGCTGGGTGTTTGTGATAACGTCTGTGCTCGTTTTATGTGGCGTTTTGATTGAACATACAGGCGTCGCGGTACTTATGACGCTGGGCGGATTTGTAGCGGCATGCAGTGATGATGCATTGCAGGTTCGCACAGATGCAATCTTACAGGAAATGTTTCCGTCTGAGCAGCGGGCAACGCTGATATCAATGGAATCTTTTACATTTTCCATGATTATGATTGTGTTGTCGCCGCTTGCAGGAATTGTATTTTCCGTGTGGTAAAAAGAATTGCCGTCGGTTCCTGTTCGGAGCTGGCGGCAATGTGTTGTGAAAATTCAGAAATGTAACATAGATGAAAGAAATAAAATAGAAGATGTTAATTCCGAAACTGCACGCGGCGAAGCCTAGGGAACAGGCGGAGCGGGAACCCGCATTTGACCTTGGAGAAGAGGGAAGAATAAGCGGCAGTTTCGGCATTTTTGATTTCGTGGGATGTGTGATTTATTGTGCCTTTGAAATCTGGATGTAGTATACAATAGATATTATAAAAAAGGGGGATTATTGACTGAACATGCGAAATTCCTGACTG
>NZ_JBBNHG010000027.1:0-87503 GCF_040094675.1 Coprococcus hominis (ex Arizal et al. 2022)
TTTCTACCCAACCTGCTTGCTTCTCTTTACCTTCCGGTTGGGGATTTTCTCCCGCTCTGCCATTTTCTACCCAACCTACTTGCTTCTCGGCAACTTCCGATTGGGGATTTTCTCCCGCTCTGCCATTTTCTACCCAACCTGCTTGCTTCTTCTCAGCTTCCGGTTGGGGACTTTCTCCCGTTCTGCCATTTTCTACCCAATCCACCCCAATATCCACAGAGACAAGATGCGCTCTGCGCATCTTGCTCTGATTAGCGGTCATCAAATGCACCGCATAAATGCGGGAGTTTTCCCACTCCACCACATTCTACCCATTCCACCCCAATGTACTCCAAAAAAGGCTGCCACCAAACAGTGACAGCCCTCTCCCATATAACCGGCATATGCACGCACAGCCGCTCATATATTCCTATCTATAAAATTACAAAAATTACAATGTAACTTCTACTTTCTCAAGCTTCCAGATCTCCTGTGCATACTCTTCGATTGTTCTATCAGAAGAGAACTTACCTGCACAAGCAGTGTTGAGCATAACCATCTTAGCCCAGTTAGCCTTATCCTTGTATGCCTTATTTACACGCTTCTGTGCATCTGCATAAGAATCGAAATCCTTCAATGTGAAGTATACGTCCTTCATTACAAGAGAATCATATAAGTCACGGAACAATTCCTTATCGCCATTTGAGTAAGTGCCATCTACCAGCTGGTCAAGAACCTTCTTAACCTTTGGATTTGAATTGTAGATGTCCATTGGATAGTAACCGCCATCCTTCTCGTACTTCATTACTTCCTCAGCTGAAAGTCCAAAGATAAATGCGTTCTCCTTACCAACTTCCTCTACGATCTCTACGTTTGCACCATCCATCGTACCAAGTGTAACAGCACCGTTCAACATGAACTTCATGTTACCTGTACCGGAAGCCTCACGGGAAGCTGTTGAGATCTGCTCCGATACATCTGCTGCAGCGAAGATAATCTCTGCGTTTGATACACGGTAGTTCTCGATGAATACAACTTTGATCTTGCCCTTGATAGACTTATCATTATTGATCACGTCTGCTACAGAGTTGATCAACTTAATTGTAAGCTTTGCTGTCTTGTAACCGGCAGCTGCCTTTGCACCGAAGATGAATGTTGTTGGCTCAAAATCCATATCCGGATTTGCCTTCAACTCATTGTACAGATGCATAACATGAAGGATGTTAAGCTGCTGTCTCTTGTACTCATGAAGTCTCTTAACCTGAACATCGAAGATAGAGTTCGGATCTACATCGATACCATTGTGCTCCTTGATGTACTCAGCCAGACGAACCTTATTCTTGTACTTAATGTCCATGAACTCCTTCTGAGCCTTCTTGTCTGTTGCGTACTTCTTCAGACCTTCAAGCACCGGAAGATCCGTGATCCAGCCGTCGCCGACCTTCTTTGTAGCCCAGTCAGCAAGCAATGGGTTTGCATGGAGAAGGAATCTTCTCTGTGTAATACCGTTTGTCTTGTTGTTGAACTGCTCCGGACGCATCTCGTAGAAATCACGAAGCTCACGCTTCTTCAAGATCTCTGTATGAAGTTTAGCAACACCATTTACGGAGTAAGATCCGGCGATCGCAAGGTGTGCCATCTTAACCTGACCATCATAGAGGATAGCCATGCTGCGTACCTTATCCTGGTTGCCCGGATACATATCTTCGATCTTAAGAACGAATCTACGGTTGATCTCATCTACGATCTGATATACTCTAGGAAGAAGCTTCTGGAAGAGGTCGATTGGCCACTTCTCAAGTGCCTCAGCCATGATTGTATGGTTTGTATATGCGCATGTTCTGCATGTGATATCCCAAGCATCATCCCACTCAAGATTCTCCTCATCAACAAGGATTCTCATAAGCTCTGCTACTGTTACAGTTGGATGTGTATCATTCAGCTGGAATGTAACCTTGTTTGGAAGATCATGGATATCTGCGTTGTTCTCCTTGAACTTCAGGATGGCTCTCTGTACAGAAGCAGATACGAAGAAGTACTGCTGCTTCAGACGAAGCTCCTTACCTGAATAATGGTTATCGTTTGGATAAAGTACCTCAACGATGTTACGGGCAAGGTTTGCCTGCTCCACTGCGTTCTGATACTCACCCTTATCAAATGAATTAAGATTGAACTCCTGTACCGGCTCTGCATCCCAGATACGGAGTGTATTTACAACATTATTGCCATATCCAATGATTGGAAGATCATATGGAATCGCACGAACTGCCTGATAATCCTTGTGTACGAAGTAATTCTTTCCCTCTCTGCATTCTGTCGCTACATAGCCACCGAACTTAACCTCTACTTCATACTCCGGACGCTTTACCTCAAATGGATTGCCGTTCTTCAACCAGTTATCCGGCTTCTCAATCTGATAACCATTCTCGATTGCCTGCTTGAACATACCGTAACGATAACGGATACCACAGCCATATGCCGGGTAGTTTAATGTAGCAAGGGAATCCAGGAAACATGCAGCCAGTCTGCCAAGACCACCATTACCAAGTGCTGCATCCGGCTCCTGATCCTCGATCACATTCAAGTCAAAGCCAAGCTCTGCCAATGCTTCCTTCACCTGCTCATAGCATGTGAGGTTGATCATATTATTACCAAGTGCACGGCCCATAAGGAACTCCATAGACAGGTAGTAAACAGTCTTTGCATTCTTCTCCTCGTATGCCTTCTGCGTAGCGATCCAGCGATCAATGATATGATCCTTCACTGCGTAGGACACTGCCTGAAATACCTGTTCCTGTGTTGCTTCATCGATAGTCTTACGGAAAAGGTTTTTGACGTTGTTAATGACGTCCTTCTTGAAGCTTTCCTTATCGAAATCAGCCATCTTCTTCATAGAATTAATCCTCCTTGTTTATGTGCGTATGTGCATCCGAAAATGCCCACACTTATCTTACGTAACATGTCCATATCATCCCCGTTGCTAATCCTCTCATTACCGTTATCGTAGCTTATCCGGCAGCACACCATCATCCGGCATACAATCCTAATTCTCTACGCGATACTCTCCCGTCGCAGACATGTCATTTCAGGGCATCCCAGCCCCATTCCAACACATTCAGTGTAGCAGACATAATTACACGATACAATGAAAAATGTATTTTTCGTTACATCTGCCCATGAATGTGTGAATTAACAAAAAATTTTATACAATTTGCTTGCAAATCCTCTGTTTGATTTGCAGAACTTTACTTATTATTTTATTTACTTACTTCCACGCCGATCGTAACTTTCTCGCCGTTGATGTTCCACTCTTTTGAGTTGTCACACGCTGCATCCATCACAAATGCATCGCCAAGTACGACTCGCTTGATCTCATCTGCGTTCTTCTCCATAACCTCTGCGATCTTCGCATTGCCGGTTACATAGACCTTGATGCGGTCTGTTACCTGGAAGTCAGAATCCTTACGCATCGTCTGGATCTTGGAGATCACCTCACGCACATAGCCTTCCTCGATCAGCTCCGGTGTCAGGGTTGTGTCGATAACAACCGTTACATAGTTATCGCCCTCTGTCACATATCCGTCCATCTTCGCTACTTCGATCAGCAGATCTTCCTCAGCGAGTGCAATCTCTGTATCATCGGCTGTGAACTTGATCACACCGTCTGCCTTGAGCTCGCTCATCGCTTTGTTGCCATCGACATTTGCAAGGTACTCCTTGATTGCATTCAGATGCTTGCCATACTTTGGTCCGACTGTACGAAGCTGTGGCTTGAACGAGTATGCGGTAAATGCAGACAGGTCTTCCTTGAACTCTACATTCTTCACATTCAGCTCGTCACGCAGGATATCTACGAAATAATCATCCAGTGTCTTTGCAGCCTTGATGTACATATTTGCAATCGGCTGACGGGACTTGATGTTCGCAGTATTTCTTGCGGCACGACCAAATACAACGACCTTCAGTACTTCATCCATGCTTGCTTCAAGCTCCGGATCGATCATGGACTCATTTACCTCCGGGAAGTCACACAGGTGGATAGATTCCGGTGCATTCTTATCTACCGTGCGAACTAAGTTCTGATAGATATCCTCTGTCAAAAACGGAATCATCGGTGCTGCAGCCTTGCAGAGTGTCACAAGTGCTGTATACAGTGTCATGTACGCATTGATCTTATCCTGTGGCATATCCTTTGCCCAGTAACGCTCACGACAACGTCTGACATACCAGTTACTCATATCATCGACAAACTCAGCAAGTGCCTTGGTTGCCTCCGGAATACGGTAGTTGCCCAGATTATCATCTACGGACTTCACCATAGAATTAAGCTTGGAGAGCAGCCACTTGTCCATCACGGACAGCTTGTCATACTCCAATGTATACTTCGTTGGATCAAACTCGTCAATATTTGCATACAGTACATAGAATGCATATGTGTTCCAGAGCGTACCCATGAACTTTCTCTGGCCTTCGACCACTGCATCCTCATGGAAGCGGTTTGGAAGCCAAGGTGCGGAGTTGCTGTAGAAGTACCAGCGGATTGCATCTGCGCCGTATTTGTTCAGGGCATCCATCGGATCAACCGCGTTACCCTTGGACTTACTCATCTTCTGTCCGTCCTTATCCTGTACGTGACCAAGCACGATAACATTCTTGTAAGGCGCCTTGTCAAAGAGCAATGTGGAGATTGCCATCAGGGAATAGAACCATCCTCTTGTCTGGTCAACCGCCTCACTGATGAAGTCAGCCGGGAAGTTGTCCTCGAAGATATCCTGATTCTCAAACGGATAATGCCACTGTGCAAATGGCATCGCACCGGAATCGAACCAGCAGTCGATAACCTCCGGCACACGCTTCATCTCGCCGCCACAGTCCGGACACTTGATCGTCACTGCATCAATGTATGGACGATGCAGCTCGATATCATCCGGGCAGTTGTCGCTCATGGATTTCAGTTCCTCGATCGAACCGATCGCGTGACGCTTGCCACACGAGCACTCCCAGATATTCAGTGGAGTTCCCCAGTAACGGTTACGGGACAGCCCCCAGTCCTGAACATTTTCCAGCCATGCGCCGAAACGTCCCTTACCGATACCTTCCGGAATCCAGTTTACGGTGTTATTATTCTTCACCAGTCTGTCCTTCACTGCGGACATCTTGATGAACCATGTATCTCTTGCATAGTAGATAAGCGGTGTGTCACATCTCCAGCAGTGTGGATACTCATGCTCAAACTTCGGAGCGTCGAACAGAAGTCCTGCCTTCTCCAGATCAACGAGTACCGGCTTATCTGCATCCTTTACGAACAATCCTGCGTAAGGTGTTTCCTTTGTCATATCACCCTTGCCATCGACAAACTGAACGAATGGAAGGTCGTATTTTCTTCCGACGTTTGCATCGTCCTCACCAAATGCCGGTGCGATATGAACGATACCGGTACCATCGGACATCGTTACATAGGAATCGCATGTAATGTAATGTCCTTTCTGTGGAAGCTTTGCCACATACGCCTTTGTGCACTCAAAAAGCGGCTCGTATTCCTTGCCCTCTAATTCCTTACCCTTGTAGGTCTCAAGGATTTCATATGCAGGTGTTCCCTCTGTAATCTTCTCTTCCTTGACAAGCTTCTCTGCCATGCCGCCAAGTACCTTGTCAAGCAGAGCCTCTGCCATGTAGTAAGTATAGCCGTCTGCTGCCTTTACCTTGCAGTAGTTCTCATCCGGATTCACACAGAGTGCCACATTACTTGGAAGTGTCCAAGGTGTTGTCGTCCATGCAAGGAAATACGCATCCTCGCCGATTACCTTGAAACGTACCACAGCGGAACGTTCCTTGACTGTCTTATAGCCCTGTGCTACCTCATGTGACGAAAGCGGTGTTCCACAACGTGGACAATAAGGCACGATCTTGAATCCCTTGTAGAGAAGTCCGTCGTCCCAGATCTTCTTCAATGCCCACCATTCGGACTCGATAAATGTATTGTGATATGTGACATACGGATTATCCATATCTGCCCAGAATCCTACCTTGTTGGAGAATTCTTCCCACATACCTTTGTATTTCCATACGGACTCTTTACATTTGCGGATAAACGGATCTAAGCCATACGCCTCGATCTGCTCCTTGCCATCGATACCAAGCTCCTTCTCGATTTCAAGCTCAACCGGAAGACCATGTGTATCCCATCCAGCCTTACGAATGATCTTATGTCCCTTCATTGTCTGATAACGTGGAATCATATCCTTGATCACACGTGTCAGCACATGGCCGATATGCGGCTTGCCGTTTGCAGTTGGAGGGCCGTCATAAAATGTATAAGTCGGCAGGTCTTTCTTCTCTTCGATACTCTTCTCGAAGATCTCGTTCTCTTTCCAGAACTTGAGTACTTTTTCTTCCCGGCTGGTGAAGTCCAGCTTTGTAGAAACCTTTTCGTACATACTTCTATATTTCCTTTCTTATTATGTTTGATTTTCATGCATATCTGTATCTGTCATAAAAATAGATTTCCGTCTGATTCACAGACCTATCCAAGTTTTCAGTATAACGCATAACCCAAGGAAATGTCAATAAAACCCTGCCATGTCACTTTCGCCAGTTATAAATATATTTTGTTATCCATTCCGTGAAAACTTGCTCCTTCATTTTTGTAAAAAGGAAATGACATACGACTGTAATTTTGGTATAATAGACGCAGATTGTCAAAAGCTGACACGGAAGGAGTTTCATATGATTAATTTTAAAGTTGGAATTATGGGTGCCGGAAAGATTGCCGGTGTGATTGCAGATACACTCAGAGATTTAGATGCATTTGAAGCATATGCCATTGCATCCCGTGATACAGAGAAAGCAGAAGCTTTTGCCAAAGAGCATGGTGTTACAAAATATTATGGTTCTTATGAGGAACTAGTGGCAGATCCGGATGTCGAACTCATCTACATCGCAACCCCGCATTCCCATCACGCAGAACATGCAAAGCTTTGTTTAAATGCCGGAAAGCCGGTGCTTGTCGAGAAAGCATTTTCTTATAATGCAGCTACTACCGAAGAAGTCCTGAAGCTTGCCAGAGAGAAGAATCTGTTCTGCGGCGAAGCAATGTGGATCCGTTTCATGCCGATGTACCGTCTGATGGCAGAGTACATCCAGAAGGGTGCAATCGGGCGTGTCAATAATATCACCTGTTCCCTTGGCTACTCTCTTCTGAAGGAAGAACGACTGACCAAGCCGGAGCTTGCCGGTGGTGCACTGCTTGATCTTGGTGTATATCCGCTCAATCTGATCTCCATGATCTATGGCAGCGAACCTCCGATGATCGGTTCTACCTGTGCCAAGCTTGACACAGGCGTGGATGCGCAGGAAGCATTGCAGATTTCATACAAAGGTGGCAGATGTGCAAACGCATTTGTCACAATGATGTACCAGCCTGACAACAATGCAAAAATCTATGGTGACCGCGGATATATCGAGATTGACAACATCAACTGTCCGGAGACATTCCGTATTTACAATCAGGATCACAAGCTTGTGCTTGAGACAAAGAAACCGGACAAGCAGACAACCGGTTATGAATTCGAGTTTATCGCTGCCAGAGATGCCATCATCGTTGGTCAGACCGAATGCCCGGAGATGCCGCATGCAGAGACACTCCGCATCATGCAGATCTGCGACTCACTGAGAAATACATGGCAGATCAAATATCCGATGGAATAATCATTTCCGTTAGTAACGCACGCTGCCAGGCGCACATTTAACAAACACCGGACAGAGAGAACGCTTCTCCTTGTCCGGTGTTTTAATTTCCATTCATATATATGTTTGCCGGTTCATTCAAAAAACATACAACGATTCTGTCTCCGCTGCCATAACTCCTGCATCGTCGGAAACTGTTCATGCAGCGACCTCACATACGTCGATCCAATTGCAATCTGATCCGAATTGCACATCGTAATAACGCGGTTTGTATAATCAATATTGCGTACATAGTTTGCATTAATGATTCCACTGCGGGAACATTGCAGGAAATACCATACATCGGCAGCCTCCAGAAGCTGTTGCAGGGTAACATATCTCACAGGATATTTCCCACCATTATTCAGACAGACCTCCATCGATCGGTTAGATGCCAGTATATGACTGACCTTGGCACATTGGATCGGGTATATCACATTCTGGTTCTGGATATACAGCATGCGTGCCTCTATTTTATCCTGCCGCAGCATCGGACATGTGTGCGGACTCGTGCACCAGAGTTCCTCCAGAGCCTGTACAAGTGTTTCACACAACCGATGTTCGAGCGACAAAGTATCAATTACCGCAAAACAACACAGTACCCGATCACAATAACCATTCGGATCTTCCACGTCAGATATCAATATCATAGGCGTATCCCGATAACGCTTCAACCTGCGCGCGGACTCCATAAACCGGTATGCATCTACAATATTCTGGTGAAACTGCTCCTCCGCTGGCCCGCACACCATTACATCAACCTGATGCTCTACAATAATCTTATAGGCCGCACTATAATTTCTGACAATCTTCACAGAATATTCCAGCGCTAACTGACTTACAACCATACGACTACGTTCTAATATCTCTTCATCCCCCATGACAAACAACACAATTTTTCTTTCCCTCAACACATTCTCCCCCTCGTAAATAAAAAGCAGAAAAACCTCCTCCTGTCTTTCTGCTTTCTTGTCCCCTAGTTACAATATTTCTCTATCAATGTAAGTGCTTCGTCCATCTTGTCAACCGGAATCTGCCCGGGTGCCGATGCCTCCGCAAAGCTTGCAAATGTGATTGCACTGCCGAACACCTGACCGCTGATCCGGCTGATTGCCCCCATCTTCCCCATCGACATCGTGACAACCGGTACCTCTGCATACGCTTCCTGCATCATAGCCGTTGCAGCAAGCAGATTCACCACATGCATTTTATTCTCCGGCATCACAGCAATCTTTGCAACATCCGCGCCAAGATCCTGCATACTGCGCAGCCGGTTCACGATCGTGGATGCATCCGGTGTGGTCTGGAAATCATGATTTGACATGATGATCTTTACCCCTTTTTCCTTTGCGATCCCGATCATTTCCTCTGCCTGCTCTGCCCCGGAGAATAATTCGATGTCTACCATATCCGCCAGATGCCCTTCGATCACGTGCCGGTTGATCTCGTAGATCGTCGGCGTGGTAAAGGCAAGCTTCTCGCCGCCCTCCGCTTCACTCCGGATCGTAAATAACAACACTTTTTCTGGCAGAATCTCTGCTACCTTCGCAAGCAATCTATCTAACACTTCATAGTCAGGCAAAATATCCAGATAATCGCCACGAAGCTCCACCATATCAATGGCAGAGCTTCTCTGTGACTGTCTTATCTGATCCGCCTGCGCTATGATCTCCTCCGCCGACCGTCCGACCAGCGGCACACAGATCTTCGGCCGGTCAAAGCCGATGATACAATGTTTGATCTTACAATAACGAATCATATAATTTTCCTCTATTTTTACTGTATCTTCTCATAGTACTTGGATTCCAGTGCCTGCAACAGCTGCTCCACAGTATAGTCATCGTCATCCAGATAGATGCTTGCTTCCATACTCAGGAACACACCCGGTTCTACTTCGATCACGGCTGTAACATCCATACATTTCATCTGGAATGCGTTATAAGTCTGTACGTTATAAAGCACATCCTTGTCTTCTACTTTCGCTGTCTGGTTTAACTGTGTATCCAGAATCTCGTAGCTGTCGATGTTGGACATATCATAATAGACAGAATCCAATGCGTCGGATGCAGATTCTGCAGTATATAACCCATACTGTATCGTAGATACCTGCTCTGTCTCAAACATAACACCATACTCATTCGCATACTCGAAGTTAAATCCATCGATACATCCCTTGATCTTGTATTTCGCACTTCCATCATAGGTCATAACTGATGCATTATCGAGGGTAATCTCATCTGTATTATCGTCGCTGAAATCTGCATCGCTATAGGTAGCTGTGTCTTCGTCGATATCCTCTTCCACCTGATTAAGCAGATCGGAATTTGTTCCAAACAGACTGTTCAATGCATCTATCAGATTTACAAATGCTGTATTGTCAGATAAACGCTCTACCCAAGCACCCATCAGCTTCTGGCTTTCTTCACCAAATGTCTGCAAATCGTCCTCTGTCATGGTTGCAAGATCATACACCTTTTTGCTTGCATCCATCTCCTGTACAGAAATCTTCGATGTATCGATCGTTGTATCAATACTTCCATTGCAGAGCGTCTGGTTGGCTGCCTTCAGCTCGAACGAATCAATCGCCACAGTATAGCCGACACCCTTGTTGATGTCTTTGTAAGCACCCTTGTAATTAAACACATAGGTATCTGCGCCTACAATATTGGCATTAACCGTATTCTCAAATGTATTGTCCGCCTTGTTAAATGTCTTCTCCCAGTCAACAGACAGGTACGAAGAAGCGGAGATCTTTACCTTTGTCGTAACTGTATCACCAGACTCTACAACATCCTTTGTGAAATCCAGTCCAATCTCCTTGTCACCGGCAAATGCCTTTACATTTCCATATGTATTTCCGCTGATATCATGTGCCTCGAACTTCACGCCAACGGAAGTGTCTGACACATCAAAACTTAAGTTTCCTGACAGATCATCCTTACCAGCATCCAGCCAAAAATCATAATCGATCTTCACCATATTCAAGATGTTGATCTTATCGCTACATGTGATCTTAACAGCTCTCTTGCCCTTCACATATACTTTCACACACAGATCATGCTTAATGACACTTGGCACAGCCGCTTTCAACTGATCCATATAATATGTATAGTCGTCTGCACTCATACCAAGCTGATCAAGCGTATCCTGCGAACCTGTTACCGCTTCTGTCAAACCATCGATCGCAGATACACACGCATCCTGCAGATCTTCCTTTGCCCATGTCACATAATATTCCTTGGCTGTTACATTCTCGCCATTGACTGTGATCTTGGCACTTCCCTGCTTCTTAAATTCTGCAGCATCCCAGATTGTCTCCAGCGCACTCACATATCCACTTGTAAGACCTGATCCATCAGAACCAGATGCAAATGCGTTTAAACTGTATCCGGCAAGTGCCGATGCGTCCAGACCAAGTGACTGTCCAGCTGGTGAATTCGCAAGCGCGCCCATCGGATCGTCCGCCGGGTATACAAGATAACCTGCAAGCAACTCCGGTATACCGACTGTCATCGTATCTTCATCGCCAAAAACCTCATACGACAGAAGATCATCGCCTCCGATCGTTATCGCGCCATCTGCAGAAAGCTTCTTATTTTTCTGATCCACTGCGTTATTCTGATTCCAACCGATTGCGTAAGCATTTTCACCTTCACCAGCGTTAAATGTCAGGTTGAGACTGCTATCTCCACCTTTCTCATTATACGCCTTCATCACCTCATCGAATCCGACTACATCGTTTCTCTCTCCGCCAGTGCTGTAGGAAGAAAATGTCTCTTCCATCGCATCTAATACGACTTCCTTGTCCGACTTAAAAAGCTTTGGAAGGAAAATGACGCCACATACAACCAGTGCAACGATTGCAACGCCAGCACCGATCAATGCGCCCAGCTTGCCCTTTGTCATTGGCTTCTTCGGTTTCTTACCGCCTGTCTGTGGTTGCATCGGCTGCTGTCCGTAATATCCAGTCATGTCCGGCTGTCCCGGCTGCTGCCCGTAATATCCAGTCATGTCCGGCTGTCCCGGCTGCTGTCCGTAGTATCCAGTCATGTCCGGCTGTCCCGGCTGCTGTCCGTAGTATCCAGTCATGTCCGGCTGTCCCGGCTGTTGTCCGTAATATCCAGTCATATCCGGCTGTCGCGGATTTGCATATCCAGTCATGTCTGACTGTGGTGGATTCGTATATCCGGTCGTATCCGGCTGCTGTGGATTCACATATCCAGTCGTATCCGGGAATCCCCCCGGCTGCTGTGTGTTATTTTCGTCCATTCTATCCCTCCAACTATATGTCTACGCTTAGTAAACCTTTGCTTCTTCCTCGCCATTTAATACACGAAGTGCGCCCTGTGCCAGAGCAAGAAGCTCGTCCTCGCCACCGTATACGGTAACCGGTGCGATGAACTGTACTCTCTTTGTGATCTCTTCGGTTGCATACTTGCCATATGCGATACCACCTGTCAGGATGATCTGATCAACCTTACCAGAAAGAACCGCTGCCTGTGCTCCGATATCCTTCGATACCTGATATAAGAATGCATCAAATACAAGCTGTGCATGCTTGTCACCATTCTTTGCCATAGCCTCGATATCTCTTGCATCGTTGGAACCGCAGTATGCATTGAAGCCTGCTTTACCGACGAGCTGCTTGATCATTTCCTTCTCTGTGTACTTTCCTGAATAGCACAGACGAACCAACTCACCATTTGGAACACCACCGGCACGCTCCGGAGAGAATGCCCCATCGCCATCCAATGCATTGAATACATCTACAACCTTACCGCCTGTATGGGCACCTACGGAAACACCGCCACCCATATGAACAACGATGAGGTTCAAATCCTCGTACTTCTTACCAACTTCCTTTGCATAACGCTTTGCAACTGCCTTCTGATTTAATGCATGGAAGATACTTGTTCTAGGAAGCTCCGGATGTCCGGAAAGTCTTGCAACATCCTGTAACTCGTCAACAACAACCGGGTCTACGATATAAGCAGGGATTCCAAGCTCATCAGCGAAATCCTTTGCCAGGATACCACCGAGGTTTGATGCATGCTCACCACGCTTTGCCTCTACTAAGTCCTTTACCAGCTCATCGGTAACTGTGTATGTACCACCCGGAATTGGCTTAAGCAGACCACCACGGCCTACAACAACATCCAGTGTCTTAATATCGAAATTATTCTCAGCTAAAACCTTAGCGATGACATCCTTACGGAAATCCTTCTGTGCAACGATCGAATCGTACTGTGCAATCTCCTCAGTCGAATGACGCAGTGTCTCCTCGAACAACAATGTCTCATCCTCAAATACACCAATCTTTGTAGATGTAGAACCTGGATTGATGATCAATGACTTATAACTCATTTTATTATCCTCCTGCTTATTTATGCTTATAATTTATTTGTTTTTCTTTAAGTTCTCAGCTACGATTGCTGCAAGGGCAATCGAATTTACCTTTGTCTCAAATGTATCGGAACGGGATGTCAGGATAACCGGTGCCTTTGTACCTGTTAAGATACAGCCATTCTTAACCTTTGCTGTGTGAACCAGTGTCTTGTATGTGATATTACCTGCGTGAATGTCCGGGAACAGTAAGATATCTGCATCACCGACAATCTTACGGTTCGTTGCTCCCTTATGCTTTGCAGCTTCCGGATCAATTGCAAGGTCCATGGAAAGCGGTCCGTCCACGATACAGCCTGTAATCTTACCCTCTTCATTCATCTTTGTAAGCTCAGCTGCGTCTACTGTAACAGGCATCTTCGGATTTACTACCTCTACCGCTGCAAGCGGAGCTACCTTTGGACACTCGATACCACATGCATGTGCAACTGCAACTGTGTTGCTGATAATATCCACCTTGTCCTCCAATGTTGGGTATGGAATAAATGCAACATCAGTCAGGAAGAACATCTTCTCGAAGCCTTCAATCTCAAACAGACATACATGTGACAAAGCCTTACCGGTTCTAAGTCCCACTTCCTTATTGAGTACACTCTTCAGGAATCCCTTTGTGTCAATGAGACCCTTCATGTACATATCTGCCTCTCCATCATGTACAAGCTTGACTGCTGTCAGGGCTGCTTCTGTCGGATCCTTCACGTCAATAATCTCAAAACCCTCTAAACTCATATCCATGCTTGCAGCGATTTCCTTGATCTTATCAGCATCTCCGACCAGAATCGCATCTGCAATATCCTTGTCCTTCGCTGCCTTTACTGCTTCAAGAACTGCATCATCCTGTGCAACTGCAACGGCAAGCTTCTTCTTGCTGCATGATTTAATCTGCTCAAGTAATCCTTCAAAATTCTTCATTGTTCTGTTCTCTTCCTTTCCTCTTCCATCCTCTTTTTATGAGTCTTTGTTGTTCTTTACGTCCAAGATTGCTGAAACGGTGCATAAAGCAATTGCTATAAATCCCATAGCATGATCAATATGCTTATTTATCTGCTTTCTTCGTTTTTCCTTAAGCTTCCGCTCTTTGCGCGACATACGCTTTGCAGGTTCTCTGTAAAGTGATTTCGCAGGCTTTGCCTTCTTCGGTTTTTTCGGAGTCTTCAGTCTTGACATCTGTTTCACCTTCTTTGACGAATTTATAATGTGTTTTCCGCATTATTCCGGCTTGTGTGAACACAGCCTATATAATGCTTATTATACCATTTTAAGCGGACTTTCGCAACATCTGTTCCGGCGGCTTCGCGAAATAAGCCACCGTCAGCAGAATCGTCATGCAGACCCAGCTGATCGGTTCCGTAAGTGCCACACCGAAATAAGCAAGCCGCGGCACCAGAATCGTTGCAGAAAGTACCTTGATTGTCATCTCAACAACGCTCGAGCACACCGGTATTACCTTCCGCCCCATCCCCTGCAGACTGCACCGCAGAATAAATAGCGGTCCGAGCACATAGAAAAACACAATACTGATCCGGGAATACATCACCGCAGAATCTACAATTGTCGGATTATCGGTAGACGCAAGCCATGTAAATACCGGTCTGCCAAATGCAAAGCAGATAATTACAAGTACCGTTGTTATTCCCGTTGCTATAACAACGGCATGACGAATCCCTCTGCGAATACGTGCCGGTTCCCCGGCTCCCATATTCTGACTTACAAAGGTTGTCATTGCATTTCCCAGACAATAAAGTGATACCGTAAATATATCGAACACTTTTCTTGCCGCTGTATGCGCCGCAACGATTGCCGTTCCCAATCCATTGATTGCGCCTTGCAGCACAATCGTTCCGAAATTCACAACAAGCGACATAAATCCCATTGCAAGCCCCGTCGTAAGAAGCTCACTGTACTGTCCTTCCACCGGTTTCCACTCGTCCTTCTCCGGTATAATATCCCGGAACTTAAGCAGGATATAACCAAGGCAAAGCACTGCCGAAAGTGCCTGCGAGATGATTGTCGCCCAGGCAGCACCCTGAATCCCCATATGAAATCCATTCACAAACAGCAGATCCAGTCCAATATTCACGAACACGGAAATAATCAGACAATAAAGCGGCGTCCGGCTGTCGCCAACCGCGCGCAGTACATTTGCACACATGTTATAAACAGACACAAATATAATGCCATATAAAATGATTCGCACATACGCAAGTGCCGGGCTCATAATATCTTCCGGTGTTGCCAGAAGTTTCAGGATCGCAGGAATCAAAAGCAAGATTAACACGGTAAGCACAACTGCCCCTGCCAGCGTCAGCAACACAGTACCTGCCACCATGCGGCGCATCCGCTTATAATCCTTTCCTCCAAAACTGTTCGCAATCGGAATCGCAAATCCAAGTGTCAGGGAATTCAAAAATCCGATTAAAGTGTTCGATACAACACTTGTGGCACCGACAGCCGCAAACGCTTCGGTGCCAACAAATGTACTTACAATCTTACTGTCCGCAATATTATATAATTGTTGAAATATGCTGCCGAATATCATCGGGATGGCAAATAAAATTATCACCTTTGCCGGGTAGCCTTTTGTCAAATCTTTCATCCTGTTTCTTCATTCCTTACAATACAAATATTCTCTGGTATAAACACAACACCCCATTCTGCACAAGAAGTACGAATGGGGGTTGTATATATGTAGCATTAATTACTCTACCGTTACAGACTTCGCCAGATTTCTCGGTTTATCCACATCCAGTCCCTTTGCCTCGGATGTATAATATGCAACTAACTGCAATACAACCGCTGTTGCAAAGGATGTAAACTCACTATCCATCTTCGGAAGGCGGATATGCTGGTCACAGATACTTGGATCATTCACTTCCTCATCCATGCTGACAAGCACAACATACGCACCTCTTGCCTTTACCTCACGGATATTCGAGATGACCTTCGCATAGACATCCTCCTGGGTCGCCAGCGCGATAACCGGAACATTCTCAGAGATTAATGCGATTGTTCCATGCTTGAGCTCTCCTGCCGCATATGCTTCGGCGTGCACATAAGAAATCTCCTTTAACTTCAATGCCGCCTCTAAGCTCATCGTGTAGTCCAAACCTCTTCCGATATAGAACGTATCGGTTGCAAACTTGATATGATCTGCCACTCGCTTGATATCATCCGCGCATTTCAGAGTTTCCTCAACAATATTCGATGCATTTGTAAGCTTTGTCATAAAGCGTTTTGCATCATGCTCTGTGATAAGTCCCTTCACCAATCCGATCCGGCATGCGATCAGATACATCGCTGCGACCTGTACCGTATATGCCTTCGTCGATGCAACCGCAATCTCCGGACCTGCATGTGTATATAATACATAATCGCTTTCTCTTGCGATTGTGCTTCCCTTCACATTGACGATAGAAAGCACCTTGGAACCGCGATTTTTCGCAAGCTTCAATGCCTCTAACGTATCAATCGTCTCGCCCGACTGGGAAAGCACGATTGTCAAAGTCTCCTCATCGATAATCGGATCTTTATACCGGAACTCGGAAGCACAATCTACATGCACCGGAATCCGAAGCTTCTTCTCGATCAGATGCTTTCCTACCATACCTGCATGCATCGCTGTACCACATGCCACAATAGAAATACGCTTGCAATCCTTAAATATTGCATCGTCAATTCCATCCTCTGTGAAATCCGGAAGTTCCTGATTGATACGTGGTGCAATCGTATTGCGGATTGCATCCGGCTGCTCATAGATTTCCTTGAGCATAAAGAATGGGTAACCACCCTTCTGTGCACTTGTGATATCCCAGTTTACAGTCAACATCTGTGGGGTTACTTTGTTTCCCTTCAGATCCTGAATATCAATACCGTCCTTTTTGAGTGTCAGAATGTGATACTCCGGTACTACGAAATACTCCTTCGAGAACTCGATCAGCGCAGTCAGATCGGAAGCGATAACCGAACCTCTCTCACAGGACGTTGCAACCATCGGGCTGACGTTCCGGATCGCGTAGATTGTATCCGGGATATCCTGGAACATAATACAAAGTGCAAATGCACCGGAAAGTACCTTCACTGTCTTCTTGATTGCCTTGACCGGATCACCCTCATAAAACTTGTTCAAAAGCGCCGCAACGACCTCAGAATCTGTCTCTGATACAAGCTGGTCAGCCAGTCCGTACTCTGTCACAATCTGACGGTAATTCTCGATGATACCATTGTGAATCAGTACGACCTTTCCGACACGGTGTGGGTGTGCATTCACGTCCGTTACCCCGCCGTGGGTTGCCCATCTTGTATGACCGATTCCGCAGGTAGCAGGCATTTTCTCTGCCTCGCAGAGCTTCCGTAACTCCTCTACCTTGCCGGTACGCTTGCGCACCTGAATCTGATCGTTCGACAATAGTGCTAATCCTGCGCTGTCATATCCGCGGTACTCCAACCGTTCCAGACCGCCGATGATAATATCCTTCGCTGGTTCATTCCCCGTAAAACCAATAATTCCACACATAATATCTACCTCTATTCTATTTTTAATTTTCTATGATTCCATTACTGATTACAGAACTTTGTTTTGCAGTTACCCGCATATTTTTTTCTGTATACGCACTCAGCTTGTGCGGAAACGCATCCGCCGAATCTTTCGATCACGTTTCTCCTCGTCATCCTGAGTTTTTTCCGTCCCCTCAGGACCAGGCGCTAAGGTTCTTACCTTTCGAGTTCTGTGTCCTCCCATATCACACAGTTGCCTTATTCTATCATACCAATATTTAAAATGCAAACGAAAAGAAAGGGCAGATGCACCTGAACATCTACCCTTTCTTCTCTGCGTGCTTCTTACTTAGAAGCTTCCTTGAGCAGGCTTGCGCGTGCGGCTGCCGGCTCCTTTACCTGATGGCTGTGCCATGCAGATGCGCTATTTACAGTCTTCTTTGCAGTGTTGTAACCGATCTTTGCTACAAGTTTCTCAATCTTCTTCATACCTTGTACCTACCTTTCTTTTTCCTATCATTGCCAACACTGCTACAAAGGTTACAGTTCCAATATACACAGTGCCAACAATCACACATGATCTCCAAAGAAATGCCAGCAAAGAGCCAATCCCTAAAACGAGAAATCCGTTTCGTTTGTTCCGCTTTTTCTGCACTGCGGTCAGTGGCTTATTGGCATGTGCAACCGGACCGAGTATCGCAAATACACACAGATCTGCGGCGAGCACAATCCAAAGCACGAGTGGTACTTCCGCATATGCTTCCATGTACCGTGAAAGTATCATGACCGCACCCCAGCCACCATAGCTGACGAGCATGCAGACCAGCGACGTCTCCGCATGATACCCACCGAATGCACTGCGAATCAGGTAAAATGTTCCCAAAAAAAGAGCGGTCTGTAACAGGTTCTTCGTGACTATCCCAAGCAGAATAAATCCGATTACCTGACACATCTGTTCAAGAAACACTGCGTATCCATATACATAGATATCGTAGTCCTCTTTCTGGATCACATCTCTTCGCAGCAGATGATCTGTGATTGCATATGCAAGACGTTCCATGGACTTCCTCCTCACTTCATTTCCTGCTACTACAATACCTGATTTTTGACATTTTACAACCTGTCTGGCAAAGTTGGTTGTTTTTTGAGCATACTTTTTACTTTTTCGACGTTATACGACAATGTTCGAGATGAAGAACCCGTTTCGTTCTTCCTCATAGAAAGAACCTTCCATATCCCGGATCAGCTTCTTTACACTCTTTCTTCCAAGTCCGTGCAGACTTGCATCTGCCTTCCGCGTGCGAAGCTCCGGGTTGTTCTCCATAACCGACTGACTGATCCGGTTCCGGACAGTTACCAACAGCAAGCCCGCACTCTCGTAGATCTGCAGCTCAATCAGTTTGTCTTCCTCCAGCTCCTCTGCTTCAATCGCATTTTCCAACAGATTCAGCAGTGCAATCGCAAACTCCATCTGTCCTTCCGGCAAATGTGCACTGATTTCTGTCCGAAACGTGATCTGTTTCTGCCGGCAGATTCCATCGCAATGATTGAGCACAGCATCTAAGATTTCATCGCCTGTCATATAGACACCTTCTGGCTGGAGCTTCGTGTTTAAGACGTCCTCCACATATTTCTGTGCTTCTTCCACATTTCCATTCGCAAGCATTTCCTGAAAGAGCGTGAAATAATGGCGCAGGTCATGCCGGAGCATCCGGTTCTTCTCCTGCAGACGCATCATGCGCTCCATTCCCTCTTTCTGCTCTTCCTGCGACATACGGAGAAGCTGATTTTCCATCAGCAGCTTCTGGCTTTTATTTAATTGATAGGTTGCCACGTACACAAACACATTGATCGCCAGAATTCCGACCATCGCGATACCGATCGCAATCTTTCCCTTTTTGTCAAGATACGGGTAATCCAGCATAATATCTAAGATAATACCGATCAAAATACTGATTACGAACACGACAGCATTCATGACCGGCATCGCGGATTTCATCTTCGTTTTCTTCAGGATCACCATGACCAGAAGCGTGCACAGGATCAGATTCAGCTTCGAACCCATGATGTAATGCAGCCGATGTATCGCATCCATCTCCCATTCCATGCCATTTGTCCCGCGCACGACATACCCGTAAACTGACGCAAAGATCAGTCCACATGCCATAAGCAGGATATTCCAGATTGCGACATAGATGATCTTCTCTGAGATTTTTCCATTCGTGCATACAAAACCAAAGAATATGGTAAGTAAAATATAGACAATATTATTCTCCGGACTATCCGGAAATACTTTCTGCAACACAACATTTGCCACAGGGACGATCAACGCCAGAACGACAAACAACCAGTTCGGCATGCTCTTCTTTTTCCCAAGTATCATCGTCAGAAACACGATACCTAATATAGCATCCAATGTATTTGCAAATATTTCAACGAGATTCTCCATACCTGATCCTCTCCAATAACATCTTATAATTCTTCATCGTCTCTTCCTTATAGCTTCCACTGATCGGCAATACAGTTTCATCTCTCAGAATCAGTTCCTTTTTGCCAATCTGCTTGATGTACCGTATGTTTACCACATACGCGACATGCACGCGTATAAAGCCATATTCCCACAGCTCTTTTACGATCTTTGCCATGCTCCCCTTCGAGACGATCGCTTCATCCTCCGTATGATAGATGATCTGATGTTTGGCTGCCTCTATGTACATAATCTCTTCCACCGAAGCATCCATCACTTCATTCTTTGCTTTTTCGATCAGAACGTGTCCATCCGTCATCCGCTGTTTTGACAGATTCATCAATGCCGTATCAATCTTCCACGGTTCCGCCTTCTGAATAAACCGGAATGGTTTGTATTTGAGCATATCATAAACCATCTCGCCCCGGTTCGTAAAAAATATAATCTGGATTGACGGATACTTTTCCGTCAGTGCACTGGCAATCGCATCACCCGATATATGTGGCATGTCGATATCCAGAAATGCGACATCCATCTCATGTTTTTCCGCCATTGCCATTATCTCCGCCGAAGATTTTGGATTCCACAGCGTATAAATACTCACATCGATCTGCTGATCTTTGCCAAACTGCTCCACATGCAGTCGGACCATCTGCAGGTCGCGTCTTTCATCATCACATATCAATACATTCATATCGTTTCTCCTGTCTCATCATTCATCCCCCTGTTTTCTAAATGCCCCGGATATGCAGCCCTGCTGCTTGATATGCGCAAAGCTTCTCCACGGTCTCTGCCGTAATGATCTCCCCGGTATTCACGATGTAACTTCCGGGCGGATATACATAGATTGGTGCTCTTGCCAGCGTTCCCGCCAGTTTTTGCAATTCCTCCTGCCCGGCACATCGCTCCTTCTCATGATCCCCTTCTTTCGTCAGAGCGACATCGCACATCTGCAGTGTCCGGTATAACTGTTCAAAATCTTCCTGCCCGTCCCGCACCGTCGAGATCAGTACCACATGTTTTCTGCCTGCCATCTCACAGACGACATCCCCTTTATCCGCAAGCATCGCAAGCAGCTCCGGTCCCGGCACAGCTGCATAATATACAAGCCGTGTCTCGTCATATCCATATGCACCTGCTGCACATACGGCTTCTTTCTCTATCATTGTGATCTGCGGAAGCTTCGCACAATTCTCCCGGAATTCCCGCAGATTGTTTTCATATTCCGTAAAATCATGGTCTGCCATATAGCAGATTGCCGCTTCCATATTCATCATGAAAATATACGACGGCGAAGAACTTAAGAATATCTCCAATGCCTGCTCCACCGGTTTCACCAGTTCTTCTGTACAGACATGAATCACCGCTGTCTGCGTCATCGCTGGAAGTGTCTTGTGCAGACTCTGTACAACGACATCGGCACCCATGCGGATCGCAGAATATTCCGGTTTTAAAAATGGCAGATGTGCCCCATGTGCTTCGTCCACGATCACCCGAACATGATGTGCATGTGCCACACGTGCAATCTGCGCAATGTCGGATATGACGCCCTCGTATGTCGGCGATGTCACTACAACCGCCGCGATCTCCGGATGAGACTCACACAGCCTTTCAACATCATCGGCATCGACATACCCATCAATAAATGATGTAAATGCAAAGGCATCTTCTGCCTCTTTCTTCCATGTCGGCTCCACATAAATCGTCTGTCGCTGCAGCATCGCCGCCGCATTGTAGACCGATTTGTGGCAGTTTTTTGCAATCAGGATCGCATCGCCCGGCTTCGTGCATGCCGCGATTGCCGTAAAAATCCCTCCCGTCGCACCATTTACCACGTAATACGTGCCACAGGTCTGGTAGATTTCCTTCAGCATGGCAAGTGAATCCCCGATAAATCCCTCCGGCAGATACAGATCATCTGTCCCCGGCACCTCCGTCACATCCCATGCGAGAAATGCGTCCTGAAAATTTCCATAGCAGGCTTTCCGCTTATGCCCCGGCATATGCCACACCGCATGCGCATCACTCAGATATTCACTTAGCCCATCCTTGATCCATTGTTTATGCATGTTATTCCAGCGTCTCTGACTGCACATCCGCAAGCGTGAGCTTCGTCAGATCTTCCTCTTTAAAATTATTCTCCGCGATCAGGCGGTTAGCCTGATTGTGAATCACGCGATCCAGATAATTACGCACCGAACGCGCATTACCGAAATTCTCCGGCGGACATGCAAGTATCCTAGTAAATGTATCCTGCACATACTGCACCGCGTCGTCCGTCAATGTATAATCGAGTGATTTTGCCCGGTTGGTCATGATCTCCAACAACTCTGCCGCATCATAATTCGGAAATTCAATCGTCCGGTTGAAACGGGAACGAAGTCCCGGATTTGCATCCAAGAAATCCTGCATCTCATCATGATATCCTGCCGCAATGACGATCAGATCTTCCCGGTTATCTTCCATCGCTTTATTCAGGATGTCGATTGCCTCCTGTCCGAAATCACCCTGCTGTCCATTTGCAAGGGCATACGCCTCATCAATAAATAAGATGCCACCCTTGGCTTTCTCGATTACTTCCGTAACCTTCTCACTCGTCTGTCCCATATATCCAGCGACCAGACCAGACCGGTCTACCTCCACCAGATGTCCTTTGGAAAGCACGCCCAGCCCATGATAGATCTTCGCAAGGATTCTTGCCACGGTCGTCTTACCAGTTCCGGGATTGCCAAGGAACACCATGTGATTTGTAACCGGCGGCGTCTGCAATCCATTCTCCTGACGGATCTTACAGATCTTCAACAGATTGATCATATTGTTGATCTCCGTCTTCACGCTCTGCATGCCGGTCAGCTCGTTCAACTGCTTAAGTAATGCCTGTATATCCATCTCCGTATTAAATTCTTTTTTACGCTCTTTCTGATCCGGCAGCGTCTGTGCATCCGGTTGTTCCACCCGCATACGGAATGGCTTTCCAGTTTCTTCTGTATCTGCTGCCCGTACATACTCCGGTGTGTCCATATCTCTCCGGCTGTCTGTATCACTTACTGCCGGCGAATCTTCCTCCTTACGCTCCGGTGTAGAGATCTTCGTCCGCCGCATCTCAAGCGTATCGGACCAATACGAATAATCCGGCTTATCCTCCTGCTTAACCTTGCTTCCGGGCTTAAATGCGATCGTCGGCTTGTAATCCTCCATATCCCCACGTACACGATTGATTTCCTCTGTGATCAATTCAATATACGAGGACAATGCCTGAACCTCTGATGACGCAACCTCCTCGTTGCATGCAATCAGATCATTTCCAATATAATTAAAGGTTGTAACATACAACTGTAACAGATCATAATAACCGTCTGATATCTCCCCGGTTTCTGCTCCGATATTTGAGCGCACAAACGAATTTAACGACCGTGGCGCATGATCCCGGATGCTCTCACTCCGAAGTCCCCAACGGTCTGCATAATCACGGATCATCTTCTCATCAAACTGTGTTCCGAATAACAGATTGATATATTTGATTTCTTCTTTGTTGACGGAACCATCCGAATATGCGAGATATATCAGGAAATGCAGCATATCTGTACGGAAGGTATGTGCCAGATCCATCCGTCCATTTGTCCGTACATAATCCGCACGCCCGATACTCTGTGCCCGACGCATACATAGATCAAACATGCGTCGACTATTATCTTTCACTTTTACGGTATGAAAACTCCACATTTCTACATCCTTACCCTCTCTGTCAATTTCACCATACTTATCTATATTATACGCACAGATTCTTTTCTCTGCAAGAAAAAAGAGGCTGCCAAGCAACCTCTTTTCGTAACCACCTTGGATGATATTCCCTTATGTAACACCCTCTCTTTTGTCACATAAGGAAATACCACTGCTACACGTAACAAGACCTTCACATAACTTCGAGCTCTGATGCTCACGTGTATATTACAACATCACACTCCGTATCCCTTCCCCCTGTACGAAGCTATGACGCTGATATGCAAAAATCAAGCAACAACCCAACTTGTTGCTACATGTATTAGTGTAGCACTTTTAAATATTTTTTCAATGGCAAAATAGACAAATTTTATCTCTGTTTTTAGTCATAATGACAGTTTTTTCGTCTAATTTCTTTATTTCCGTTTATTTTCATTCAGTTTCAATCACATTTTTATTGTGAGATTTATTAATTTCTCACGCAAAACGTGATAAATTTTTGACAACGGCAATCCAACCACGTTCAGGTAATCGCCTTCGATGCCCTGGATATACTTCGCGGCTCCGCTCTGGATACCATAGGCACCTGCCTTGTCCATACAGTCACCCGTAGCGACATAGTTGTCAATTTCTTCCTCCGTCATCGGATAAAATGTCACCTTCGTATGACAGTGGAAGGTATTTCCATGTATCTCTTCCTGCGTATCGGAATCTGTCCACAGAATACACACACCGGTGAATACATCATGCGTCCGCCCGGACAATCGTGCGAGCATCTGCTTCGCCTCATCCTCTGTCTTTGGTTTTCCAAGCACACATCCATCGACAGCAACGACAGTATCCGCACCGATCACCGTGATTTCTTCCACGGAATCTGCTGCCTGATTATCTGTCGTTGATTTTTCCATATTCTTACTGCAGTTTCTGCGGTACACATCTTCCGCTTTCACACGCGCCAGTTTTTCAACCAGCTCCTGCGGTGTCAGATTCTCCAATTCTTCTGGTGGAATCTGTTCCTCTGCCGAAGATACGCACACTTCATATTCATATCCACCCAGCGACAGAATCTCCTGTCTGCGTGGAGACTGTGATGCTAAAATGATTTTCTCCATTGGTTCTCCCCTTTAAATTTCATTATCAACAAGGCGTGCAGCAATTACAGAGCAAATTTAACAGGCACATATCCATGCACCAGTTATCGGAACGCACATCCGGCATTCCATATCCCATGCCACGCTGCACATACCAGTTGCTGCCACCCTGCATACGCTGCTTCATCTGTTTGTATTCCATGTTGTTCGGCTCCATCGCGATTGCACGATCGATATGTTCCATCGCTGTTGCCTGATTGCCAGCACCTAAGTTCGCAGCCGCACTCAGATAATACCATCTGCCCGTCCGGTCGTCTATATCCTCCAGCGTGCGAAGTGCCTCTGTAAACATCCGGTTCATAATAAAATTCTGTGCCGCGGCCAGATGGGACTCATCCTGACTCATGCCACCACCTTCATTTCTGGCACGACGGAATGCATCCGCTCCAAATCCGCCGAATCCATCGAACCCGCCATAGCTGTTGCTACCATACGAGGAACCTGTATTTCCGTCCATGATGCTCTTATATGCCGCCTGCACTTCCTTGAATTTTTCTTCTGCCTGCGCTGCGTTTGGGTTGTTGATATTTGCATCCGGGTGGTATTTCCGGCTCAGATTTCGATATGCTTTTTTCACTTCTTCTTCCGAGGCACCATGTGGAAGCCCCAGAACTTCATAAGGATCTTTCATGCTAATTCCTTTCTTTCTCCCATAATTACGAAACAACCAATTCATAGTAAACGTATATTTCCATATCTATTCATTCTATATACAATGTATTGAAACTAAGAAGTTCTAAATATTCTGATTTACGTGCTCATATTTTACGCCACCGTCGCCAATTCGCCGTCCCTGGCTCACTGGCGACTTGTTTGAACATCGTGTTCAAACATGGCTGGTGTTCTTGCAGAATATTAAGAACTTCTAAGTCTCAAACATATCGTATATATTCATGAATAAATATGGAAATATACGATTTACCATTGAAACTTGTTTCGCAATTATTGTTTACCGTTTTCTGTGTCATTTTGTTTCGTCATAAACCTTACCCAGATCCCGGAATAGATAATGTTGCGGAGGATGGCTGTCTCTTCGACGATTGGCAGGCATTCATAGATTTTCGCCATATCGGTGGCGATCATCATAAGGATTTCCTTCACGTAACAGTCGAACTGCTCTTTCGATAATTTATGGTATAACTCCTTCAAGGGATTGAACCGGTTCTTCTCGATATCCTCCTGCACATCATCATATGCGTCGAGAATATAAATGAATTTGCCAAGCTGGTAACCGAGTCTCCGCAGTTCCTCCGACCAGTCAATCCCGCGTGTCGACTTATATGCAAGGATCTCTGCCATGATATCACCAAAGGTTCCGGCAAGCAAATCCAGGTTCGTCACATTCTTTCTCTCACAGGCAGATAATGTCCGCAGAGATTCCCGGATCTTCGCCAGCTTCTCCGGATAGACCTGACCGATCTTGCGCACACGCTTCCGTATAAAACTGCTGTAACAAAGTCTGGTAAATTTGCGGTCATCCTCCCAGTCATCAAGGCATTTGTAATAGGTCAGAATAAGATTCATATCCGCGATATACTGTATGACCTCATTCTCCAGATATTTTTTCTTCCCAACCGGATGCACCATGCACGTTGCTTCCTTCATCTTCGTATCCGGTTCATATAAAGCGGTCAGAAGCACCGCGGCAAACGTCGAATCATACGTAAGTGACATCTGTCCCATCGCACCGTCCGTATTTCGGAGTGCATGGCAGACGCCGCAATAATACATGCGATACCGCTCATAATCTTTGACTTTCATTTCCGGCTTGTTCACCGTCACATATCCAAACATCGTTCCACCTCCGAGTTAAACGGCTTTCTTATTTCTATTTTATACATTAGCTGTTCTTTATAAACCGTGCGCTACACTTCGGACAACGTATCTCGATCTTTCCTTTTCCCTTTGGGATACGAATTTTCTGCTTACACTCCGGGCAACGGTAGATGTGATGCGTCTTACGCATCGTCATGTGGTTTCTCTCTTTCCGTCCCCACATGCGTAGTTTATACGTCTTATTTAGGAACCATGTATTTTCATCCCGACGCTTGCCAATATTTCTGGAGAACACACGGAAATATGCAAATGCAAAGGTCACAAATGCAATCGTGCTGAGTATATTGCTTCTTACAAACATATCGATAAAAACCAAGATACACGCTGCCCACATCATACACATGGAAAGCTGATCCGTTCCATTTCTACCGCGCATAAAATCCATCAATTTCTGTCTCATAAACATCCTCCATAACTATATCCAATCCTGATATTCATTATTCTTCTTCAATTTTTCGAATTGTCAAGTATTTTAACACGCGGGCAGGCTCCGTCAATGGCTTTCACAGAGATTTCACAAAATAAAAAAATCCCTGATACATCTTGTATCAAGGATTTAAGAGAGGCGCGAGCCGGATTTGAACCGGCGGTGAAGGTGTTGCAGACCTCTGCCTTACCACTTGGCTATCACGCCATATATCATAAGAAGAACCCGCTTGCGGGAGATCTCTTATGATTAGTAAGTAGCTTTGCTACTTACAATATCAAACTCCCCGAGTAGGGCTCGAACCTACAACAACTCGGTTAACAGCCGAGTGCTCTACCATTGAGCTATCGAGGAATATATCGTTGCATTTAACTAAACGCAAAGTAGATTATATGAAATATTTCCAATCAAGTCAAGACTTATTTTCAATATTTTATCCGTAATCTACAAACGGAGATGGAGGGATTTGAACCCTCGCGCCGCGCGAACGACCTACACCCTTAGCAGGGGCGCCTCTTCAGCCACTTGAGTACATCTCCAATGCCTAAAAAACACATTTTACCAATCGGTGTTATTTAGTTCCGCGTCAACACGCTAAATTAGAATAACAAATATTGTACTAAATGTCAAGAGGTAATTATATACCCTTAGTATAATCCTATTTTTTATTATTTTATTCCAATAAATTATTCATACGAAAGAAGCGTATTCACGCCATCGTCACTTTCCATATAATGAACTGTGATTACATCACCTTCCTCAATCTTGATCAGGCTTTCATTTTCGGCAAAATTCTGTTTGTAGACAGAACGATCTTTCGCTGTGATATACACATATGTCTCATTCTCTACCGTGATGTACCGGATCTGTGTGACTGTAATCTTCTTACTCAACGTATCTTCGCTGACATCATTTCCACTTGTTGCAATGCTGTTTTCGGCAAGCAGCTTTCGGTAACTTGCAAGTGCTTCCTTCTGTGTCGCGCCAGTTGCCACGATGCTGTATTTTTCCACATTGACAAGTGCATACATCTTCACAAGTCCTGCATTATCTTTGAGTACCATGATATAGGTTGGTACATTCCCGATGTTGATCAGAGATGGGAATGATGACGTGTACCCGAGGTTTTGTACCTGTCCTTCCGCAGAGGACATCGCGGAATGTTCTTCCGCACCTGCAATTGCAAAATATTTACTCTCTGCAGTTCTTGAATTCATCAACACAAATCCGATGTTCGACTGGTCGCCATTGACGGATGTCACACCTGTGTATACCCACACATCGCCATCCATCACCTTGTAACCATAATCATCGGTCGTCACCTTGCAGCCTTTGTTTCCAATCTTGCTGTTAATGAATCCACCTGACAGCATACCATACCAGTTATACCGGTCACATAAGAGATCACCATCATACACGCGATCTACCCAGTTTGGAATATCACCCAGATCCATATATTCACAATCACCGCTGCATGGATCACAGAGCACGATTCCCTTTACGTCCTTCGCTCCAAATAACCCTGCATTCGGCTTTAATACCGGACAGATATAATATGGATTTCCTTCGTTATCGAGTTCAAAATAATATCCGTTGAAATCATAAGTCGGATATGAAAGCTGTACATGCCGCTGCAGATTCTTGCCAAAATACGCAGAGGAAGAATACTGAATCGGCTTTTCAAGCTTCACATAATCTGCCTCATTTTTGACCGGATCAACAAGCACGTATCCCGGAATTCCGGCATCTTTATTATTCAGATATTTGATAAATCCCGCATATTCAAGCGGAGCCACCTTCATCGGCACACCATTATAATCAATCGTGCTGTATGTCTCGCTCACCTGATACTGGCTGACAACGTCAGACAGGGAACCAATCGAACGATCACCGATGATTCTCGCACTGTCCGTATCCATCAGTGCTATGTTATTGATATTCTCACTTTCCGGTACATCCGTTGCAAAATCACCATCTTCAACCTTGATGATTCCTGCATATTTCGATGCACGGAACAATTTGGAAGATGCCAACCCGCCTATAATCAATCCTACAATCAACACAAGAATTGCTGTAAATGAAACCATTACCACCTTTGTCGAACCAACGGCTTCTTTGATATTGCCTTTTTTAGTAATGCGTGTTCCCTTGAAATCAAAGGAGCAGAATCCGATTGCCGCAAGCGTAAGTATCACCCATGTCCAGAATCCAGAGGTATGTACATTGATTGCCGGTGTCAGAAAATAATAAAACAACACTTCCACAACGAGCAGCAACCCATACAGAAGAATGTTTGATCTGCGGATAGCAAATCCTGGTTTTCCGTTTTTCTGCTGTTTCTTCCTGCGCTCCTTTTCCATATCTACATCATATTCGACTTTAACCTTGTTTTTTGCCATATTAACACCTGCCTTTTTCATTATATTTGTTACATACTGTTAGTCAGAAAGATGGTCAAATGACCATCTTCCTGACCAAGTCTATGAATAATATTTCTGATTTTTACTTTTAGGTTTATCTGGTTCTGTCCTTTTTAACTCTCCTATTTTAAGCATTCTATCCAGATAGTGCCTTCTAAAATAAGATCGTTCCAGATTAAATTCTTTCAGAATTTCACTTGCTGATTTTGGTATTCTGCAAAATTCAATAATTTTGTTTTTCATATCTTGGTCACTATCTTGGTCATTATGACCAAGATAATCGTAATTATCCAATAGTTTCAAATACCTATCACAAGCCTGACACAACACCATAATTCCAGACTCATTAATATCATATTCCGGCAATGATCCATCATAAAGTGCACAACCTTCTTTAATCTTTTCAAAGCCTCTTCCCCAAGCCTCAATCATTCCGCTTTTAAAAAATACATTTGCTAAATTCGGATTATATGGTTTGGAAGAATGCTTCATAAACAACTTGTCCGTTGTATCCAAATTAGGAGGCATTTCACCATCATTCCAAACATATATCTTATCCTCATAAACACTAATTTGAATAGGATTACAACTGCTATAGTCTTTATGAACAATTGCATTTAAAAGAATCTCTCGAAATGCATCTTTATGAAACATAAACTGTTCAATCCTCTGAATACCTTCATAAGCAATACGTGCTTTCATATATTTCGTGTACACTAAATCTATGGTTTTATCCACTTGCTCAAGCAATGGACCATGCACTTCATCCTGATATTTCAAATCGGAATCCGATTTTCCAAAGAAACCAATTTTAACATAGGCTCCTGTAACCCATTTTTCTGGATCATTATAAAATGCTAACATAGCTGCCCTTATTAAATATCCATTTTCATCTATCAGATGCAAATTATCCATAAGCACTTCATCAGACACATTTACATCTTCCTGAGTCAATCTGCCACGTCTAACCGACTTTTCCTTAAATAACTGTATTGCATCCTGTTTCAAATCTGTTACCGAAAGTTTAGGCAATGGTACTCCATCCCACGTTCTTCCTTGTGTTTTTAACAATGTCCTTTCTAATTCCTTTCCAGTAATCTCACGCATAGTACTACCAGAACGATAATAATATTTTCCTCGAAAACTGATTAATGAGGGATATTTATCAACAATTATTTCCAAATATTCTAAGCCATCTTTATACAATAAATTTACATCCGCAATAATTCCCATTGTATCTGTAATTTTGCTTGGAATCAGTTCTAACAATTCTTTCGCATTATCAATTCCAATAACATTACCATCATCATCCGTTCCGATATATATTGTTCCACCATATGCATTTGCATATCCGCAAATCCACTTCAAATATTCATCACGCCATGCCTGTTTCCATTCTACCGACTGATGTTCTTTTTCTTTCATCTACTACCCCAACTTTCATATTCATATTTTTAATTATGCTCCTTCAGATAATCTGCAACCGCCGTCTCATACAGATTGTGTCCCTCGCTGTCGATCACGACGATTACCGGAAGATTCTCCACGCGCATCTTACGGATTGCCTCGGTTCCAAGGTCATCATAAGCGATTACCTCGGACTCCTTGATACATTTGGATAAAAGTGCACCCGCTCCGCCGACGGCTGCCATATATACGGCTTTTTCCTTCACGATTGCATCAATGACTGCCTGACTGCGCTTGCCTTTTCCAATCATGCCCTTCAACCCTTTTGAAAGCAGAAGCGGTGTATATTTATCCATACGGCTGCTTGTTGTAGGTCCGGCAGAACCGATGACCTGTCCCGGCTTCGCCGGTGTCGGTCCGAGATAATAGATTGTATTTCCTGTAATATCCAGTGGCAGAATCTGATCCTCATACAGCTTTGCTCCGCTATACTCTACTTCCGGATGTTTCTCCTGCTCCACGCAGATAGCATCATACATCCGCTTGTGTGCAGCATCTCTGGCACTGTAAATCGTGCCGGTCAGATAGATATAATCTCCTGCATGAAGCTCCTTTAATTCCTCTTCGCTAAATGGTACTGCAATATGTCGTTCCATGTTCTAGTCCTCCACTACTATTTTTTATTGTACTTACTTTGTCAACATATATCCCTTCATAAACATCCTGTTTATCTTATCTTGCTTTTCGTCTATTTCGAAGCTGATATACGTTATAATCAGCTTTTCCGTATCACTGACTTGTATTTCATAGACTATGTCTTTTTCGTTTATCTTCTGATTTTCTCTTTTATCCTCCAGATTCTTATAATATGAAATACAGGAAGTAAAATCTACATTCTTATATTCGCTGTCTCCGACTGTAATCGTTTTATTCTCATAGTTTTCGATTGTGCTTTCCTCGTTCCAATGTGCAGTCATCGTATAGATTTTTGCATATCCATCAATGATGATTCCTTTCTCTTCAATTGGATCTGCATAAAAATATACAGATTCCCATTGTTCACTGTCATGCGTATCTCCACCATACATCATACTATGTAATTCATCCTGCTCCGCTTCCGTGAGATTGGTCTTTATGTATCGTCTGCCATACGCATTTCCACGCAAATAATCATACGCTTCCGCAGCCACTTCCTTATCCGAAGTTTGATTCTTTACAAACCTGTTTTTCTGTGACTGATAAGACAGGTAAGATGCATTTCCAAATGGAAGCAGAAGTCCTATTAATAAACATCCCACGAATACAAGGATCAGATTTTCATAATGCCGGTTCCACAGAATATAGATGATCTGAAGCAGTATAAACATGATTGCCACATATCGCTGCTCCGTCAGTCCATATGCTTTGACACGCACTGACATAGAATAGATTTCAAGCAGGATAAACGGTGCATAGATATATTTCGTAATATGGATCAGTTTCTTATAACGTGAAGACTTCTCCTCCACGAACCCGGATGCCATCATCCAGATTGGCATACCAATTGCAAAAAGACTTGCACAGATACTGAAGATTTCGTTGCTCGGAACCTCCTGCGTCACGAAGATTTTTACCACATAGAGATAGATTACGAACATCGCAATCCACACGCATGGAAGTAGCACATACGATACAAATTTCTTCGTAAATGCCGCGTTATCTTCGCTTGTGTCCGAGACAGCAAGCAGGCAGGTTGGAAAATACGCAAGTGCACTCAGCAATAACTGGATATTCAACTCCACTCTGAACGTATCTATATCCACAAGCAATGCATCTATAATTTCAAGAATCAGGATAACCGCAATATTTAACACCAGATAGACACCAACTGCCCGGAGCAATGCGAATATAATCCGTCCGATACAATGTGGCAGATCCAGTTTCTGCTGCCGGAGCAATACATAGATTGCAAGAAGCACCGTGCATGCAATGTAAAAATACAAGATACTTTCAAATATCAGATTCGGTATATCCGCTTTCTGTGCTTTAAGAATCTCTGACAAATTCTCAAATACGATTGCAATCACAAACGTTACGCCATATCCGATCAGCCATTTCTGTTTGTTTTTCTGTGCTTCTTCTGCTGTTTTCTTCCACAGACTCTCAACCAGAAAATTCCCGGCAAGCCAGATAGAACACACAGTCACGATAGATTCTATGTCAAACCCTTTTTTCTGATTTGCTATGATACTCACAACCGCTATGATAAACGCGCAGAAAATACTCGCAGCATAACGTATGTAAATCTGCTTGAATTTCGCCATATTCTGGTTGATATAATTTGAAACCTTTCCCAAGTACATATCTCCTTTCTTTCGGGCACGCATGATTCTCGTTTATAACCTACACATGCATCCATCCAATCTCCTGTACATCTTACTCTATCATTTCTTCCATATTATTTATATTTCTACAACACAACTGTCTTGTGACGATTGACATGACAGCACATATTGACTGCAAGCGGCATACCTGCGATATGCGTTGCGTAGGTTTCAATATTGACGGCGAGCGCCGTTGTCTTTCCTCCAAGTCCACCCGGTCCGATTCCCGTCTTATTCACAAGCTCCAATATCTCGTCTTCGAGCTTCGCAATATGTGCCTTCTCCGAATGTGATCCTGCTGGTCTTGTGAGTGCTTTCTTCGCAAGCTTTGCCGCAAGCTCAAAATCACCGCCAAGTCCGACACCGACTACCATCGGCGGACAGGCATTTGGTCCGGCATCCTTGACTGCTGCAAGTACGGACTGACGGATTCCTTCTTCTCCATCTGCCGGCTTCAGCATATACACCTTGCTCATATTCTCACTTCCAAAGCCCTTCGGTGCAATCGTGATTTCCAGCTTATCACCCGGCACGATATCGTAGTGAATGATTGCCGGTGTATTATCTCCTGTATTCTCACGCTGCAACGGATCTTTCACGACAGATTTTCGCAGATATCCTTCCGTATATCCTCTTCTCACACCTTCGTTGATGGCATCTGTGAGATTCATTCCTTCAATGTGCAGATTCTGTCCAACATTCACGAAGAACACTGCCATTCCTGTATCCTGACAGATTGGTGTTTTATCTTCTCCTGCAATCTCCATATTCTCGATCAACTGATTCAAGATCTGCTTGCCGAGTGTGCTGTCTTCCTCTTTTGCCGCCTGACGTATCTTTCCATCCATATCATCTGCCAGATACAGATTGGCCGAGATACACATTTCTTTCACTGCTTCAATGATTTTGTCTGTGTGTAATGTTCGCATGGTTTACTCCTTTTTAACATACTAAGGCTGCTACATGATTTCTCATATAGCAGCCCTTTTCTTAATCATCCAAATAGTCGTCTTTATCTTTCGTATCAATTCCACGTTTCTTATTCTGTGCACGCACATAAATCGAAACAAAAATGTATGTCACAAATAACAATACAAATATGACACCTACCCAATACATAAGTGCATATAAGAAATTGGATACGCCATCCATCTTGGAAAGACCTTCCAAGCCCTCTTTAATACTATCGTTCATCGCTTTTCCCTCTTTTCACGATTTACTTATCTTCCGGACTCTCCGGCTCTTCTACATTACCTTCTTCATTGTCTGCCTCGTTCATCTCGCGTTCCATCATCTCTAAAGACTCGGATTCATCTGCAGATTTCTGACGAACCTTTGCAATACTTGCAACGGTAATATCGCTTTCCAGATCCATGTTGATGAGCTTCACACCGGTTGTAATTCTGCCTAATATAGAGATATCCTTACACAGGAGTCTTATTACAATACCCTGGTTGGTAATCAGCATGATCTCGTTATCATCATTGACCGCCTTAAATCCTACAACGGTTCCGGACTTGTCTGTGATCTTGTAACACTTCACACCCTTACCGCCACGGTGCTGTGGTGTAAATTCTTCGACAAGAGTACGCTTACCAAGACCATTCTCGGATACGATCAGAAGTGCTTCGCCCTGTGTATCAAGCTGCATGCCGATAACCTCATCATCACCGGCAACACTCATACCGATGACACCCATCGATGTACGTCCGGTTGAACGAACCTCCTTCTCATTGAAGCGGATACACATACCCTGCTTTGTAATCAGGATGATATCCTTCGTATTGTTCGTTGCCTTTACTTCGATCAGCTCATCGCCCTCTTTCAGGGTGATTGCTGCAAGTCCGGACTTACGAACATTTGCATACTCGGTAATCTTTGTCTTCTTGATCATACCATTCTTTGTAGCCATGATCAGGTATCTTCCCTCATGGTACTCACGAATTGGAATGACTGCTGTGATCACTTCATCCGGCTGGAGCTGTAAGAGGTTTACGATTGCCGTTCCTCTTGCAGTACGTCCGGATTCCGGAATCTCATACGTCTTCAGACGATATACACGTCCCTGATTCGTGAAGAACATGATGTAATGATGCGTCGTTGTCATGAACAGATTCTCGATGAAATCATCCTCGATTGTCTGCATGCCCTTGATGCCCTTACCACCACGGTTCTGACTCTTGAAGTTATTGATTGTCATACGCTTTACATAGCCAAGCTTTGTCATAGCGATTACAACATTTTCCTTCGGAATCAGATCTTCAACTGTGATATCATCATCCATATCAATGCCGATAGAAGTTCTTCTGTCATCGCCATATTTTGTTGCGATGATCAGGATTTCCTCCTTGATTACACCAAGGAGCAGCTTCTCATCTGCGAGAATTGCCTTCAACTCTTTGATGAGTTCCATCAATTCTCTGTATTCTTTCTCAAGCTTCTCTCTTTCCAAACCGGTCAGAGCACGCAGACGCATATCTACGATAGCCTGTGCCTGTGCATCGGACAAACCGAAGCGCTCGATCAATGCAAGCTTTGCATCGGCAACGGATTTGGAACTACGGATGATTTGAATAACCTCATCAATATTATCGAGGGCTATCAATAATCCCTCTAATATATGAGCACGATCTTCCGCTTTATTCAAGTCGAACTTCGTTCTTCTAGTTACAACCTCTTCCTGATGCTTGATATAATATCCAAGCATTTGAAGGAGATTTAATACCATAGGCTGTCCATCAACCAACGCCAGCATAATCACACCAAATGTATCCTGCATCTGTGTGTGCTTGTATAACTGGTTCAGCACGATATTCGCATTGCAGTCTTTTCGAAGCTCAATAACGATACGCATACCCTCACGGGAACTCTCATCACGGAGGGCTGTGATACCCTCAATCTTCTTCTCCTTGACAAGCTCTGCAATCTTCTGAATCAGCTTTGCTTTATTTACCATATATGGAAGCTCAGTCACAACGATTCTCTGCTTTCCGTTTGCCATCGGCTCGATCTCGGATACCGCACGTACTTTAATCTTGCCACGACCGGTTCTATATGCTTCATTGATACCGGCTGTACCAAGGATAGAAGCACCCGTTGGGAAATCCGGTCCCTTGATGATTTCCATCACTTCCTCGATGCTTGTCTCCCGGTCTTCATTCACGCGGTTGTCAATGATTTTGACAACTGCATTTATGACTTCACGCAGATTGTGTGGTGGAATATTTGTCGCCATACCTACTGCAATACCGGTTGTACCGTTTACGAGCAGGTTTGGATAACGGCTTGGAAGTACGACCGGTTCTTTCTCTGTCTCATCAAAGTTTGGTACAAAATCAACCGTATCTTTGTTGATATCCGCAACCATCTCCATGGAAATCTTGGAGAGACGTGCCTCTGTATATCGCATCGCAGCCGCGCCATCCCCATCGACGGAACCGAAGTTTCCGTGTCCATCAACCAGTGGATATCTTGTATTCCATTCCTGTGCCAGTTTTACAAGTGCTTCATAGATAGAACTGTCACCATGTGGATGGTATTTACCCATTGTATCACCGACGATACGGGCACATTTACGATGTGGCTTATCCGGACCGTTGTTCAGTTCTACCATGGAATGCAAAATTCTTCGCTGTACAGGCTTTAAACCATCCCGCACATCCGGAAGAGCTCTTGCAGCGATAACGCTCATGGCATAATCGATATACGATTCTTCCATGGTTTTCTTCAAATCCACTTCATGGATTTTATCAAAAATTGTACTATCGTCCATTGTTCTCCTCCTACTTAAATGTCAAGATTCTTAACGAATTTTGCATTTGCCTCAATAAATTCACGTCTTGGCTCTACTCTCTCACCCATCAATGTATCGAAGGTTAAGTCAAGCTCAGACTCACTATTCTCATCAATTGCTACACGCAATAAAATCCGCTTTTCCGGATCCATCGTCGTATCCCACAACTGTTCGGCATCCATCTCACCAAGTCCTTTGTATCGCTGGATCTTGTTATTCTGGTCACGACCAACTTCATTTAAGATATCTGCCAGCTCTTCGTCACTGTATGCATACCATGTCTTCTTGTTTTTCTCCAGCTTGTACAGCGGTGGCTGTGCCAGATATACATGTCCTTCCTTGATCAGATCCGGCATGAACCGGAAGAAGAAGGTTAACATCAAGGTTGCAATATGTGCACCATCGACATCGGCATCGGTCATGATAATGATCTTGTCATAACGAAGCTTTTCAATATTGAAATTTTCACGAATACCGGTACCAAATGCAGTAATCATGGCTTTAATCTCTGCATTTTCCAGAATCCGGTCGATTCTTGCTTTCTCTACATTCAGAATCTTACCACGCAGCGGAAGGATTGCCTGTGTTGCACGGGATCTGGCAGTCTTTGCAGAACCGCCGGCGGAATCTCCCTCTACGATATAGATTTCACAGTTCTTTGGATTTGGATCTGAACAATCGGCAAGTTTACCGGGAAGCGCCATGTTCGTCTCAAGTGTACTCTTACGGGCAACATCTCTTGCTTTTCTGGCTGCCATGCGGGCACGCTGTGCGACAACTGCTTTTCCTACGATAGCCTTTGCCACCTGAGGATTCTGCTCTAAGAAATACGTAAGTTTCTCTGTCACAAGTCCTTCGACTGCAGTTCTCGCTTCTGCATTACCAAGCTTCTGCTTTGTCTGTCCTTCAAACTGTGGCTCCGGAATCTTGATACTTACGATAGCGGTCAGACCTTCTCGTAAGTCATCACCGGACAGGTTTTCTTCTTTGTCACGCAGAATCTTATTGCTTCTTGCATAATCATTGAAGACTTTCGTGATAGCACTCTTAAATCCTGTCAGATGCATACCACCTTCCGGTGTGTTGATATTATTTACAAAGCTCAAAGTAAGCTCGTTGTAAGAATCGTTGTGCTGCATTGCCACTTCGACATAAATATCATCTTTGTTACCTTCGATATAGATAATTTTGTCGTAAAGCGCAGTCTTTGTCTTGTTCAAATAAGCGATGAACTCCTTGATACCACCCTCATAGTGGAAGGATTCTCTCTGTTCCTTGCCCTCACGCTTATCTTCAAGATTAATCTTCAATCCCTTTGTCAGGAAAGCCATCTCACGAAGTCTTGTACGAAGCACCTTATAATCAAAGATTGTATCATCAAAGATCGTATCATCCGGCATAAATGTAACCTTCGTTCCGGTCTTATCGGTCTTGCCAATCTCTTTTAACTTATACACGACATTTCCACGTTCATAACGCTGCTTATAGACCTTTCCATCTCTGGAAATCTCAACTTCCAGCCAGTTCGAAAGCGCATTTACAACCGATGCACCTACACCATGCAGACCACCGGATACCTTGTATCCGCCACCGCCGAACTTACCGCCGGCATGCAGGATTGTAAATACAACCTCAACTGCAGGAATTCCAGCCTTCTTGTGGATACCTGTCGGGATACCACGTCCATTATCGATAACGGTGACAGAACCATCTTCATTGATTGATACATCGATTTCTGTACAGAATCCTGCCAATGCCTCATCGACTGCATTGTCTACGATTTCGTATACAAGATGATGAAGTCCTCTTGTCGAGGTACTACCGATATACATACCTGGTCTTTTACGAACCGCCTGCAAACCTTCCAAAATCTGGATTTGATTCGCATCATAATTGCTTTCATTTTGATTACCCATCTAACTCCTCCTGTATCGTTCCGGCAACAACCTTATAGACTTTATCGATTGTCAGCCGTTCCTTTATAAAATCATCATATCCTGTACATGTAAGAATCGTTTGGATTCCTCGAATAGACTCTAATAACGCATCTTGCCGGCTTCGATCCAGCTCAGACATTACATCGTCTAACAGTAATATGGGATTATCCTGTATCAGTCTCTTTACCAGCTCGATTTCTGCAAGCTTCAATGACAGCGCCACTGTACGCTGCTGTCCCTGCGAACCGAACTTTCTCACATCCATACCGTCGATCAAAAACGCGATATCATCGCGGTGAGGACCGGTCTGTGTTGTCTGATAACGTAAGTCCATCTCCTGTTTTTCTGCAAGCATCGATGCAAAGCTTTCCTCTTCTGCATTTTTCTCATATACCAGACACAAATGTTCTTTTCCCGACGTTAAATTGCTATGTATATCAGGAATTATCTCATTTATCAAATCAATAAAATGATTCCTTTTTTTAATGATTTCTATACCATATTTTACCAGTTGGTCATCCCAGACTGGCAGCATATCCATTTTACTTTTATCAAAGCTAATCTGCCTTAACAGATTATTTCTCTGATCTAACACTTTTTTATAATTTGCCAGCAGACTCACATAAATCTTATCCAACTGGCATAATTCCATATCCATGAAATTTCTTCGCTCTGCCGGACTGTTTTTGATGATAGAAAGATCCTCCGGGGAAAAGAAAACCATATTCATCGTGCCAAGCAACTCAGAACTTCTGCGGATTGGTACCATATCAATCGCAATTCCTTTTGATTTGCTCTTTTTCAGATGCATATCAATCCGTCGATGCATACCATCTTTTTTTATTTCTGCGCGGATATGACTTTCATCTGCATCAAACCGTATGATTTCCCGATCCTTGCTTCCTCTGTGACTCTTTGTCGTTCCAATCAGGTAGATAGCTTCCAATATGTTGGTCTTTCCCTGTGCGTTATCCCCATATAAAATGTTGATACCATCGGAAAATGTAATCTCGGCACGCGCATAATTTCTGTAATTTTGCAGTGCCAGATTTTCAATATACATGCCTACACCTCATTTGCACAGAAATTATTTCTGAATACTAATCTTATTATCATCAAACACGACTTCATCACCATCATAGAGCTTTCTTCCACGACGTTCATCAATCTCACCATTGACTAAAACCAGTCCCTGCTGAATGATTTCCTTTGCATCAATTCCAGAATCTGCAAGACCAGTCGCTTTAAGTGCCTGTCCTAATTTGATATATTCCTCGCCCTCGCGAAGCTTTAAAATATGCATCTCACCCATGATTAATAAGCCCCCGCATTGATATTGACTGGTAATACAACATAGATATAAGTTCCTGCATCATCCCGGATGATACATGGTGATTTTGCATCACGCATGTAGATAAAGATGTCTTCATCGTCAATAACCTTCAACACATCTGTTAGGAATCTTGGATTAAATCCAATGATGATTTCCTCTCCATCCTTTGTGATTTCTATTTCTTCATTCATGGAACCCATCATCGTATCGACTTTGAGATACATACGGTTATCATTTTTGATACTGACAACGATTGGCTTCTTATCTGACTCACGCATAAGGATAGAAGCACGATCGATACAATCAAACAACTCTCTGTTATTTACGCGAACCTTGATCTTATGATCCATAGAAAGCATCTGTACGATCTTGAAATATTCTCCCTCAAGCAGACGGGATACTACTATTGTATTCTCAAACTCAAATAAAATATGTCTGTCTGTAAAGTAAACCGTTACCATATCATCGACACCACCTGTGATGATCTTTGACAGATCATTGAGTGTCTTTCCCGGTACAACAACGCTTACATTCGAAGCATTTCCCTTCAATGCCAGATTACGAAGTGAAATACGATGTCCATCCAGAGATACGACCTGAAGCACACCATCCTTTACCTCAAACAACTCACCAGTCATCAGCTTGTTATTCTCATTATCTGAGATAGAGAATATTGTCTGTCGGATAATCTCCTTCAAAGAAAACTGGGAAAGTTCAATACTCTTTTCCTTCTCAATCTGAGGAAGTTCTGTAAAGTCCTCACCAGATTTGGATGGAATGACAAACTTTGATTTTTCACAACGGATGATTGTATTATAATCCGGTGTTGTTTCGATAAAGATTTCACTGTTTGGAAGCTTACGAACGATATCATTGAACAGCTTTGCTTCAATCGCAATGCGTCCCATCTCGATTACTTCACCATCTAAGATTGTTTCAATACCAATCTCAAGGTCATTTGCTGTCAGCTTAATGCTGTCTGCATATACATCAATTAAGATACATTCCAAGATTGGTAATGTTGTTTTTGTAGAAACTGCTTTTGAAACGATGTTAAGAGAATTTAACAGGTTTACTTTTGAACATTTTATCTTCATGTTAGTTGAAACTCCTTTCGAGGCTGTGCCTGAGTCATAAATATAGAATATAAATTAGTAGTAGTAATAGTAGTAGCTGTGGATATGTATATAACCCTCAAAAACATTGATGGCTGCTGGTTAAATCCACCTTTATAACCATGTTGAAATGCATTTCACTCTCTGTGGAAGCATCTGGATAACTTCACACATTAAAGTTAACATAAGAATGGTTCAAAAAAGTGTCAACAGGTTATATTCAATCAAATCACAAATTTATGTGTAAATCTATGCGTTTGTATCCAGCTTTTTGATGATCGTCTCAATCGTATTGTTGAATGCCGGATCTTCTTTCCGTTTCGCCTCAACACGGTTAATGCCGTTGATGACTGTCGTATGGTCACGACCGCCGACGATATTGCCCGCAGATTGCAGAGACATGACGGTAAGCTTTCTACATAAGTACATAACGACCTGTCTGGCTGTCGCGATATCTTGACTACGCTTCTTGGAGCGAATATCATCTGGAGAGATATTCATATGCTCGGATACTGTCTTGAGAATTGTCTCACCGGTAATTGTTTCATTCTTCTCTTTGTTGATCAGATCCTTTAGAGATTCCTTGGCTGTCTCCAGTGTAACTTCTTCTTTCATAAGCTTGGAGAAAATGCCTATCTTATGAAGAGCACCTTCGAGCTCCCGGATGTTGTTGGTTACATTCTCAGCGATATACTGGAACACTTCTTCCGGAATATCATTTAAATGATCCATCTCCGCTTTCGTCTTGAGGATTGCCATACGTGTTTCATAGTCAGGCTCGTGAATATCAATCGGGATACCACATTCAAAACGGGAACGGATTCTTTCATTCAAAGACTGCAGCTCCTTTGGAGGCTGGTCGGAAGAAAGAATAATCTGTTTCTTATTATTATAAAGTTCATTAAACGTATTGAAAAATTCCGTCTGTGTACTCTCTTTTTTGATGATAAACTGAATGTCATCAATCAACAGGACGTCCACATTTCTGTATTTTTCACGGAATTCATTTGTTGTATGATTCTTGATTGCGTCGATAATCTCATGTGTAAATGTCTCAGATGGTACATACAAAACTTTCGTCTTATCATCCTTCTGCAGGATGTAATGTGCGATGGACTGCATGAGATGCGTCTTTCCAAGTCCGGAGTTTCCATATAAGAACAATGGATTGAAATTATCCTGTCCCGGAAGATCGGCAACTGCCAGACATGTCGCGTGAGCGTGTCGGTTTCCTTCTCCGACAATGAACGTATCAAATGTATATTTTGGATTCAGATTGCTGCGGCTGACTGCTTCCTTGTAAGAGTCGGATTTTTGTACAGACTCTTTTCTGGCTTCTTCGTCGCTTTCAATCAGATTTTTCTTTTCGTCAATCACAATATCAATCGTACTGTCATTTAATGTCTCGCGAATAGAGGAAAGTAAAAAAATGTCAAACTCTTTGCGCTTTAAAAACTTGAGCGCATTCTCACCGAGCTTTTCATCTACATAAAAATAAACCGTATTGTTTTTAACCTCATATATTTTGAGGGAACGAATCCATGTATTGATCATGATACTGGAAATGTCATATTCAGTTTCCAGAAGAGACAGGATCTCTTCCCATTTTGATTCGATTAATTCTTTCATATCATAACTCCTAAATACCGTGCTTCCTTTATCCGCACACTTGGATTCTATTTTACAATAAATTCAGAATTTTAGCAAGTTTTGGGCGTGGATTTCGGAGATTTTTACTACATAATTATAGGAAGAAAAATAATAATGAGTGATATAAGATGTTATGTAAAGTAAAATTAGGTTTACTTGGAAAATTGTGTATATCCAAAATGACGTAAAATAGGCATTTTGAGGATAAATGAACATGAAATATACAAGTTTTCCACAAGTTAATAACAATTTGTGGATAACATTATGTAAATTAGGTGGGTATATCCCTATATATTTGTGGATAACTTCTATTGACGGAAGCTTATTTTTTCAATATAATAGGCGAGTATGCAGTTTTCGGGCATAACTATATAGAAAAGGAGGACTTTCATTATGAAAATGACATTTCAGCCAAAGAAGAGACAGCGTTCTAAAGTTCACGGCTTCAGAAAGAGAATGAGCACAGCGAACGGAAGAAAGGTATTGGCCGCAAGACGTGCTAAGGGCAGAAAGCAGTTATCAGCGTAGGTCACAGGTACTGTGACCTTTTTCATTAAGTGGAGAATTGTATGAGACATATAGTTACACTTAAAAATAACAGAGAGTTCGGCAAGGTGTATAACCAAAAAGAATCGTTTGCCAATAAGTATTTAGTGATGTATCTGAGGGCCAACAACTTGGATTACAGTAGAATTGGAATCTCTGTTAGTAAGAAAGTTGGTAATAGTGTGGTCAGGCATCGTTTGACCAGACTGATCAGGGAAACGTATCGTTTGAATCAATATCGGATAAAACCGGGATATGATCTTGTGGTTGTCGCGAGAATGAATGCAAAAGGTAAATCTTTTCATGAGATAGATTCTGCTTTTTTGCATCTGGCGAAAAAACATGAGATTTTGATGCAGGATACTGTTCCGGAGGTGATGGAATGAAAAAGGCATGTATTAAGATGATACGTCTGTATCAGAAATACATTTCACCCTGGAAACGTTATGGTCACTGCAAATATTATCCAACCTGTTCCAATTATGCGATTGAAGCATATCAGAAATATGGTTTTTTCAAAGGAACAGCCCTGACAGTATGGAGAATCCTTCGATGCAATCCATTTTCAAAAGGTGGATATGATCCAGTTCCTTAATATGTAAGACAGGGTCTTACACGACTAATTGGAGGACAGTATGTTTTTAACACAGTCAGGTGGCTTTATTATTAAGCCAATTTCGAGGCTTTTAGGAGCTATTCTTAGTTTGCTCTATCGCGGGTTGAATGCAATTGGTGTGGAATCAATCGGTATTGCGATTATTCTTTTTACGCTGATCGTACGTTTGATCATATTCCCGTTGATGTATAAGCAGAATCGTTCAAGCAAGATTATGTCAATGATTCAGCCGGAAATCAACAAGGCAACTAAGAAGTACAGAGGTAAGACAGATCAGCAGTCAATGATGGAAGTACAGCGAATCACGAAAGAGATTCAGAGTAAGTATGGTGTAAGCATGACAAGTGGATGTTTGACATCTTTGATTCAGCTTCCAATCTTTTTAGCACTTTATCGTGTAATTCAGAATATACCTGCTTATGTACCAAAGGTATATGACATGTATAAGCCGATTGCTGTTGCAATTCAGAATAACACAAAAGCGCAGGAAGCATTAACAACTGTAACCGCAGATGCTGGTAAGCAGGTTGCATTGGCAATGAATTCCATTGATTATAACAATACAAATACCGTTATTGACGTGCTTGCTAATTTTTCCGAGAAAATGTGGAATAATCTGGCAAATGCGCTTGGAAATACAGGTGATGTTGTAAATGCAATGTTCGTAAATAATAACGTTGACAACATCAATCATGTAAATAACTTCTTTGGATTAAATCTTACAGAAGTTCCAGGTTTTGCATTTCGTGCAGCTATTATTATTCCGATATTATCACTCATCTTCCAGTTTTTGAGTATGAAGGTAACGAATGTTCAGACTTCTGATGATCCGACACAGCAGGCAACAATGGGAACTATGAAAACCATGATGTATATCATGCCAATCTTCTCATTCTTTGTCTGTGTCAATGTACCTTGTGGTGTTGGTCTTTACTGGGCAGTTGGTGCATTTATCTCATTCATAACAACGATTTGTACAAATGCTTACTTTAAGCATTGTGATATGGATAAGATACTGGAAAAGAGTATGGCAAAAGCTGCAAAGAAGAATGCAAAAAAGAAGAAGAAAAACAAGAAATCCTTTATGGAGAAAATGCAGGAGGCTGCTTATGGACAGGCATCTTCTTCCTCTTCAGATGAAAGAAAGGTTGAAAACGGCGTAAAGAATGCAAGTTTAAAGAGTTATTCTTCTAACACAATGAAGTCTGGCAATGATGCCGGAACAAAATATCGTGCAGGATCGCTTGCTTCCAAAGCAAATATCATGCAGAATTATAACAATGACAAGGATAAGTAATATTTAGGAGTTAAGATGGAATATAGAGAGTTTAAGGCCAAGACTGTTGATGAGGCAATTACACTCGCATCTACAGAGTTCGGTTGTACAAGCACAGAGCTTGATTATGAGGTAATCGAGAAGGGTTCCTCAGGATTCCTTGGAATCGGTGCAAAGCAGGCAGTCATTAAGGCAAAGAAAAAGGAAAGCTTTTTAGATGATATTCAGGAATACCTTGATAACTTATTCAAGGCTATGGATATCGAAGCAAAGGTTACAATCGATTACGATGAAGCAGAAGCAACGATGGATATTGACGTGGAAGGTCCGGATATGGGTATTCTGATTGGTAAGCGTGGACAGACATTGGATTCTCTGCAGTATCTGATCAGTCTGTTTGTAAATAAGAAGAGTGAATCTTATATCCGTGTCAAGCTCGATACAGAAAATTATCGTGCAAGAAGAAAGGATACGCTCGAGAATCTTGCAAAGAATATTTCATTCAAGGTTAAGAGAACAAGAAGACCTTTTACTTTAGAGCCTATGAATCCTTATGAGAGAAGAATTATCCATTCTGCTCTTCAGAATGATAAATATGTAGCTACCAGAAGTGAGGGTGAAGAGCCTTATCGTAAGGTTGTTATCTACTTGAAGAAAAATGCTTAATTAAAGTTAAAAGAAAAGGATACTCTTTTACGAGTATCCTTTTTTAGTGTGTTGAAATAACTGCAAAACACAGTAGTAATTGAACATATATTTCAATATGGTTCATTCTATATACAATGTATTGAATCTAAGAAGTTCTAAATGTTCTGATTTATATATTGATATAATACGCCACCGCCGCCAATTCGCCATCCATGGCTCAGTGGCGGCTTGTTTGAACATCGTGTTCAAACATGGCTAGTCTAATTACAGAACATTAAGAACTTCTAGGATTCAAACATATTGTATATTAGAATGAATTCATATTGAAATATATGAATTCAAGTATTGATTGTTTTTTGCAATTATTAATTTATATTAAGAATATAATTGAATTTTTATTATTTTCCTTATGAATTTATTTTTTATATTATAATTTTCTTCTGCGAGATAAGTGACCTTTATTTACCCATACAGAATTCGGCGAATATTTTGTTGACGAGATCGTCTTCAAGTTCTTCTCCAATGATTTTGCCAAGCGATGTGTAGGCGGACATCAGATCAATCGTGAAGAAGTCCTCTCCCATTCCCATGTCGATACTTTCTAAGACTTTGTTCAGGCTCTCTCTTGTGTCATAGAGTAATGATTTGTGGCGCAGGTTGGTAATGTAAAGTTCGTCGTTATAGGTGAGCTCCTGATTGAAGAACATGGACTTCAACAGGTCGTGAAGCTGTTCTTTGCCAGTGCCCTCTTTCGCTGATATTTCCAGTATTTTAGTCTCTAATTTTGAAGTTATCCCCAACTTATCCACAACCAGATTCTGATCGTTTTTATTGATCAAAGTGATGACTTTTTTGCCCTGTAAAGCGTCCATAATACGGTAATCATCATCATTTAGAGCGCATGTTCCATCCACGATATAAAGAATCAGATCCGCGTCAGAAATCGTTGTCATAGCCTTGGTTACACCGATTTTTTCTACGATATCTTCTGTATCATGAATACCCGCTGTATCCACGATATTTAGCGTAATTCCATCGATATTGACCAGTTCCTCCAGCGTATCTCTCGTTGTACCGGCAACCTCTGTAACAATCGCACGTTCCTCGCCTAACAGCATGTTCAAAACAGAGGATTTACCTGCATTTGGACGTCCAGCAATAACTGTACGGATTCCCTCTTTGATAATACGTCCATTCTCACTGGTTGACAGTAAATGATTCACAGTTATCAACATGTTATCCACAGTGGTGTGTAATTGCTGTGGAAAGTTATCTAATGAATAATTTTCAGGGTCATCTAAGGCGGATTCAATATATGCGATGTTATAAAGTAAAGTATCACGCAAGTCTGTAATCACAGTCTTTAATTCACCACGAAGCTGAATCAGGGATGATTTTGCTGCCATATCATTTTTGGCATGAATGAGATCCATGACAGATTCTGCCTGTGACATATCAATCCGTCCACCTAAGAATGCACGCTTCGTAAATTCACCCGGTTCAGCTGGTCTTGCACCAAGCCGGATCACGAGATCTAACACACGTTTTAATACGGTGATACCACCATGACAATCAAGTTCCACAACATCTTCGGTTGTGTATGTCTTTGGGGCACGCATGACGAGTGCAACTGCTTCATCATAGATTTCATCTTCGTAGATGATCTTTCCATAAGCAGCGGTATAGCTATCCATATTTAAAATTGTTTTCTTTTTATTCACCGGTTGAAATATCTGATCTACAATCTGTAACGCTGTATCTCCACTGATTCGTATAATGCCTATGCCGGAATCTCCCATCCCGGTTGCAATCGCAGCAATCGTCTCACCCATAATCAAACACCTTTCTTTCAATAAGGTACCCGCATGTGAATGCACCAACATACGGGAAAATCACAATTTCCTCTATTATACCTTTTCTTTTTTTATTCAACAAGGTATAATTAATAAGTTAAAATTGTAGTTACAACATAATTAAATATACAATGATTCAATTAAAGAAGAATATGTAGATTGATAATTCAAACCAGTCATATATGTGAATTGAGATTTCTAATATTACAAATTCGAAAGCAGACCGTCGAAGCACGCTGGTACTTAATGAGCAGGGATACTAATTCGTTGAATTAGTGTTACTGCGAATTTAGTACCATTGCGTGATGAGCCGAACGGGAGTGTGTCTGCGAAGAATTTGGTAATTTAGAAATCTCGTTTATAGAAGTAAATAGGTTTGAATTATCTTTAAGAGGATTTTATCGTGGAGAAAAAATATATAGAGGAAGAATATGATATTATCGTCGTTGGTGCCGGCCATGCGGGCTGTGAAGCCGCCCTTGCAGCATCTCGACTCGGTCTTGAAACCATCCTGTTCACTATCAGCATGGACAGCGTTGCCCTGATGCCATGCAACCCAAATGTCGGTGGAAGCTCCAAAGGACATCTGGTGCGTGAAATTGATGCCTTAGGCGGTGAGATGGGTAAAAATATTGATAAGACCTATATTCAGAGCAAGATGCTGAATGTATCCAAAGGTCCTGCCGTACACTCTTTACGTGCACAGGCAGACAAGGGCGAATATACAAAGCAGATGCGTTTAACACTTCAGAATCAGGAACATCTGACACTCCGTCAGGGTGAGGTCGCTGAGCTTTTATATGATACGAAAATTACCGATGAAATGAAAGACCAGAAAATCATCTGTGGCGTCCGTATGTATTCAGGTGCAGTGTATCATGCAAAGGCAGTTATCTTATGTACTGGAACGTATTTGAAGGCAAGATGCATCTATGGTGATGTTGTGAATTATACGGGTCCAAATGGTCTTTCAGCAGCAAATCACTTGTCTGATTCCATGCGGGATGCAGGTATCTTTATCCGGCGATTTAAGACAGGTACACCAGCAAGACTAGATAAAAAGACGATTGATTTTACCAAGATGCAGGAGCAAAAAGGTGATGAGCATATCGTTCCATTTTCCTTTACGAATAAAGAGGAAGATATCAAGCGGGATCAGATTTCCTGCTGGCTGACTTATACGAACGAGGAAACACATAAGATTATCAAGGATAATATTGACCGTTCTCCGCTCTTCTCTGGATTTATTGAGGGAACCGGACCGAGATACTGTCCTTCTATTGAGGATAAGGTCATGAAGTTCCCGGACAAAGACCGCCATCAGTTGTTTATTGAGCCGGAGGGTGAATTTACAAATGAGATGTATATGGGTGGTATGTCTTCTTCTCTGCCGGAAGATGTGCAGTATGCGATGATTCATACAGTACCGGGACTGGAGCATGTAGCAATTGTTCGAAATGCATATGCGATTGAATATGATTGTATTGATGCGACAAACCTGAAGGCAAATCTGGAATTTAAAGATATGGATGGACTGTTCAGTGCAGGACAGATCAATGGCAGCTCTGGATATGAGGAAGCAGCTGCACAGGGTATCATGGCTGGTATCAATGCAGCGCGGAAGCTGCAGAATAAACCACCAGTGATCTTGGATCGTTCCCAGGCATACATCGGTGTTTTGATTGATGATCTTGTAACAAAGGAGACACAGGAACCATACCGTATGATGACGAGCCGTGCAGAGTATCGACTGCTTTTAAGGCAGGATAATGCAGATCTGAGACTGACAGATATCGGACATGAGATTGGTCTGATTGATGAAGCCCGTTATGAGAAATTCTGCGAGAAGCGTAGACAGATTGATGCGGAAATTGCACGTATGAACGAGATATCAGTTGGCGCAAATAAGCATGTACAGGATTTTCTGACAAAGCATGGAAGCTCTTCACTTGGAACAGCCGCAACGCTGGCAGAACTTATCCGCAGACCAGAGCTTTCTTATGAAGCACTGGAAGAATTGGATACTGGCAGACAGGAAGCATATCGGGTATTGCTTGGCGTTGATACAACAGATAAGATTACTTTGGATAATGAAGTGGTAGAACAAATCAACATTGCAATTAAGTATGATGGTTATATCAGTCGCCAGAAACAGCAGGTAGAACATTTTCAGAAAATGGAGAAAAAACAGATTCCAGATGACATCAATTATGACGATGTTGCAAATCTTCGAAAAGAGGCGCGGCAGAAGTTATCAAATATCCGACCGACTTCGCTCGGACAGGCGTCACGTATCTCTGGTGTATCGCCAGCAGATGTGTCGGTGTTGATGATTTATCTGGAGACAAAGAAACAGGCATAGGAATATAGAAAATGGAAAAAGTTAGAATATATGTAGAACAGATCACAGAGGGACAGGTGCTTTTGACCGATGCACAGCTTGCACAATTCGAGCAGTATTATGATATGCTGATTGAGAAAAACAAGGTGATGAATCTGACGGCTATTACAGAGCGGGAAGAAGTAATTCTGAAACATTTTATTGACAGTCTTGCACTTGCCGGATATGTGAAGATGTGGGAAAAACCGTATAAGATCATTGATGTGGGAACAGGAGCTGGATTTCCGGGTATTCCGTTAAAAATTGCATTTCCAAATCTGCAGGTAACGTTGTTTGATTCTCTGAATAAACGCATTAAATTCTTACAGGAAGTGATTGATGCGTTAAACCTGAATGAGATATCAGCGGTGCATGGACGTGCAGAGGAAGGTGCCAGAGATAAGGCAATGCGTGAAAAATATGATTTTGTAGTTTCGCGTGCTGTTGCGAATATGGCAGTGCTTTCGGAATATTGTATTCCATTTGTGAAGGCTGGTGGATATTTTATCCCATATAAGACAGGAACGGTAGAGGAAGAAATCACACAGGGAAAAAAGGCAATCCAGATTCTCGGTGGTAAGATTGAAAAAGTAGAAAAACTCATGCTTCCGGATTCGGATATCAGCCGGAGCTTTGTATTTATCAGAAAAGAAAAACAGACACCAAAAGCATATCCGCGGAAAGCAGGAACTGCAAGCAAACAACCCCTCGGCTAATAGCCAAGGGGTTTGTTTTAATTATGACGCTTTGTCTGACGTCTTATCCGGAGTTCGTCCTGTCGCTCTTTCATTGCTTCCAGACCTTTTTTATCGGTTGGAATCATCGTTTTAATGACAAATATATTGTTGTTTCTCGATTGTTTGAATCGAATCTTACCGCTCACCAATCCGTGGTGCCAGCATTTTCCAATACAGGTATAGGAGTTCGGTGTATTTGCAAACCATTTTACCTTTGGTGCTAATTTCTTACCACAGCGATAGCAGATCGGAGCCATCAGTTCTACGTCTGAAATCGCTTCCTCTTTGCAATGGTATTCTCTGGAGATATGCTCTAAATAATGCTTGTGATGGGAGATAATCTCATCTTTTTTATCCTTCGGGTTGTTATAGATATCGTAACAATACCGGTCTGCCAGATCTCTTGGAGACATTGCTTTCAGCACAAGTCCGGTATAGTATGCATCATTCACTGCACTGTGAAATGGTTTATCCTCTTCCACTTCTATCTTCAGATGTTCGACCGCTTTTTTCAGCTTTACAATCTTACCATCTTCGTCATACATATCTGCATAGATCTGCTGTACATTATAGAACTTTAATGGCACGGGCATCGGCTTTAAGTAGTAGTAGTCCATGTTTGTCTGAAGGATGTTCAAGTCCATTGAACCCCACGTGCCAAAGATATAATCATCCTGTCCACACCATTTGATGAATTCCCGATACACCATATCAAACGGTCGTCCCTTTCGAAGTGTGGATTCATCATAATTTAAAATCGTCTTGATATGTGGCTGCAGCTTCTTGTAGAGCTTTGGTTTTATAATACTGGAGTATGTGTCGATAATATTAAATTTTTTGTCCAGTTTTACTGCACCGATTTCTATGATTTCAAATGGCATGCGCGGGTTTTCCATATCTCTGCCACCACAGCACTGGTTCCATTCCAAATCAAATATGATATAGTTCATGTTTATTCTGCCTTATCCATTATGCGAAGATGGGAGTAGTCGTTCTCATCCTCTGTTTTTCCGTTACGCTGTTCCAGTTCTTTGCAGATATCATTGAGAATTTCAATGGTCTCATTGGAAGAACGTGAATTTGCGGTTGCCATTTTTGTAATCAAAACAGCCATCTTTTCCGTGCTGCTTACCACACGGTCGGTATTGTCTATATCCTTCTTCAACTGAATCTTTGTCATCAGCTTATCCTGTTCCATGAGATCTTTCATGTGCTTTGAATTATCATCCTTGATCTCAGACAACAGCTTGGAATTCTCGTCCTTCATTTCCAACATCATATCAAGAATGGCGGACATACTCTGGGTACGGGAAACCTCTTCTCTTTTTGCAACTGAGTAGATACCTTTCTCTACCTTGGTAAGCTCGTTCTGCTTATCGAGGTTCAGGTTTGCGATTTCATCGACCTTCGCAAGAATCCCATCCACTAAGAAATAGGTATCAACGACGACAATCAAAGAGACTGCAATGATAACCTGAATCATGGAAGGATATACCAATATTAAATATAAGTCAATCAGCAGTGCCGCTATAAAAGCGACAGCACTGATTGTAAGAGTTGTACTTGATTTGCGGTTCATGTAACACCCTCCGTTCTACACGTGAAACCGGTTTAATCTGTCAAATCTTCTCCATTTGTTTCGATGACCTTCTTGTACCAGTAGAAGGAATCTTTCTTGTATCTTGCCAGATCTTTCAGATCGAATTCATCCCGGTTTACATAGATAAATCCATAACGTTTAACAACACCTTCATGGGTTGATACAAGGTCAATCGCTGACCACGGACAATAGCCCATCATTTCTACACCTTCGGAACATGCAAGCTTGATCTGCTCGATATGCTTTCTCAAGTATTCAATACGATACTGGTCATGTACCTTGCCATCCTCTGTGAGCTTATCGTAAGCACCAAGACCGTTCTCTGTGACGATCATTGGCAGATGATAACGGCTGTAGATCTCACGCATCGTTGCGCGGAACCCATCCGGATCAATCTCCCAGCCAAACTCGGTACGAAGCAGATTTGGATTTGGATAAGCCTTAAATACGCCAGGCTCATCGCCACTGATCTGCTGATCTCCTCTGCCAGCAGGTTCTGTTCCATCGTTCCATTCTACCGTTGCTGTAGAGTAGTAATTAAATCCAATAAAGTCCGGATGCGCACTCGCCATGATATCCATGTCGCCATCTTCGATAACTGGTGTTGCATCGTGTTCCTCTAAGAATGCCCATACAAGATTGTTGTAACGACCAAAAACTGCCATATCAAGATACAGCCAGTTACGGATTGCATTTAAGTTTTGTGCTGCTAATACATCCTTTGGCTTGCAGCTTGCCGGATAGACAAGAGAAATGTTTGGTGCAGGACCAATCTTTCCGCCCGGTACCATCTCATGACACAGAGCCATAGCCTTTGCCTGAGCAAGCAGCATATGATGATTCTCCTGATACAGTTTCTTATATTTGTTATCCACACCCTTTAAATCACAGGTGCCAATCACTTCTCCATTTAAGGTTAATACGTTCTGCTCGTTGATCGTGAGCCAGTATTTTACACGATCACCATAGTTCTCGTAAAGAATCTTTGCGAAGTTTACGAATTCATCAACACTCTCTCTTCTTGACCATCCACCCTTCTTCTCAAGGGCTGCTGGAAGATCAAAATGGAACATCGTAACAAGTGGCTCAATGTTATATTTCAGACATTCGTCGATGACATTGTTGTAGAAATCGATACCTTCCTGATTGACTGCACCGGTTCCTTCCGGAAGAATACGGGACCATGCAACAGAAAAACGGAATGTCTTAAATCCCATCTCTGCCATCAGAGCAATATCTTCTTTGTAGTGATGATAGAAATCAGCACATACATCTAATTCACTGGTGCCTTCCGGTACCTTCTTGATATCCTGTACACTTGGTCCTTTTCCATGTGTCAGGTTTGCACCCTCTACTTGATATGCACTGGTAGATGCACCCCACAGAAAATCTTTTGGCATTGGTTTCAGCTTTTTTAAAATCATGGATATTGACCTCCTATCAAAAATATTATAAAATAGATAACGATTTGTTTCCGTAGCTCAGCAGGATAGAGCAACCGCCTCCTAAGCGGTAGGTCGGGCGTTCGAATCGCCTCGGGAACATTTTTTTATTGTCTAATTTTCCAGGTACATCTGTCGGAAGCTGTAAAGCGCACCGAGCAGATTTGAATCATTTCCGAACTTACATACATCAACCTTGATGAAATTTGTAATCATACTGATGGACTTTAACTTTTCTACATAGCGCTTTACACCTTCCACGAATGCAGGCTGCGCGCTGATTCCACCGCCGAGCAAGATGATATCCGGATCGACAATGGCAAAGATGTTGAACAGATATTTTGCAGTTGTAAAATAAAAATCTTCCAACATATCAAGGACAACCGGATCGCCTTCTTCTGCCATCTTATAAAGAAGTTCCCCGTTGAATTCTTTTGGATTGATGCCTTTTGCCACTGCAACCTGATAACAAAAAGCACGTGTAGAATACGAAGTAGACCAAAGATAAGGAAGCTTCTCGTATTCTTCTTCCATATCGCTGATTGAATCAATATCAAAGATTTTATCCACATCTTTTCTTGTCAGTGTATCTGCGAAGAAATAAGATAATTCTCCGGCAGACAGATCTTTTCCACGATGCACATGTCCGTTGATTACGATACCACCGCCGATGCCGGTTCCAAGGATGACTACAGCTGCATTCTTACAGCCTTTGGCATTACCCATCCAGACTTCTGCAAGGGCTGCACATTTTCCATCGTTTTCCATGGAAATTTTCACACCGTCACAGCGCGCACCAAGCAGTTCTGCCAGATGTGCGTCCTTCAGATATTTGATACCACCGCCGTTTCGGATGATACCATTTTCTGCGTCGATAAGTCCTGGCAAAGAAAGGGCGATTCCTTCTACACCCTGATCTTTGTATTTGTCATAAATCTGTCCGAGAGATTCCACGAATTCTGGTACAGATTCTCCTTCCTTGGTCGGGGTTGGGTATTTTCCTTTTTCCTGAATATTACCGTCCATACTCATCCAAGCGTATTTTACAAAAGTTCCACCTACGTCAAATACTAGATACATAAAATCTCCTTCCTGAAAGTATATTATATTGTCACGACACCCTGTAACCAGATTTCACCGCGGAACCGTCTGCCGACCTTTGGTTCTCCCTGTAAATCTGCTTCATTGATGCCGACGTTGATCATCAGTCCATTTGCTTCAATCAGTAAATTGTAGACAATCTCTTTACTGTATATATTTTGCAGTTTTTCCACTGCATAGATATTTCCGATAACCATGTAATGGTCGCATTCCACACCGCATGGCATAAAGCTTGTATCAATGATTGAAAGAACATCCTCCTTGATGACTCTGGAAGAAATAGAGGTGTAGGTGTTCATTTCGTCATAGGTCAGTTGTTCCATCGCGTCGGTATCACCGTTTCGCGCTGCATCGAGCAACTGGTTTCTGCGGTTCCGTCCCTTTGATTCAACGGCAATCTGGTGCTTGGAATGATGCATGCCGAGCAAAATCGTTCCCGCCACAGACAGGGCAGAAAACTTGACCTTCGTGATCTGCCGGTTGGAATAATTCAACCATTTAGATTTTGCATAATCTGCGATATTGATGACATAGAAGATAATCGTCATACCAAGATGGTAATCTTCGCAGACTCCCGCATAGCTTTCTTTGTCGGTCTGTTTCTGAATCGTGATGTTCTCAAACTGCATGAACCGGTCTCCCTTCAAATAAGGAAAATAATGTTCAATGGATAAAGAACCCTTGATGTCATATTCACCGACGAGCGAGAGTCCGAAATTCTTACCAAAATCTTTTTCAAACTGCAGCAGCGACGTATCGACGCTGATCGTCGTCATTATCTTGCGGTTTGGAGTATTCAACGTGTGACGATAAATATCTTCCAATTGCTGTCTATTTTTACATTCGCGAAAACCGATCGCACGTAGATAAGTATGCATACTACCTCCAGCATTTCCGCATGGGAAATGGATTAACAGATTTTTGTCTTACCGCCCATATATGGCTGAAGCACCTTTGGAATGTTGATGCTTCCATCTTCGTTCAGGTTGTTCTCTAAGAATGCAATCAGCATACGAGGTGGAGCAACAACAGTATTGTTCAATGTATGAGCAAAATATTTTCCATCCTTGCCCTTTACCTTGATGCCAAGACGACGTGCCTGAGCATCACCGAGGTTTGAACAGCTACCAACTTCGAAATATTTTTTCTGACGTGGAGACCATGCTTCAACGTCGTAAGATTTTACCTTTAAGTCTGCCAGATCACCAGAACAGCACTCGATTGTACGAACTGGAATATCCATAGAACGGAACAGATCAACTGTATTTTTCCACAGCTTGTCGAACCACATCTTGCTATCCTCTGGCTTGCAGACAACGATCATTTCCTGCTTCTCAAACTGGTGGATACGATAAACACCACGCTCCTCGATACCATGTGCACCCTTCTCTTTACGGAAGCATGGAGAGTAGCTTGTCAGAGTCTTAGGAAGCTCTTCCTCTGGTGTCATTGTATCGATGAACTTACCAATCATAGAGTGCTCACTTGTACCGATCAGATACAGATCCTCACCCTCAATCTTATACATCATGGCATCCATCTCAGCGAAACTCATAACACCGGTTACAACGTTGCTGCGGATCATGAAAGGTGGTACACAGTAAGTAAATCCACGGTCAATCATGAAATCTCTTGCATAGCTGATAACGGCTGAATGCAGTCTTGCAATGTCGCCCATCAGATAGTAGAAACCATTTCCGGCTACCTTTCTTGCACTGTCAAGATCAATACCGTTCAGCTTCTCCATGATGTCTGTATGATAAGGAACTTCAAAATCTGGAACAACTGGCTCGCCAAAACGCTCCAGCTCTACATTCTCAGAATCATCTTTACCGATTGGAACAGTCGGATCAATGATGTTCGGAATGACCATCATTTTCTTCTTTAACTCTTCACGCACCTGTGGCTCCTGCTTCTCCAGCTCTGCCAGACGGGCTGCGTTCTTTGCAACTTCCCTCTTAACTTCTTCTGCCTCTTCCTTCTTGCCCTGTGCCATCAATGCACCAATCTGCTTTGCAATAGCGTTCTTCTTTGCACGAAGCTCATCGGCTTCCTGCTGAAGGACTCTTGCCTGCTTGTCAAGCTCGATGACTTCATCTACTAATGGAAGCTTCGCATCCTGAAACTTCTTCTTGATATTCTCCTTTACAGCGTCTGGGTTTTCACGAACAAATTTAATGTCTAACATAATTGTCGTCCTTTCTTATTTATAATAGTAGTTTAAAATATTTGTTAAAAAATTGATATCAAAAATTTTGTATCATTATAATATTGTGACCTGATTATGCATCAAAATTCAGATTACCATCGGCATCTTCGAATTCTGCTTCCTTTGTCAGATCCTGAATCTCTTCTTCCACCGTCTTAGCCTGTTCCAATGCTTCCTTTTCTTCCGATGAAAGCTGGATGTAAGATTCGCCGTTTACGATTTCCTTCGCATAGGTAAAACAGCCTTCCCTCGAGTGCATCGAGTTCAGTAGAATGCCGGAATTCTCATCGTTTAACAATGCGATGACGAAGCTTAGTTTTCCTGCCATCTTATCAAATGCATCGTACTTGACGAGGGCATATTTGCTAATACAGGAGGACAGATGTTTCTTGATCTGCCGGTGTTCCTTCGTCACACGTCTGGCATTTGCCTTGACCTGATCCATCTCTTTAAAACGAATCCGAATAATCTTCTCCAAATCCGCACCTTTTTTGCCACTCATAAGCATCTCATATTTTCTTGCCATCACATTCATCTTATGAATGATAAAAATGATTAGAATTATGAGTAAAACAACCAAAATACAAAGGATTGTGACAGCAGAAGACATTTTCATACCAAATATCTTAGCCTCTTCCATGAAGTTTTCCTCTTTTCGATTTTATTGTGCGAGCAACTGTGTAATGCGCTCTAAATCTTCCTGTGAATAATATTCAATTTCAATTTTTCCGGAATCCTTGGTCTTTGCCTTGATGGTTGTCTTTGTTCCAAGGGATTCCTTTAAGCGGTTTTCAATCGCTTTATATAAGAAGGAAAGTTCCGGGTCTTCTTTCTCGGATGTCTTTTCCTTTGGTTTCTTATTTAATAGTTTCTTGACGTAGCTCTCTGTCTCACGCACGGAAAGCTTTTTATCAAAAATATACATTGCTGTCTCATACTGTAACTGAGGTTCTGTGATCGTAATGAGTGCACGAACATGTCCGGTCGACAGCATATCATCAATCAGCATCTGCTGTACCTTCTCGGTCAGCTTCAGAAGTCGGAGTGCATTTGTCACAGTCGTACGGCTCTTCGATACACGTTCTGCAACTTCATCCTGTGTCAGGTTGAATTCCTGAATCAAACGTTCATAAGCGTGTGCCTCTTCAATCGGATTTAAATCCTCACGCTGGATGTTCTCAATCAATGCGATCTCAACAATCTGCTGATCATCGTAATCTTTGATGACAACTGGAACCTCTTTCAAACCAGCTAACCGGGCAGCTCTCCAACGGCGCTCACCGGCAATCAGTTCATAGTAGCCTTTGCGCTTCACTACGACCAATGGCTCAATCACACCAAACTGTTTGATGGAATCTGCAAGCTCCTGCAATGCATCTTCATTGAATTCTTTTCTTGGCTGATTTTTGTTTGGCTCAATCCGGTTGATATTTAATGTCTGTTCTACTTTTTTCACAACCTCTGTTTTTGTAACAGCGCCTGTTTTAGTCTGTTTCGATGCCTTTGGACTGACATCTTCGGTTGTATCGTCTGTCGGAATTAAATTACTTAGTCCACGACCTAATCCTCGCTTTGGTGCCATAGCGTTCTCCTCTCAAATAGGTGTTTTTATAATTTTGCGTATAGTTTATTATTGATTACTTCGTCTGCAAGATCCCGATATCCCTGCGCACCGGATGACCGGCTGTCATACAGGTTGATAGGAAGTCCGAAGCTAGGTGCTTCTGCTAGCCGTACATTTCTCGGAATAATGGTTTTATATATAAACTGATCCAAATTATTCTTGACGTTTTCAACAACCTCCAAAGACAGGTTCGTACGTGCGTCATACATCGTAAACACAACACCTTCGATTTCAAGGGATTTGTTTAGCTTCTTTTTAATCAGATTGATCGTGTAAATGAGCTGCGAGAGACCATCCAAAGCAAAAAATTCACATTGGATTGGCACTAAGACAGTGTCCGCCGCAGTCATAGAATTGATCGTCAACATACCGAGAGCCGGTGGACAATCAATGATAATAAAATCATATTTTTTCTTTACGCTTTTTAACAGGTTCTTTAGTATATGCTGTGGATCTTCGGCATCGACCAATTCGACTTCTGCACCTGCCAGATCACGGTTCGCCGGCAAAACGCTTAAATCCAGTCCATGCTCCAATGGATGAACGATCATACACTCTCCAATGTTAATCTCTCCACTCATGGCATGATAAATGGTGTATTCCAAGGTATTCTTATCGATACCAAGGCCACTTGTCAGATTGCCCTGTGGGTCCATGTCGACAGCCAGAACCTTTTTACCTTTTTCCGCCAGACATGCTGCGAGATTGATTGATGTTGTTGTTTTTCCTACGCCGCCTTTCTGGTTGGCGACTGCAATGATTCTACCCATAAAAACCTCCACATATAATAGACATTATAGCACTACCTGACATGTTTCGCTATATCAAAATATGGGTAAATTTGTTGTTGGTGTACAATATATAGATTTGAGTGCTTGGATATTACAATATGTATGGAAAATGAAAGAAAAATTTATAGAAATTAAGTAAAAATTCATAAAATAGATATTAGTTATTATAAATATATAAGTGTTTCACGTGAAACATTAGATATTTTGAAAATTATATTTAATTAAGAGTTGGAAGGTTGCTATCATATACTCTATTTGATTTTGTGTGTTAATGTATATATTATTCAGTAAATAAATATGTGTTTATGTTTCACGTGAAACATGGTTGCGAGATTATGATATATGGAGATGTAATTCAAAAATTAATTATGAATGAATCTATAATAGATGATAACAAACTGAACTTAGCATTTTATAAATTGACTGAGTGAATTCTAGTGCTATCAGAAGTAACATAAAGGGTACATAAAGATAATAGAATATTATCTTATTTGATTTAGATAAATAATTGAGTGTATTTCAGATATAAAAATTGAATTTGGTATAGACACATTAGTTTTAAAATATCTGAATATATATGTTTCACGTGAAACATTGTTTGCAACATATACATTACATAAAATGAAAATAAAATCTGAAATATATGATTTAAAACATCTACGAGTATCTAAAAATGAATAACTGATGAACCGACAGATAACTGGTAAAATTTATTTCTGGCTGTTTTTGGTTTTATAAATAACTGTAACGTGTAATATGTTAAATTATAAAACAACAATAAACTTAATTAATAAATTATAGTACAATATGCATCTGTATAATTTTAATGTACATAAAAATGAATTATAACTGTTATCTATTTATATTGAGCATGTGTTATCTATATTGAATATAGAATAGAATTTTAATTTACGATTATCAATATGTTTCACGTGAAACACTGATTATCCACATATATAAACATCAATAATTGTGGAAAAGTATATAATATCCACCAACTTATACACATAATTGTGGATAAAAAATGATTCTAAAAACAAAAATTGTTGATAACTTCGGGCGGAATCATACATATTGTATTTATAAAATTGGAGATACAATATAGTGAGGTTAGAGGAGAGTAAAACATAAGCATATGAATATATGACGATTTCATAAAAATAAGCCGGATGATTTAATCATCCGACTTACTTAACTTCTTAGTAATTATATACCAGTTTTTATCATATGGAATGTATAATGAAATTACATCTGTTCTGGACAATCAATACCAAGCAATTCCATTGCATCTTTGATCGTCTTCTTTGTGATATATACCAGTGTAGCACGCGCGTTACGCACATTCTCTTCCTCTACATGGATACGACATGCATTGTAGAACTTGTTGAATGCCTGTGCAACATCCACTGCAAATCTGGCAACAGCAGAAGGCTCGTAACGCTCGGAAGCATCCTTGACAACCTTCGGGAAGCGGTTAATCTCTTTCAGTAACTCCATTGCTTCTACATCTGTCAATACACTGTAATCAATATCTGCCGATGGTGTAAATCCATCCAGCTTCTTTAAGATACTGCAGCATCTTGCATGTGTGTACTGTACGTATGGACCGGTTTCACCATCGAAGTTCAAAAGCTTCTCCCATTTGAAAGATACGTCTTTGATACGCTGGTTATAAAGATCATTGAACAATACGGCACCAACACCAATTTTCTTTGCTGTCTCATCCTTATCTGGAAGATCCGGGTTCTTCTCATTGATGATCTCTTTGATCTTCGCAATCGCTTCGAGGAGAATATCCTCGGCATAAATAATATTTCCGCTACGTGTAGAAAGCTTGGCACCTTCCAAGCTGACAAGTCCATAAGGAATATGCACTAACTGATCCTTTGCCCATTCATTTCCAAGCAATTCAACAACCTTGAATACCTGCTTGAAGTGAAGCTTCTGTTCCTGTCCGGTTACATACAGACATTTTACGAAGTTGTAAGTTTCTTTCCGATAGAAGATCGCTGCAATATCACGTGTTGCATAGATGGAGCTGCCGTCGTTCTTCAGGATCAGACATGGAGCCATATCATAAGCGTCTAAGTTTACGATCTTTGCACCCTCGCTCTCTGTCAGGAGATTTGCGTCTGTCAGTCGTTTTACAACATCGTCGGTTTTATCACGGTAGAAGCTCTCGCCGAGGTAGTAGTCGAAGTCCATACCAAGCAGATCGTAAGTACGCTTGTACTCGATCAGACTGATATCCTTGAACCACTGCCAGATTTTTAAAGCTTCCTCGTCACCATGTTCCATCTTCGCGAACCATGCACGCGCTTCGTCGTTTAACTCTGGATTCTTCTCAGCCTCTTCGTGGAACTTCACGTAGAGCTTCATCAGTTCGGCAACGCCGTCCTTCTTGACCGCTTCTTCGCTTCCCCATGCCTTGTATGCAACGATCAGTTTACCAAACTGTGTACCCCAGTCGCCGAGGTGGTTGATGCGGACAACCTTGTAGCCCAGCTTGGAATAAATCTTATACAGAGAGTTTCCAATGATCGTCGTACGAAGATGTCCAACATGGAAATTCTTTGCTACGTTTGGAGAAGAATAATCGATACAGATTGTCTGTCCATTTCCTTCGGTAGAACTTCCGAAATCATCAGCCATAGAAGCTGTCACCATTGTTTCGATAAATAATTCCTTCTTTACGAAGAAGTTTAAGTAAGCACCCTGTACCTGAATCTCCTGCAGGAAATCCACATCGCCGATTGCTTCTTTGATATCGTTGGCAATCATCTGTGGGGCTTTGCGCATCGTCTTCGCAAGGCGGAAGCAGGGAAATGCAAAATCACCAAGCTCCGGTTTTGGCGGAATCTCAATCAGGTCTGCAATTTCTGCTGCGGTTAACCCTTCGACGTTTGCAGCAATCAGTTCTACAATCTTGTTTTTCATAATATATAAACTCCTTTATTGTTGTTTGCTTTTATTGTTGGATCGGGAAGCTGAATTTTACTGTGGTTCCCGACATGACATCCCCGGAGATATCCAGCTTGCCACAGAGCATATACAGGATTTCCTTTGCTTTGTGCAGGCTGCTGTACCAAGGACTGTCCTCCATATAGGTGTCCTTGATGCCGACACCATCATCTGTCAGAATGACCTCTGCCATATTTGGCGTCAGGCTTGCCTGTACGGATACATTGGATGCATTTGCATGTAAGGCGATGTTATCGAAAAATATTGCAATCAGCCGCATGAAGTTAATGTTGAACACCGGATGATAGCTGATGTTCGGATCTGGTGTTTCGACAGATGCGGTAATTTTGATTTTTGTATGTTTCTGCTTAAACTCATTTAAGTAAGCTTCGAGCTGTTCCTTCAATGGTTTGTCGGAAGAAGAAAAGCTGTTCATGTTCTCGGCGATTTCATCGACCGAGTGGGACATCTGCTTTACGTTGTGCAGGATTTCCTGCAAGGTTAATTTCGCACGTCCGACATCTGTTCCAATCAGATAGTTGATCATATCCAGTTTGTTCTGCATAGCTTCCAGCCCGGTTTTGATCTGCTTATCCAGAATCGTCTGTGTGAGTGCCCGGTCGTATGCATCCAGCATTAAGATATTATATCCATGCGAGGAGATGTCTTCCTTGGCGTCCTCCTGAAGAAATGTAAAGCCGTAGTGATCGGTATGATCAGGGTCGTCTGTCGTGTAGCGAGGCTCAAAAGAGGTAAGTGCATCTTCTGCATTGTTCAATGCTTCCAGGTATTGGCGCAGCTTGTTCAACTGTAATTCCATGCCGCGCAGCTTTAACGTCAAGGTCTCCTTCACGGATTGCAGGTCTTTGATCTGCTCCTGAATGATCTTGTTGCGCTCGGTATCCACGCCATCATTTGTGACAGGAGAAAAGACGCTTTTTCTGGAGTTGGTCTTGAAGGCGTAAATGTCCTTCGTCTTGTCCAGCTCATCAATCTTGATGTCAATTTCAAAAATCTGTGTTTTGAGATTCTGGATATCCTCCAATTGTGACAGGAAGGATTTGTTGAAATAATCCAGCATCATCTGATTGGCAGATTTGATTTTCTTAAAATTCTCTTTTGATTCTTCCATAGTTGAAGTACCTCTTTTCGTGGTGCAAGGTTTCCTGTTATCGTCTGCGGGAACGGGAGTTTTGCTTCCGTTTCCGTGGTTCGATCACATTTGCATAAATAAAAAGTCCAAGAATACATGCAATGACGACCGCCGCAATTATATATTTCCAATAGCTTTTCTTTTCTTTGATCAACGCCGGGCGGATACTGCCATTTTTGTATGCTTCGGCTACGGCAACGTCATCGTTGGAATTGACATAGCCGGAATAGCTGACCGGAAGTGTCAGGCAGGTCGTACCTTCATAGGAAACTTCCAAAGTACCGATATAACCTTCATCCAGCCGGTCTGCGGATGGAACAAAGTTCATTTGCAGCTTGGTTCTGTCGGCATTGTTCGCAAATATAAATGGCTGGTTATTGTCAACGGACAGATGCATGGTTCCGAGATTTTCACAACCATAATAATCGTTTAAGAAGTTCTGCGCGGTCGTGGCAGCCTCTGCATCGAATTCATAGTCTGACAACAACGTGGTGTTTGAGTAGTTGTTGAATACATAGTTGAACAGCGCAATGCTGTCGGTGTAATTCGTTGCGTTGTCAGGGGCACCCATTGTCACACAGATCAACTGCATATCATTTTTTTCAGCCCAGACGACAAGTGTACCACCCGCATCATCAGTATAACCAGTTTTTCCACCTTGACATGCCGGGTAATAATATTCGGAATTGCTGAGCATCATCCGGTTGCCCTGCGTGAGATAACGCGTCTCATTGTTCATGTTCGTTGGCGGAATCTCATGATAGGTTTCTGAAGCATACTCACGAAAGGTCTTGCTTGTAAGCGCCTCTTTTGTGATCAGCGCCATGTCGTAGGCAGTTGTATAATGGTCCGGATCATGCAATCCGTTTGCATTCGTAAAATGTGTATCCTTGCAGCCGAGACTTTGTGCAGTATCATTCATCAACTGCACGAAATTCTCCAGAGAGCCGGACACTTGTTCTGCAATCGCCCAGGCTGCTTCATTTGCAGACATGAGCATGACGGCATAGAGTGCATCCGACATACTGATCTCTTCGCCGACATCGAGCGCGATATGGGAACTGTTGCGGTCGATGCCCCAGACGGCAGCGTCGCTCATTGTGATCGTAGAGTTTAAATCTCCGTTTTTGATGGCGAGATACGCAGTCATGATCTTTGTGATACTTGCCGGATATTGCCGGGTGTGGGAATTCTTTTCGTATATGATCTGTCCGGATTGTGCATCCATGATGATGGCAGATGTGGACGTAATCTGTGGAAATCCCGTCGTTGCATTTGCATCGGATGCAGTTGCGGTGCTTGTCTGTGCAGCCTCGCATGGAATACACATGCTGAGGAATAGCACGCACACCATTATATAGGAAATAATTTTTTTCACTGTTTTGATCATGCTATAAAATCCTTTTCTGTAAAGATTGACATTATCTTCTTAATTATCATATAAAACAGGGAAAAAAACAAGAGATAAAATGCAACATTCTTGTGAAAATTTAAAATAAATGCTAATATAGAAACATTATAGATGGACGAGGTAAAAAAGATGAGATTACGAAACGTAAAAGGCTCCAGAGAAATGATTGCCACAAATGATTTTGTCGTGCATGAAGAAGAGACAATGAAGGGAAAGTGGCATGATTTTTTTGAAAATGAAAATCCGATTCATATCGAAGTGGGAATGGGAAAAGGCAGATTTATTATAGATATGGCAAAGCTGCATCCGGAGATCAATTATATCGGTATTGAGAAATATTCGAGTGTGCTTGTCCGGGCAATCGAGAAGCAGACAATCGAGCAGCTTCCGAATCTGGTGTTTATCCGAATGGATGCGGAGGCAATCGAAAATGTATTTGAAAAAGATGAGGTTGCCTATATCTATCTGAACTTTTCTGATCCGTGGCCGAAGGATCGTCATGCGAGACGGCGCCTGACATCGGTGCAGTTTTTGAACCGGTATGTGAATTTCCTCGCAGCAGATGGAGGGCTTACATTTAAGACAGACAACCGCCCGTTGTTTGATTTCTCACTGGAACAGGTAGAACTTGCCGGTTGGGAGATGGTCAACTATACGTTTGACCTGCATCATAGCGAGTATGCGGAGGGTAATGTCATGACGGAGTATGAAGAGAAGTTTTCTGCGATGGGAAATCCAATCTGCCGCATGGTCATCAAACCACCAAAAAAGAAATAACAAAAACGTGTAAAAAAAGAGATTCCGGTGCATACTATGGTAGTAAGATACATGCCGGAGTCTCTTATGGGAAGAAAAAAATGTGGTTTTAAACTTACAAATGCAGTGTACTCGAATCCCTGTCTGAATCGAAAACTGATGAATCTTGGACGCAATATACACACAGTATGTTGTATTCTGAACCGGCTGGAGACAATTAGTGCATGCAAGAAGTTAAGGAAATAAAGGGTTTGCGGGCTTTTTGAAAAAAATCTGAAAAAAATGTGAAAAAAAGCTTGCATTTTGTAAATGAATGTTGTATACTCCATATTGTTCTGATGAAGAACACATGGTAAGTGAAAATTCACTACGGGCCGCTAGCTCATTTGGTAGAGCACCTGACTCTTAATCAGGGTGTGCGGGGTTCGAGCCCCCGGCGGCCCACTTGTAAAAGCATCGGTTTTGCAGAAGAAGCTGCGGAGTCGGTGTTTTTTTTGTATTTTCGGTTTTACACAGATGAAATGCAGAGAATCATGCAGAATTTACAATGTAAGTGCAGAAAGCGTGTAGAAGATGATTTATGAAAAGATGATTGAAACTGAAAATTCAGATCCGATGCGAACCGCATGGACAGATTACCGGCAGACATTGACCAGTTATGTCTTAGAGGGGATTGAGAGCTATTACCGGCGGGCACATCTGGCAAGACAGGGAAAATTGCGGGATCAGGCGTTTACTTTGGAGGCGGATGTACCTTTGGAAGCGAAACCGGTAGTTGCTATCTGGGGTGCCGGTCGATGCAATGATCTGGATCTGGAAATGCTGGCACCCTATGTGCGGTTTGTACTGATTGACCGGACGATGGAGGATATACAGGCGGCACGGGCGCGATATGGATTATCAGAGGCACAGTGTGTCTGTGTGGATTTGCGATTCTGGGAAATCTATGAGGAAGAGGAACGGTTTTTTGAGACATTGCTTGCGAATGGGGACGATCTGCATTTGTCAGAATATCTGCGTCAGGTCATGGAGTCAGTGGCGGAGCAACAGCCAACATTTGCGGGATATGAAAAGGCATTTGATTTCAGTGTCGTGTGTGGACTTGCCAGTCAGTTAAATGCGCGGTTTGCTGGGCTGCTGCAATTATATGGAAAAGATCTGCGCAGACTGCCAAGGACGGCTGCCATGATGAAGGAAATGAATGTGCAGGCAGCAGGGCGGTTGATGGATGCCATTATGGTGACAACAAGCGGAGCTGTTTTCGCGGCAAACGAGATATATGCAGCGTTGCCTGCGCGCGAAGAACGGCTGGCAGAATATGCTCAGATCTGGACGGAGGAATGGGAACAGCTTCTGACAGCAAAGACAGAAACACAGATTCTGCCAGAGGATGTAGAAGGCATTACTTGTCAGGTTGCAGGCAGCCGGGAATTTGAACTGCATCTGATGCAGGCACAGAAGGCGGGAAAGCTTGTTTTCCGGCATCGGAGTGGGTGCGTCTGGCCATTTTCAGAAGAAAAATATTATTTTATGGATGTTTTGACGGCATATTTCATAAATAAAGAAATAAAATAAAAAAATAACTTTCATAAGTTAGGAAAGCCTTTTTGAGTGGCTGTTTTGTTGAAAAAAGAAAGTTCCTATGGTATCATAACGGAGATTGGATATAAATAGCATTATTCCGAAGAGGGTATCTATGAAATTATATGTAACAAGACATGGACAGACACAGTATAATATAGAGGTTCGAATCTGTGGAAGAGCAAATGTGCGACTGACGGAAAAAGGAATCTCACAGGCACATGAGCTGGCACAGAGCATGCAGGATACGGATGTGGATCTCATCATTTCATCACCGCTTGTGCGTGCAAAGGAGACTGCAGATATTGTCGGTGCAGCGATCGGTGTGCCGGTAGAAGTGGATGATCGCCTTGCAGAGCGTGATTATGGTGTGATCGACGGAACCTATGAGGGAACGCCGGGATTCATGGAGCAGTGGGTACAGTTTGGTTACCAGTATCCAGAGGGTGAGTCGCTGCTTAAAGTTGTACAGCGTGTGTATAATTTTCTAGATGATATCAAGCAGCGCTATGCGGATAAAAAGGTCATGGTGATCAGTCATGGCGGTGTGTGCCGGGTGATCAACTCATATTTTGAGAGTCTGGATAATGAAGACTTTTTCAAGTTTAATCTGGGAAATTGTAAAGTTCTTCAATATGATCTCTAAAAAAGAAGATTATGTAAAATATGTAATAAAATAGTCACAATCTAGCATAAATTCCTTGAATGAATGAGGGGTTTATGCTATTATTTTTTTATCACTTCTTATTAGAATTAAGAGGGTTATTTAGGAGGGAAGATTTATGAATTGTACGATGTGTGGAGCGATTATACCAACCGGACAGACAAATTGTCCAATGTGTGGAGCTCCAGTTCAGGCAGAGCAACCTGCAGATAATGCACAGCCAGTGCATCCACAGATGGGATACCAGCAGCCAATGGGACAGCCGGTACAGCCACAGATGGGATATCAGCAGCCAGCAGGACAGCCGGTGCAGCCACAGATGGGATACCAGCAGCCAATGGGACAGCCGGTGCAGCCACAGATGGGATACCAGCAGCCAATGGGACAGCCGGTACAGCCACAGATGGGATACCAGCAGCCACAGCAGCCGATGGGCGGTTATTATCAGCCTAGAAGCAATAACGCAGCGGCATTTGGTGCAGGAATCAATGGATATCTTGGATATGTGAAGGAAAATCCTATGAATATCCTGAAGATCGTTGGAGCATTTTTTGTGTTCCTTGCAACTTTAATCCCATGGGCACATGCAACTTACTGGGGTGTTACAGAGCATTGGAATCTGTTTAAGGCAGGTGGATTTAACCGCTTCATCGCAATCATTGTGTTACTGCTTTCATTGGTACTGATTGCATGGGAGGTTGCAGATTTTATTCCTGTTCCACAGATTGCAAATGTGAAAGCAAAGTTACAGGCGATTCCATACTTTGAGTTTATTCTTCTTGGTGTCATCTTTGTATTTGTATTGATCGCAACAATTCGTCACGGTTATGCACATTCAGATGGTACGACGGTTAACTTCAGGGAGTATGGTATTAAGGTAGGTATTTCAGCCGGTGTGATTTTTGCATACCTTGGTGTGATTGCTGCCGCAGCTCCAAGAGTGTTAGACAAGCTTGGAATCAAGATCGGAAACAAATAATACATAAGTAAGAAAATGGCTGTCGAGCCGGTATGGTTCGGCAGCCATCGTTGTATATGATGGTCTGGAGGGTGATAGAACATGGTATGTAAGGAATGTGGAAAAGAGATTCCAGAGGGTGCGCTTTACTGTGAGTCTTGCGGTGCACCATTGGAAGAACCGATTGTTCTGAAGGTATCGAAAGAGGATATCAAGCGGGCAGAAAAGGAAGAGAAAGCAAAGGCGAAGGAGCGGGCAAAGCTTGCTGCAAAAAATACGGTAAAGCAGGTGCCGGAGAAAAAGCATCATCGTAAAGCTGCCGATACGAGCAAGGCAATCGACATCGTTGGATATTTCCAGTCCATCGGTGGAGATATGAACCTGTTGCTGGCGTTTGTCGGTTCGATTTTGTTATATCTGGCGCCGTTTATGAACTGGATCTGGGAGAAGCTTTTTGATGTGAAGCGTAAGGCGAATCTGTTTGAGATCGGTATGAAGAGCTCCATGGTAGAAGAAGATGGAAGCATCCTGGCGATGGGAGAAACCATTGTGCTGGTGCTTGGTATCATTGCAATCTTAGTCGGAGTCTGGATGCTGTTGTTGTCTGCCTGCGATTATATCAAGTGGTTGCGGAAATATGCGGCAAATCCGATTATGCGGTTTGCACCAATTCTTGTGATGCTTGTCATCTTTATTATCGTGATCAACAATAAGCATTACACACAGTCGCTGCGTGTGTTAGAGGACAATGTCCGACTGGCAAAAGAGCTTGGAACCTCATCGAATTATGATGCCGGAAGGGGACTTGGACCGGTCTTTTATGTGGCAGGTCTTGTGATCTATACACTTGGAACGGTTGGAGATTTTTTGGAACGGAAGCGTAAAAATGGATAATCAGAATCAATATGGAAAAAGTAAATTTGTGACAGCGAGTATGCTGCTAGGCATCCTGTCCGCAGTATTGTTGACAGTGAGCCTATTTGTACCTGCTATTGATCTGTCCGCATATCATGCACAGGTACAGATCCGGTACAGCATTATGAAGATCTGTGAAAATGTGGGGTTAATCTCTGATATGTGGCGAGGAATTCCGATTGGAATCCTGATTGCCGCGGTGGGGATGCTCGTGTTATCCTTTGTCAGGATACCGCCCCTCAAGGCAATACCCTGTATGATTGTTGTGTGTATGATTATCATAGCGCTTGTAGATATGGGAAATGTAACGGCATGGATCTCTAAGATGCTTGCTCGTTTCATCTCTTCTCAGGTATCCTCCGGTTCTTCTGTGTCCGGGGCGACGATCTGGAAGAGCTTTCAGGCAGGCATCTACCTGCTTGCAGCGGGACTGGTGAGTGGTATTGCCAGCTGCTTTGTATCCAATCATCAGGCGTAAATTATTCGCCAGTGATTCCGTCGATTTCCTCCTTGCAGTGTTTACCATCTGCAAGGAGTTTTTTTAATGTTTCTGCATCGTCGTTCTCCATTGCAGTTTTGTATTCCTGCAAAGCCGTGATAAAATAGTCAAGTTCTTTGATCAGATGTTTCTTATTTTCCAGAAAAAGTTCTGTCCACATCGTTTCATTCAACCATGCAACACGTGTCAGATCCTTGTAGCTTCCGGCAGAAAAACCATCGTGATTTTTTGCTGTCGGGCTTTTCACGTAAGCATTGGATACAACGTGTGCCATCTGGGATGTGAATGCAATCATCGCGTCGTGACGGTCGTAATCGCAGATTGTGAATTTACCGAAATGAATCGGAGACAGCAGTTTCTTCGCACGCTCGATGGATTTCGTATCATTCAGATCTTCTGGCACAAGTACCATAGAAGCTCCGTTGTACATTGTCTTTGTGCTGTATGCGTAGCCGGAGAAATGACGGCCAGCCATTGGGTGTCCGCCGATAAAAGTAAAGCCATATTGTTTGGCGATAGGGTAGCAGGATTGGCAGATCAGCTCTTTTGTACCACAGCAGTCGATCACCATCGCATCTTTGCAGATATAAGGTGCCATCTTTGTCAAATAGTCAATGCAAAGCTGCGGATACAGACAAAGCAAAATCAGATCGCAGTCTTTGATATTCCCTTCGTTTAATTCGCCGTCAATGGCTTTATCGTTATACGCAGCCTGAATCACTTCTTTGCTGCGGTTATAAGCAAGAACCTTGTGTTCGTCGTTGTCACTGTATGCTTTTGCAAAAGAACCACCGATCAGTCCAAGTCCAACAATTCCGATTGTCATAATATACCTCCATGCTGTGACTGTAATTCAAATAAATATGGTAAGATTGGCACAGCTTCAATCATCGACAACAGTATAACGCTTTAACGCGATAAAGTAAAGCAAAAATTTAAATGTATAAGACTGGTAAAACGTGGCAACACTCCTAGTACGCAACAGGCGCAAATGCAAAGTTGCGGAATACCTTGAAAAGGGGAAGGTCTATGAGCACGAAAAAGAAGTTATATATTGTTGTACTTATCTGGGCAGCAGTTGCGCTGCAAATCTTTATTACGAAGCGGATTGACCGGGAGAGCCAGATGGTGACACAGGTCATGAGTGATGGCGTGGAAAATGTGACGGCGGCAGAGGTAAAACTGTATGCGCATTATGGCGATGAGACGATGACCGAAGCCGCACGAGAGAAAATCCTGCAACGGGTTGGAGAAAAGCTGGGAATCATATCTGGCTATGACATAATTACAAGTACTGAAGGTGAAAATACTTCGACAACGTTTGTAAAAAAGGGTGAAAATGGAGATACGACAATCCGGTTGATTTCGATGGAACAGACAAACGCCGATGGTTCGACCATACAGGAGAATTATCTGATGACAGAGATTGCATTGAAAAATCAGTCGACAGAAAATATCTACCGGTGTAAGGAACAGCTCGATCAGATCTACACAGATCTGGGGCTCTCTGGCAGCAGCAATCTCTATCTGTGCAGTCAGGAAAAAGGGCGGATGACCGAAGATGAGATGCAGAAAACAACCGCAGATTTCTTCGATACCATGCATGCAAAAAAGCGCAATGAAATCGAATTACAAGATACGCTGTGCATCTATGGATACAGCGACAATGTCCCGGAATATGTGTATCAAAATGATCACAAGGTAAATGTGAATATTGCTTTCACGTATGATGAAGGGGAAGATATCACATATATTCACCGAGGATTACCTTTTATCGACAAATCATTTTAACCAAAGAGTAAGCGTAGTCGTGTAAATCTGTAAACAAGATGAGCCATGATTATAATTCTTAAACAGACCATTGAAGCACGCCGGCACTTAATGAGTGCGTAGCACGAATTTAGTACCGCTGCGTGATGAAGTGAGCGGGAGCGCGTCTGTGTAGAATTATAATCATGGCTCATCTTTATAATATTCTGTAGCCCGACTACGCGTATTTTTAGTAGGAAATAATCTCGTATCCATCCTCGGTGACAAGTACCTGAATCTCCCACTGTGCAGATGGAAGTCCATCTTCGGTGTAAACTTCCCAGTCATTTTCTTCGTCGACGAAGATGTCCGGCTTGCCCATGTTTACCATCGGCTCGATCGTGAACATGAAGCCAGGAACCATAAGCATTTCTGTACCTGCTTTAGAGTTGTAGCTTACCCAAGGTTCTTCGTGGAACTCAATGCCGACACCGTGTCCACCGATTTCGCGGACAACAGAATATCCATTTGCATAGACATAATCATGCACTGCCTGCCCCATGTCGCCGAGGAAGCCCCAAGGTTTTACCTGTTCGAGACCTTTGAGCATTGCTTCCTTTGTGACATCAACGAGTTTCTTCTTCTCCGGGCTGACATCACCGATACAGAACATACGGGAAGAGTCGGAGAAATAGCCGTTCAGGATTGTAGAGCAGTCTACGTTGATGATATCACCGGATTTTAAGATAACATCTGGTGATGGGAATCCGTGGCAGACCTGATCGTTGACGGAAGTACATACACTGTATGGGAATCCTTCGTAGTTTAATGGTGCTGGAATACCGCCCATATCGGTTGTCATATCGTAGACGATCTTATCAATCTCTGCGGTAGACATACCCTCATGGATTGTCTTCTGAATCTCATCCAGTACAGCGATGTTGATTTTTGCACTTTCCTTGATCTTCTCAACCTGCTCTGCATTTTTGATTAGGTTATGAGTAGGAACGATGTGCCCCTGATGTGCAATTTTTGCAATCTTATCGTCGAACATTTCATGACAGACTTTGTATTTTCTGCCGCTGCCACACCAGCAAGGATCGTTTCGGTTAATTTTCTTTGACATGATTACGCCTCTTATATTTATATTTGTGGTTTTACGCATAGGGCGGAAAAAACCACATATATTTTAGCAAAATAGTTTCGTTTGCGCAACCTGCGTAGATGAAACGTTTTATCATCTGCAAGGATTTGAGATAGAACGCGGATGAAGAAATGGGGGATCATGGGGGATTGTAATGAGAAAATGTTGAATAAAGGGCGAAGCGGGAGGCAGTTTATGATTTTGGTTCTGGTTGCGCTGGCGTGTGTGTCATCCGGGTGTCGCAAGCAGGAGGCGAGAGAACGACAGGATCTGGATTTTACGGTGTGCGCAGAGACAGAACTGCCGGATGATCTGCGGCAGATTATAGAGGAGAAGAAGCTGCATGCATTCCAGATGAGTTATACGACGAAGGATCATCTGTATATTGTGGTTGGATATGGGGAACACGACCGTACCAATCTGTGTGTGGTTGTGGAGGAGCTGTATAAGACTGACCGGGCAATCTATATAAAGACCGATCTGAAGACCGAGGCTGAAATGGAGGGGGACATTTCCGGTGTTGCATCAGGGACAGATTCCAACACGCCTGACGGGCAGACAGGAACATCGTCGATGTATCCGTATATTGTAATCCGGTTGCCGCGGCTGGAGCTGCCGGTATTGAATGTATCGTAAGTACGGCTTCTATATGCACGCAAAAATATTTACGGTAAATTATCATAATTCAGAGAGCATTGGAATACATATAAAGCAGAGGGTAAGAATCTAGTTTGGTGGAGGGAGCTATGGAATTTTCGAAGAAGGAAATACATACAAGCGTGTTGACGCAGTCCAAATATTCACAGATAACAGTCGATGATGATTTTACGATTCCGGATAGTAAAGGCGATATGGAAAAAATCGTTGCCAAGGAAGGTCATATTCTGTTGGAGTCCATGATTCCGGAGGATGGAAAAGTGCGGATCACCGGATCGGTCTGCGTGCGTGTGCTGTATCGTACCGGGGGCGATATCCCGCGGCTGTGCCAGTTCCAGAGTGAGATTCCATTTGAGGATGTTGTCAACTGCGATGGCGTGTCTTCCTCTAGTCAGGTGGATTGCCACAGTCAGTTGGAGGATCTGACGGTGAGCATGATCAATTCGCGCAAGCTGGAGGTTCGCGGACTGATTGGAACAAGTGTTAATGTGTATGAAGAGATGTGCATCGATGCGGCGACAGGGATTGAGCAGGGGGAAGGCGTTGCCTGTCAGTATCGCGACGTTACATATAGTCAGGTCGTGCTCGCCAAGCGCGATGTCCTGAAGGTGCGGGAGGAGCTGGAAATCCCGCAGAACAAACCGAATATCCAGGAGATTTTGTGGCAATGTGTCGCACTTCGGAACATGGAGACGAAGGCGGGGGATGAGAAGCTTCTGGTGCGTGGAGAAATCGAAATCTTCATCTTATATAAAGGGGGCGAGGAACGGCTCCCGGTACAGTCCATTTTCTCGGTGCGGTCGCTCTATCGTGAGGTGCCTTGCAGTGGTGCAGCAGAGGGCATGGTGTTGGATGTCGATTATGTGCTTGGCAAGGGGGAGATCACAATCCGGCAGGATGCGGATGGTGAGGATCGCGTGTTTGGCTGTGACTATAATATTGATATGAATATCAAGTTGTATGAGGACTGTTCATGCCGGATGCTGTCCGATGTGTATTCGCCGAGCGCGGAGCTTGTACCGCAGTTTGAGGTGATGGATTATGAGAACCTGCTGCTGCGCAATGCAGCGAAGGCAAAAGTGTCTGCCAGAAAACAGATCGGTGGAGATAAGGCGAAGCTGCTGCAGATCTGTCATGTGTATGGCGATGTCGATATTGATGATGTTGTTGTCGGGGAAAATGGGGCAGAGATCACAGGCGTTGTAAAATGCTGTGTGCTGTATATTGCGACCGGAGATGATCCGATGAGCAGTGTCGAGGTGGAGATTCCATTTTCGTATACGGCGGATACGGTACCGCTCGCGCAGGAGGACTCGGTGCGTATCCATCCGTGCATCGACCAGCTTACTGCGTCATTATTAAATAGTGAAGAAATCGAGATTAAGGCACAGATCAACCTGAACATCTCCGTCTTTGCAAAGGGTGAGAGTCAGGCGATGACGGATCTGCAGATCCTGCCGATTGATGAGGCGAAGAAGGCGGCACAGCCGGGTATCGTCGGGTATGTCGTGCAGAAGGGCGACAGCATGTGGAGCATTGCGAAAAAATACTATGCATCGATTGATGCCATCAAGCAGTTGAACAATCTGGAGTCCGATTATGTATCAGAGGGTGACCGGCTGCTGATCGTGAAATCTTAGATCTTCCTATAATATAAAGTAAATAGAAAATCACGGAAATCCATGTTGCAGATGCGGCATGGATTTCTGCCGTTATGAGAAAATAAATAGATTGTGAAGAAACGCTTGCGTTGGTATAATAAAAACAGATTGTTTGTAACGGGAGGCTTTCAAGGATGAAAACGTTAACGAGAAATGCATATGCAAAGGTGAATCTGGCATTGGATGTTTTGCGCAGACGCGAGGATGGTTATCATGATGTCTGCATGATCATGCAGAATCTAAGCTTATATGATACATTGACATTTACAGTGGAGGAAGCGGATACGCTGACAATCACACTGGCGTGTGATAAAGCATTCGTGCCGTGTGATGCGCGTAATCTTATCTACAAAGCAATCGCACTGATGGGGGAAACGTATCATCTGACCGGGCATGTCCATGTGGAGCTGGTGAAACGAATCCCGGTCGAAGCCGGTATGGCAGGTGGCAGTACGGATTGCGCCGCGGCATTTCATGCGATGCGAGAGTTGTATGGACTGGACGTCAGTGATCAGGAATTGATGAAGCTCGGTGTGAAACTGGGGGCGGATGTGCCGTATTGTATTATGGCAAAAACCGCGCTTTCCGAAGGTATCGGCGAGGTGCTGACAGAGGTGGCACCGTTGCCGGATTGTTTTGTCGTTGTGGCGAAACCGACGATATCGGTCAGCACGAAGATGGTATATGAGAACCTGCATGCGAACGAGCTGCAGCACCACCCGGATGTTGCGGGTATGGTGGACGCGCTGAAGCAGGGAGATCTGTCCGGTGTGGCAAGCCGCATGGAAAATGTCTTGGAGACAGTCACAACGAAGCTTTACCCGCAGATCGAGGAGATCAAACAGACAATGAAAGAGTCTGGTGCCGAAAATGCGATCATGAGCGGCAGCGGACCGACGGTGTTTGGTTTATATACAGAGAAAGCGACTGCAGAGCAGGCGGCAGAGAAAATCCGGCAGCAGTACGGACTTTCCGAGGTATATGTGACACAGCCGTGTTAGAGTTGGCTGAGATTTTTGCAGAATCGTGAGAAATAATCATACCTTTTGAGAAAAATACTCTGGTAGAAATAAAAAATATGCTTGAAATATTTGTCTATGCATAGTAATGTATATTGTATACACGATAAAATTAATTATGATGTATATGGGGAACGAAGAAGGTAATGGAAATCTGAATGGATAAGTTTTGACAGGAAGGTAAGGAGGTAGCAGATATGAAGTTGGATATGAATATCGATGAGTATCTTCCGCTTCGGGAGGTTGTATTTCATACATTGCGCAAGGCAATCATACAGGGAGAATTGCAGCCGGGAGAGCGTCTGATGGAAGTGACGCTGGCGAACAAGCTTGGTGTCAGCCGGACACCGGTACGTGAGGCAATCCGGATGCTGGAGCTGGAAGGTCTGGTTGTTATGATTCCGCGGAAAGGTGCGGAGGTTGCGAAGATTACAGTGCGTGACTTAAAAGATGCCTTGGAGGTTCGAATGGCAATTGATTCATTGTCGGTCAAGCTTGCCTGCGAGCGGTTGGATGAGAATGATAAAACAGAGATAAAACAGGCATGCGTGGCATTTCGCGAAGCAGTGAAATCGAAGAATGTACAGGCAATCGTGGAGGGCGATGAGCGTTTCCACAACACGATTTACCGGGCATCGAAGAACCAGAAGCTGATTACGATTGCGATGAATCTGCGGGAACAGGTGTATCGATACCGGTTTGAATATGTTAAGGATTTTTCGTATCATGAGAATCTGATCCGGGAGCATGATCAGATTACAGAGGCGATTTTGAAGGGCGACGTAGAGACAGCACAGAAGATTATGAAGGAACATATCTATAATCAGGAGCAGATCGTGATACGGAATTTGCAGAAGGAAGCATAAGTAAACAGGAAAACAAGAGAGAGGTGCAGAGCACCTCTTTTTTTGTGTGCCCACAAATATATTTCCACAAAACACAGTTATGTTGTTGTATAGCGACAAAATATAGTAGATAATCATTTTAATCTGCTGTTGAAAAATTTGGCCTGATTCATGCAAAAATTGCATCTGATTATGCAAAAACGGACAGATGAATTGTAATGAACAGGGAATCATGCAAAACTTGGGGTTAACGGAAAAAATCTTCGATTCGCGGAAAATGAATCGAAAAACTGTTATGCAGATGGTAGAATGAAAAAAATTACATTTGAAAGAGGTAACAAAATGAGCGAAGAAAAACTATTTGATGTGAATTGGGATCAGAGAAAATGGGAGACACCTGCGAGCGCACAGGATATGAAGCTGTACAGCTATCCACCGAGAACGATACGGAATATGTCAGTTCCGGGATTTCTGACATGGCTGGTGCTGTTGCTGGCATCAATTGGCGGACTTCTGTATACCGCATGGATGACAGTGACTGGAGACTATGAGGATGGAAAGATAAACACGATACTGGGAGTCGTAAGCTTTGTCGTGCTGCTTTGCTGTCTGATCTATAAGACGAATTATAAGAGAAAGCTTATCACATATACAGATGTGTTACATGCGGTGTTGATTGATAAGGCCAAACATGCGTATGTTGTACATTTGAATGAGGATGCTTTTCTGGGAGCAACCGGACTGGGTGCATATAGAGTTCAGACTGTCTAGGCGCAGGGGGTAAGTGTAACACATGTCGGACAGGCAATGGATAGCCGAGACATGGAGCAGAAAGCAATCAAGATGATTCAGCATAAGGATTTCCTGTTGAAGCGTATTCAGGAGAAGCCGGTTTTTCAGGAGATGATCGAGAACGGTACCTTTGAGCAGGTGGCTTTGCCGGTTGAGAAGATTCTGAAGTTCAAGAATCCGGGTGCCTGTTTCGTAGTTACGTATGCATATAAATGGAATGGCAGTGAATATACAGACACGGTTCGCTTCTATCATTCTATGCAGGATTATAAGGAGCTGCTTGCATATTTCAAGGAGCGGTATGAGGCAGAAAAATAAAGGTATGAAAAAAACAGGTGTATTGGGATTCGTGATTCTGTGCCTGCTCAGCGGGTGTGCACAGCAAAGCACAGAATCCACAGAGGCGACAACGGTCGCTGCAGTGGAAGCAGAAGCATTGGAGACGGTCGAGCTTAAACGTGCAGAAGTTGGTGATATCGTGCAGATGGGAACCTATGAGCAGGACGGGGATACGGAGACAGAGGACCCGATCTATTGGGATGTATTGGACAAGGACGGGGATTCAATATTGATTATCTCGCATGACGTGATTGGCTATCAGCGGTTTTCTGACAGCCCCAATTGTGTGATATGGGAGGATTCCCAGATACGGACATGGCTGAATGAGGAGTTTTATACGGACGCATTTGATAAGGAAACACAGGCGCGTATCAAAGGATACGTCACATCAGGAGTAGATGAGGCAAATCAGGAGTCGAGGGGTGATGCGACGGATCGGATATTCCTGCTGAGCCAGAAGGAAATCGAGAAGTATTATGGGCACAAATTACCAAAAGCAGAAGCACTTTTATGCAAACCAAGCAAGGCTGTTTTACAGCGCTACGAAGAGATAGAGCAACAGCGCGTGCGTGAAAAAGTACCATTCGTGACAAGTGTTCCAGATGCATCGGAAGGGATTTCGTGGATGTTGCGGTCAACCGGAAAGTCGCAGAATCAAATCTCCATTATTCGAGGGGACGGGTATTATTCACAATGTCTGGCAGATTACTATCAGGGTGTTCGTCCGGCTATGTGGATCGATGTAGGTGATGAAAACGGAGAGGGGCAAGCGTTACAGGAATGAAAAAAATAAAATTATATGTTCTTATTACAGTCGTAAGTATCGTTTTACTCGCATGGTTGCTGGTGGTGGTTATCGTATTTCAGAAAAACCATGCGGATATCTTTTTCTTCGACAATAACAAAGACATTGAATATCAATATGGAAACTACAAGGCGGATGCGCTGGTTGTGGATGGCTATGTATATCTGTACAGAAGTGTCGTGGAGCTGGGAAATTATGATAAAAAAGAAAAATTAGAGAAATGTGGAAATAACGTCATATATCGTCTTTCCCCGGATGGAACGTATGAGGAGTTTTACGAATTTGAAGATGAAGATGCCCTCTATTATGACGTGAATTCCAAGCTTTATTATTATGATGAGCATTTCTATATCATGATTGGTCAGCGGGTGTATCGTATAACAAAGGATGGAAGCAGTGCGCAGGTTATCTATGAAAATACCGGTGGCAATGGTATTTTTCGGATGTTTGGAATCCGGGAGCATTATCTGCTGCTGGCAAATCATAATGAAGTGCGTTATCTGGATATGCGTAAATGGGACTGGAGCACGCCTATCGACTTTGATCAGATGCGTGTTTTGAAATATGTGTATGCGCTGGACGCAGATACTTTTTATAATTGGATGATCAGTGGTGTTACCAAGCATTCTCCGAAGCGGCTGCAGGATGCGAATGCAGCAATAGAAGAAGAGACAGATATTGAATGCATAAATATCTATCAGGATGCTGTCTATTATGTGCAGGAAAATGCCGAGAATCATGCGTACATGATAAAATACAAATCTTTGACGTCAGATGAGGAAGAAGATTTGCTCACGGTGAATCCGGATGGGAAATTGAGGATATTATCGTTGGTCGTTAGCGAGGATTTTATCATCTATGATCTTGGATCGTCAGAGTATGGTCAAAATTATGAATATGGAGAGAATGTGGATGTACGCATAATATGGAACCGGCATACAGGAAAGTGGAAATCCATTAGTTACAAATAAGAGGACTCAGATCATATATTTATCTGCAACTGTGGAATGAAGAAATCAGAGAATGAACAGACGTAGACAGATTCGGTATGAGGGGTTAGAAGGAATGAAAAAATGGTGTATTATGCTTGCGTTTGCAATGCTTTTACTAAGTGGATGTGGAAAACAGGCGGAGTCAACCGAAGTGGCTACGGAGGAATCCAATACAGAGGAACCGGAACCTGCTACGACAGAAGCATTGGAAACAGTGACACTGAAAGATGCAGAAATTGGAGATATTGTGCAGATGGGAACGTATGAACAGGATGGAGATGCAGAGACAGAGGACCCGATCTGCTGGGATGTGCTGGATAAGGATGGGGATGCAGTGTTGCTGATATCGCATGATGTGATCGCCTATCAGCGATTTTCGGATAGCCGTAAATGTGTGGATATGGGAGGATTCCGAGATACGGACATGGCTGAATCAGGAGTTCTATGCAGAAGCGTTTGTCGAGGAAGAACAGGCAAGTATCCGCGAGACAACATTGGAGAATCTATCTACAGTGGGATTTGCTGCGCATGTGGACCCATCCGGGGATGTACAGGTACGGGAGAGCAGACCGGATACAAAGGATAAGATATTCCTGCTGAGCTGGAAGGAAGCGGAGCAGTATTATGGAAATCGTTTAACGGATGCATCTGTTCTTGGACGAAGACCATCGAGGGCAGTTTTGCAGAAGCGGAAAGCGATATTTACAGATCTTATAATCGAGGAGCTTCCGGCGATGTATCCATATTCCCGGCATCTGCCTGATGGTACGGAGCGGTTATCGTGGATGCTGCGGTCAACGGGTATGAAGAATTACACGATTTTTGTGATTGGATACGAGGGAAAATGGGATCAGGACTATCCAGATTCTTATAACGGCGTGAGACCTGCAATGTGGGTAAACGTGGGGGATTAGTGTCAAAGGGAGCAAGAAGCTGTTGATACGCGGGTGATCTGGAACCGGCATATCGGGGAGATACAGCAAACAATCTCGTACCGGTAAACATGGGAGGAAATAGCAATGGAAGAGAATACCGAAAGAGATGAAGTCTATGAGCAGTTCATGCAGGACTTGCAGGCAAAGAAGAAAAGGCAGGTAAAGCGTACGATCAGAGAAGTGATCATGGTTGTGATCATACTTGGAGTAATTGGCTTTGTCGTTTGGTTTCTGACAGATCCTGAGGCATCGGAGAAGGTAAGCCTTCGAAAAGAGAAAGCGCCGGTTGCTTATGCGGACATTCCATTTACGACGAAGGATGTATCCAGTATGGAATTTGCGATTGCCGGAAAGGTTATGACATTTCCGTGCACAACGACAGATCTGTATGACGCAGGGTATAGCATGAATGAAAGTGATGCGAAGATCATGCTGGGAAAACCAGCCTCTCTGATGATAGATGGATATAAGGCATATGAGACAGCGATCTGCAAGATGGAGGCGCGTGATTTTAAGGGTGAGTTTGATGTATCGGTAATCAATACAGGCACGAAGGAGACAGCCGCTGTGAATTGTCCGATTCATACGATATGGTTCGATGAGCAATTTATGTTGTGCAATGGACTCAGTCAGACGAGCACGTATGAGGAGATACTTGCAGCGATGGGAAAACCAGATGAAGAAAAAAAGATTAGTTCAATGAAGGAACTTTACTATGAATATGGAACCTGCACGATTATCTTTTCATTCTGCGACACCTATACCGGAATGGAGGGAAAAGTATGTGATCGGATTTGGATGACGATAGATTGAAGGGAGAAAGGGATGTCTCTAAGCCGGAAACAAAAGATAATTATATTTGCAATGATACTTGTTGCCTGTGCTATTGGCGGCGGGGTATTTTACAAACGACATGCTGCACAAAAGGCAAAGAACCGGCTGTTTGAGAATCCATTTTCCGGGGTTAATCAGGAAATCGATCTGCAAAGTGGAAATTATGCAAATGAGGCACTCGTTGTGGATGGATATGTGTATTTCTATCAAAGCCGGGTGAACCTTGGAAACTATGACCACGTTGATGAGTTGAAAAAATGTGGGAATAATGTGATTTACCGGTTGTCTCCAGATGGAACGTATGAAGAATTCTATACATTTGATTATGGGGATGCAATCTATTATTCTGTCCGTTCAAAGCTCTATTATTATAATGAGTACTTCTATATTCAGATAGGAAATCGAATCTATCGTATCGACAAAGAAGGAACCCGTGCGCAGATCATCTATGAGAATATGGGTGAAGGTTCGCTGGCATTTGGAATCCGGGATCATCATCTGGTGCTTCAAAAAGCGCGCCAATACTACTGTCTGAATCTGGATAAATGGGATTGGAGTCAGCCGATAGAGGTTGGACGTATGCGGCACTTGCTCAATGTAGATACGGAACTTTTTGATTTATATGAGGGCGTTATTTATGGAAGCAGATATGAACTATCAGACAATGCGGTAGTTTTATTGGATCATCAATTAAAGGTTTGGAATGAAGAGGAAAAGGAATTGGAGAAGATTGCGTCTGACGTGTATTGCCTGAATGTTTATAAAGGAGATGCCTTTTATGCACAGAGCGTGGATGATGGCGTCTGCATAAAATACAGATCGTTCGATGGTGAGTCGGAAGTCGAACTGTTTACGATTAACCCGGATGAGAATAAGAGCATAAAATCGTTGGTGGTGAGTGATGATTTCATTATCTATGATCTGGGACCGGGCAATTATGAAGATGGTGTGGATATGCGGGTAATCTGGAACCGGAATACCGGGGAGACACAGGAGACGATTGTGTATCGGTGAAGCTGAGAATACGAAATAATTATTTGATATAAAATGGCACCGTCATAAAACGGTGCCATTCTGGATTATTGCTTTTTAGCTAACAATGCTTTCAACTGCGCAATTTCTTCTTTTGATCGCTGTAATTCATCTTCAGCCTGCTTTCGTTTTTCTTCCTCTTGCTTTCGCAATTCCGCTTCCTGTTTTTGCTTTTTTTCAGCCAGTTGTAATTCATCCTGCAGTTCTTCAATCATGTATTTCACTGTATTTTTATCTGCAATTTTTAACGCTTCTGAAAACATGTGAATCACCTCCTCAGGTTTATTAACATATGTACTTATTTCACGGAATATCGTTTCGCTCCACGGATAGCGTCTGATCACGCGCTCCACATCCGCGATTGTCTCTGCGGTCAGGATAGAAAGCCAGCCTTCCAAATCATTCATATTTGAATCAATGGTTTCCCGTGTATCTAGATTCTTATCATCAGTATATCCGTTTTGACAGAATACATCAAGTGCAATCAGAAAATATTCCTGCAGGAGTTCCAACGTGAGTTCGGTGTTAAATCGTGTTTTACCGTGATGGATATAAGCACCATGCAATAGCGGATTTTTAAAATCAGCGCCTGTTTTTTCATATAGAATAATGGTGTATACTTTTTTCATGTCAGAATACATAAATTTTTTGTTCTCTTTTAGGCGTGTGTATTCACGAAGCAACAAGTCAGAAGAGTAACAGGAAATGCGTTCAGCAGTGAACATATATGGAATCTTCTGAATTTCGACATTTGCAAGTGAGCCATTACTTAATCGGACAACGATATCCATGATTAGCAGGGAATCAATGGAGATGGCTGTATTTTCCGATGGCAAAAGCCGTTCCACAACGACGGATTCACCCAAAATGGCACTGAGCAGATTTGACAACCAATCAGGATGTCTGTCCGGGTGAAACATACATTTGAAGAATGGATCGTAAGTAAGTGGCATTGTTTTCTTTCCCGTCATGTAATCAGCGAAGCGTTTTTTCCATGTTTCGTCAAGTGTGATATATTCTGAATATAGGTTTTGTGTTTTCATAGCTTCTTCGAGTTCGTTTACGGTCTGATAGAATGTATTCTGTGTGTCTGTGGTTATTGTTTCATTCGTCATAAGCGGTTCCTCCTAAAAAATAGATGTGTGCATGAAATTAAAGTTGTTAATGAGTAATAATTAAAATTTGTGCGCAAAAAGGGTAATGATTAGTATTCGAAGAATCGAAGATAAAAATATAAATTAATAGACTGTTACCGAACTACGCTATGAACGAGCGCTTCTCGACAACAAAGAAACTGTATCATGAATTACAGCAGATTGTAAAGAGATTTTTAGAAATGCAACTAATTGTAGCATTTAAGGAACCTACACGTTTAATGCTATTGGTAATACCACAGTCGCTACGAAGAATCCTCCTTCAATCGAGTAGTTGACAAAACCATGATTGTTCTCCACTGCATGCCGGATGCTTTTGGTGCCGATGCCGTGCAGCTTCGTGTCCGTCTTGGTAGAGACGAATTGTCCATCACGTAAAACCGGTGCTTTGTCAAAGGTATTTTTCACGATAATGACATAGAAGTTATTTTCGTTTTTCTTTGTAATAGTCAGTTGTACAACACGAGAATTATCGCGCGCCAGACATGCTTCAATGGCGTTATCAAGTAGATTCGACAGAATGGATATGATATCCGCGGACGGTAATTCGGCAAACGTAATATCCGGGAGTACATCGATTGACATCTGGATATTCTGCGATTGGGCAAGTTCAGATTTCTCAGTTAGAATTGCATTCAGAATATCGTTTTTGGAATAGCGCGTAAGGATGGTTGTATCTAACTTTGTATCCAATTCGGAAATGAGTGCAAGTGCCTGGTCTGGATGTCCGTCGTCAAGCAGTATGCGGATGGCTTTCATGTAATGTGTCGTATCGTGCACCAGCTCCTGCAAATGTTCATCCATAGTGAGTATCTTTTGATAATAACTCAGTCGAAGTGATTGATCTGAGATAATCAGGTTGTTCTGCAGGTTGTGATTAAGCTGCTCCGTGTATCTCTGGAATGCGCGGAAGATCAGAATGTTTCCAAACTGCATGATCGCAAAAAATACGCAGAGCAATATCCGCATGCGTGGAGATGATGCGAAGTCCAGACCGGAATAATATGTGAGCAGCATCATTGCAATGCATGCAATTGGAATACACAAATAGCATGCGAAAATCTTCCGATCCATGTGGGCGGAGGATCGGACAGAGGTCTGCTTATACAGGCAGCAGATCAGATAGGTCAGGAGCTTCAAAGTAAATATCTGCCAAGGAATCGTGGACAGATTCGCAACACTGCTGGAATGAAAAAGGTATGCAGGCAGATTCAATAAAACTGCAAATAAAAATTCGCAGCCGAAGAAAATCGCACACAAAAATACGATATACAGCAGTCGTTCTTTCAAGCTTGCTTCATAAAGAAAAGAGTAAAGAAGTAACAGGCAAATGAAAGAAAGCATATTCAGGTAGGAAATATGCAATGTGTTGATGCCAAAATAAATGCCGATAAAAGGAATCGCAATCAATAGGCGGTTTCGGAGGGGTTGAAAATTCGGACGAATTACAAAAAAAGCGTCAAAAAAGTCCGAAAATATGAGGTATTCTGCAATGCAACTGAATAATAAGATAATATAATCCATACTGTCTCCTAATCCTGTGATTTCATATAACGGAAGAACATTGCCTGAAACTCTTTCTGTCTGGAGCGAGAGATCGTCAGCATGCTATTATCCGACAGTGTCAGTTCGGTTGTATTCAGGTATGTTACATGCTGGAGATTCACTAAGTAACTGTTATGTGCATACGCAAAATAAAAATCATGCAGTAATGCATGCAGGTCACTTAGAGAACTTTTGCATATAATCTTGTCATTATAAGCATAGTAGGGGCTGTTCTTCGATACATAAATCTTCGAACAGCCACGTCCGCGTGCGATATACATAATCTCCGACGCAGGGAGTTTTATGTGTGTGCTGTACCATCCGGCATGGATAAAAGGCTCTGTTTTCTCGGTCTGAATATGAGCAACAATCGAAGCAAGTTTCTCCACCATATGTTCATCTGACCATGTTTTGAGCAGATAGCGGTATGGCTCAGACTCAAATGATTCCGGCGTTGGCGACTGCTTCCCGGAACAGAAAACCAGTGTGGAGCTTGGGAATTTCTCACGAAAAGATTTGGCAAATACCGTTCCATTTACATCTGGAAGTTGGATATCTAAGATCAGTAAATCAATCGTATAGAAATTTGGAAAGTCTGCTTCGAATTCACTTGCTGAGAGGTAGCTGTAGAATTTGCAGGTTTCTGATGGTAGTCCTGCGCGAAGCAATAAACATTTCATATGATCTATAAATAAAGTATCATCATCACAAATAACAATATGATACATAGTCTGGAGTCTCCTTTTAATAACTCAATTTAATAAAATACTTGTTCTATTTTATCATATATATTTTGGAAAAAAAGATGTTCCTGTGCAAAAACTGCATCGCAATCTGCAAAAATCGACATGGGGGTTGAATACGAAATGCGTCCAAGTACTATAAAAGCGGGTACAGCATTTGAAAAAATTAAGGAAATAGAGGAGCGAGGACGTCAATGATAGCAGGAATTGTATATGTGATAGCAGGAATTTTTTGGGCATTTGTATGTGGGGAAGAAGTGAGAAAAAAGAACTATGATCCAACAGCATGGTATGTGCTTGGTTTTATATTTGGTGG
>NZ_JBBNHG010000028.1:0-42394 GCF_040094675.1 Coprococcus hominis (ex Arizal et al. 2022)
GTACGCAATCGCCGCCAATTCGCCATCCGTGGCTCAGTGGCGGCTTGTTTGAACATCGTGTTCAAACATTGCTGATTATACTCAGAACATCAAGAACTTCTAAGTTCCAAACATATCCATATTACTGCAATGAAATACAACCATATATCTACAAATTACAGAACATCTTGATGTTTGATTATTTGTTTCTTTTCTTCAAATTATAAATATAGTATACTATGATTAGTTGAATTTATAAATATAGTTTAGGTAAAAAGAGGAACGAAAGTGAAGAAAAACGATAGCATAGAATTAGTGATAGAGGATATGGGAACGGACGGCGAAGGAATCGGACATGTAGCGACTGAGGACGGCAGAAGCATCGCAGTATTCGTGAAGGATGCCGTGATGGGCGATACGATCCGTGCCGCAATCACGAAGGTCAAAAAGCAGTATGTGTATGCGCGGTTGGTGGAGGTAATTAAACCGTCACCATATCGTGTAGAACCGAAATGCCCGGTGGCAAGACCGTGTGGTGGCTGTACATTGCAGCATGTGAGCTACGAAAAACAGCTTGATTACAAATGGAACAAAGTCAAGAACTGTCTTTCGCGTATCGGTGGAATCGAGCATCCGGAAGATCTGATGGAGCCGATTATCGGCATGGAAAATCCGTGGAATTACCGGAACAAAGCGCAGTTCCCGGTGGGACGGGACAAGGAAGGAAAGGTCGTAACCGGATTTTATGCAGGCAGAACGCATACGATCATTGATACGTCGCATTGCGATATCCAGGCGGAAGGCAATGATACAATTATTAAATGTGTGCGGGATTTCCTGCAGGAATATAATATTTCAACTTATGATGAGGAGACGCATACTGGTCTGATGCGTCATATCCTGACGAGGGTAGGATTTACAACCGGTGAGATCATGGTGTGCCTGATCATTAATGGTACGAAGCTCCCACATGCGGATGTGCTGGTAGAGCGGTTGCGCCAGATCGATGGAATGACGAGCATCAGCATCAATATCAATCAGGATAAGACAAACCGGATTCTGGGAGATACATGCAAGACCTTATGGGGACAGGATTATATCACGGATTATATCGGTGATGTGAAATATCAGATATCACCATTGTCGTTCTATCAGGTAAACCCGGTTCAGACAAAGAAACTGTATGACAAAGCCTTGGAATATGCCAATCTGCAGGGCGGGGAGACAGTCTGGGATCTGTACTGTGGTATCGGAACAATCTCGCTGTTCTTGAGCAAAAAGGCGGCGAAGGTGTATGGCGTGGAAATCGTCCCACAGGCAATCGCCGATGCGAAGGTAAATGCGCAGATCAATGGCATCGAAAATGTGCAGTTCTTCGTTGGCAAGGCAGAAGAAGTGCTTCCAGCCGAATACAAGGAACACGGCGTATATGCGGATGTGATCGTCGTTGATCCGCCACGCAAGGGGTGCGATGAGACATTATTACAGACAATCGCAGATATGCAGCCAAAGCGGATGGTCTACGTGAGTTGCGATCCGGCAACGCTTGCCAGAGATGTGAAGCGCATGGGCGAGCTTGGGTATCAGGTCGAGAAGGTTGCGGTCGTGGATCAATTTTGCCAAGGGGGACACGTGGAGACGGTCTGTCTGCTGTCAAGAAAAGATAAATAAGGGATGAAAAGTGACGTATTTCCGGGCTTCTTTCGAGGTTACTATCATCAGAGAAGCCTTGCGGAAAGCTCGGTTTTCTTGTATGGAAACATATCTACTTTTTAGTCTGACTGGAGAAAAAGTGGATGGTCGGAAAATAGCGATAGGGTTTAGGCTGTGGATTAGATGTCATAGGTTGTGGCACTGGAATTGCTATCAGAGCCGACCGCAGTTTAAGCCACTCGATATTAAGAGACAGACTTGGCAGTGGAATAGATAACAGGAGGTGGCTATGTATGATTTGTGCTTATTGTGGAAAAGAAGCTAAAGGGACTAAAGAGCATATAATATCAAGTGGAATACTTGGATTATTTCCGGAATGCTTCGCAACAATAGACGGAGAGAGAAGTATCGTGCATCAAGGGGAACCTATGGTGAAGGATGTTTGTGCAGACTGTAATAACAATAGGATTTCGTACATCGATTCTTATGCAAAAGAATTTATTGAGAAGTATTTTTTAGTGAAGTACAAAAAAGATGACACTCTTTCTGTAGAATATGACTATACAATGATTCAAAAAATGTGTTTGAAGTTTGCGTTCAATGACTTGAGGGCTAGGAAGAAGGATGTATCTTTTTTTGATGATGAAGTAAAAGAATTCCTGTTGAATGAAGAAAAAAGTAGTCCGCTAGGGAATATTACAATCTTGGCTGGACTTGCAGTAAACACTTCGCCTGCACTGGATTATATGTTTGGAAATATGAAACTCCGCTGGGGAGATTCGCCACTATTACTGGCGAATAGTATTGTCACAAACATTGATTATAATACCGGGCATATCACCTTGCGAGAGGAGAGGAAAATACAAGAGTTTGAGAATTATGCATTATCGTATGTATTTAGGTTCAATAGTCTACAGCTTCTTATACTTTGTTGGGACAGAGATATTAAGGAAGATGTGCTCAATAAGAACAACATAATCTTGAAGTATCAATATCCGTACTCCATTTTGGATGCTTCAGGAAATACAGTGTTGTCCAGATGTACTAGTGAAGCAACATATCATCATGAACAGCTAATCGATGTAACATGGGGACAAGGCCTGATGGATGAAATCAGCTATATGCGTGGCACATTTTCTGAACAAAGTGAAAAATATTTTGAAGAAGTTCAGAAACGATGGGATGAAGAAGAACGAAAACTGGCAGAAGAACATCCAAGATAAATAACGCAGGAGGACGATACATGACATTATCAGCAAAACGATTAGGAGAAAGGTGTGGCTTGACAGCAGAGGAAATGAACATCTTATTAAAAGAAGAAGGATTCCTTTCTGGTGAGCCCGGAAATTATTATCCAACAGAGAAAGGAAAACTATTCGTAGTTGAAAAAGGCGATGACAACGGGTACGGTGGTTATGCATTTCGAGGTTGGAATTGGTTCGAATGGGATGAAAGAATTCTTGAAGAACTTGACACTTCAGTGGAGAACAAGCGTTATATACGAGAGAAAACATCTGAAGAGCGTCGCCGACGCAGGGCAGAGAAAGCTGCTGAATCGGAGGCATATTGGAAGAAAGTCAATAGCCGAAAAGAACAGCCTGCGGAGGATATATCTAATGAATTAAAAGATAGTACAACAGGCAAATTAATTATTGGCGCTCTGGCGCTAGTTGGATATGGGATATACAAGGTTATAACTCATATTACCAAAAATGATGATTAATAACAGAACAGGAAAGGCATGAAGCAGCTTATATGGAAGCTTTGCGATTTACAGTTATTAAGATCACTTACGGTGGTACTGGTGGAAAGAGCCTGGCCCTTACCGAGATTAACGATCAAATCAATGAACTTTTGAAAGCGGCAGTACAGAGTGAAGGTGTCATCAGCTTATTTGACAGCAGCAAGAGTGGCGGTGAAAATTTCAGCCTGTTTGATCCAGCAGTCCTGGACGAAATCTCTAGAATGAAGGAAAAAAATATAGCTGTCGAGATTTTGAAAAAACTTATGGCTGAGCAAGTGGCTCTTTACAAGAGAACAAATGTGGTACAGTCACAAAAATTCTCGGAGAAGATAGCACAACTGATGAACTCTTATTATAACGGACTAATCACCAATGAAGAGGTTATTAAAGAACTTCTGAAAACTGCAGAAGAGATTGCAAATCTCTATAAGAATGGTCAGGAACTTGGACTTTCACAAGAAGAGCTGGCATTTTATGATGTCCTTACAAAACCGGAGCATATCAAGGATTTTTATAAGAATGATGAATTAATTGCTTTGACAAGAGAACTTACAGAAATGCTTCGTAAGAATCGCACTATCGATTGGCAGAAGAAAGAAACTGCTAGAGCGCAGATGCGTAAGATGGTTAAGCGACTCCTTAAGAAATATAAGTATCCGCCGGAAGACTATGATTTTGCAATAAGCACAGTAATTAGTCAGTGTGAGCTTTGGACGGATAATGTGGAACCACGAAAAGAAGAAAAACTCTATAAATATGTATCTGAAATAGAACTAAGCAAGGTGGCAGAGGATACGGTTTCTTATGGAGAAAAGAAGTAATGGAGGTGCGATATGGATGCACGTAAAGGCAATATTTATGAGATATTGAACGGAAATAAGCAATTCTTGATTCCGGTTTATCAGAGATTCTACAGCTGGGATATAGATCAGTGTAAACGACTTTGGAACGATATTGTAGAGATGCAGAGAAAAGGTAAAGTGGGCCATTTTGTAGGTTCTATTGTTAATATTGCTGAACAGGCAATGCCAACAGGTGTTCAGAAATATATGATTATTGACGGCCAACAGCGAATGACTACCTTAACACTGCTTCTTCTGGCTTTGCGCGATTATGCAATAAAGAATCCGAATGACACAACAATCAATGCTCGTCGTATAGATAATATGCTTCTAAAAAACGAGTATGAAAGTGGTGATGAACGATATAAGTTACTGCTGACTGAAACAGATAGAGATGTTCTTATAAGCCTTGTTGAGGAAAAGCCAATTGCAGAAGGCACTAGATCAAGACTGATTGAAAATTACAATTTTTTTGCTGGAAAACTCGCTGATAAAGTAATTCAGCCTGCAGAGGTATATGAGTCAATTGGAAAATTACAAATTGTTAATATCACATTAGATCGTGCTGTTGACGATGCACAGGCAATTTTTGAAAGTTTGAATTCTACTGGTAAGGAACTTTCTGAATCTGATTTGATTCGTAACTATGTTTTGATGGGATTAGAGCCATCTGAACAAACTTATGTATATGAACATCTTTGGCGGCCTATGGAACAGCTGTTTATCTATGAAACGCAAGGAACGGTAATGGATGCTTTCTTCCGCCATTACTTGACCATGAAACTTTCTCGTATTCCAAAGCAAGGACGTGTATATGAAGAATTTAAATTGTATCATTTGAATTGTGAATTTGGAACTATCAGAGAATTATGTCAAGATTTGTTTGAATATGCAAAATATTATACAAATATTGTATTCAAGCGAAATACTGACACGGATTTAAAGAAGTTATATGAGGACATTATCGATTTAAGAATGGAAGTATCTTACCCGTTCTTGCTGAAAATTCATCATGACTGCGTAGAAGGACTAATTACATCAGATGAACTGAAGAATATTTTGAAGCTTTGCATTAGCTATGTTCTGAGACGTGCAATTTGTGAGATCCCGACCAACTCAATGAACAAAACCTTTGCAACATTGAAGAATTATATTAGACCAGATGATTATCTGAATTCTATTAAGGCATTTTTCGTGATGCAGGATACATATAAAGAATTCCCAGATGACGATAAGTTTGAAGGTGCATTTGTAAGCCGTGATATTTATAATATGCGTGCTAGAAATTATATTCTCAGTCGTTTGGAAAACTTTGAAAACAAAGCTCCAATTATAATAGAGAATTACACCATTGAGCATATTATGCCGCAGAACAAAAATCTTTCTTTAGAGTGGCAAGCTGATCTTGGTACTGAGTGGCAAGAGGTTCAGAAAAAGTATTTACATACAATTGGCAATCTTACTTTGACTGCATATAATTCTGAAATGAGTGACAGGCCTTTCTTGGAAAAGATGGATATGCCGGGTGGATTCAAAGAAAGTGCACTTAGGCTTAATAAATATGTGGTTTTGCAAAATAAGTGGAATGAAAAACATATCCAAGAGAGGGCAAACGAATTAGCAAAGAAAGCAGAATCTATTTGGCCATATCCAACTTTAACAGTTGCAGAACTTGCGCTATATCAAGTAGAAGATAAAACAGTGCAGAAATATTCCTTGGAAACATATGATGTGAATGCTTTTACAAGAATACTATTCGAGTCTTTAGATAAGCGCATTATGAACTTATCCCCTGCGGTTAAGAAGGAATATAAAAAGTTGTATGTTGCCTATAAACTGGATACTAATTTTGTTGATATTGTTTTTCAGAAACAAAGATTGCGTATCTCGATTAATATGAAGTTTTCAGAGATTAATGACCCTAATGGTATTTGCAAAGATATTACTGGCTTAGGACGTTGGGGAAATGGCGATGTAGAATTGTTTATGGAGCATCAGGATGAATTAGATCAAATCATGGAAATCGTGAAACAATCTTTTGATGCACAGGCAGAATAATGATTTTGGGACGTTAAAGGAGGCCTCTTATTTGAAAAAGAAAAAAGATGAAATAACCATCCGTTCCAGCGCTGCAGAATACCTGACTTATGTTGCCTCAGTTGGTGATCAGCAGGACAGTATTGAGATGCGCTATGAAGATGAGAATATCTGGCTAACACAGAAGATGATGGCCACGTTGTATGGCGTAGATGTTCGTACAATTAATGAGCATATTAAGAAAATTTATTCTGATTCGGAACTTGAGGAAGATGCAACTATCCGGAATTTCCGGATAGTTCAAACCGAAGGCTCGCGTCAGGTTACTCGTGATACGAAACATTATAATCTTCAAATGATTATTGCTGTTGGTTTTAAGGTGAACAATGAACGAGCGGTGCGGTTTCGCAAGTGGGCCAATGGCATTGTCAAGGACTATACCATCAAAGGCTGGGTCATGGATGATGAACGCTTGAAAAATGGTGGCTCTGTGCTTACAACAGAATATTTTGATCGCTTGCTTGAGCAGATTCGTGAGATCCGTTTGTCAGAGCGTAGATTCTATCAGAAGATAACAGACATCTATGCTACTGCTCTCGATTATGACCGTACGGCAAAAACGACAAAGCAGTTCTTTGCAAAGGTCCAAAACAAGATGCATTATGCAATTCATGGACATACGGCAGCGGAGTTGATTTATGAGCGAGCCGATGCAGATAAGCCACACATGGGATTAACCACTTGGGCAGCAGCACCGGAAGGTAAGATTGTAAAAAGCGATGTGAGCATTGCGAAGAATTATCTTTCAGAGAAAGAAATGCGTTCACTGGAGCGTATTGTATCTGCTTATCTGGACTTAGCAGAGGATCGCGCAGAACGTCACATTCCAATGACGATGGAGGACTGGGCAAAGCGTCTGGATCTATTCCTGATGGCGGATGACAGAGAGGTCCTTCAGGACGCAGGCAAGATCACGGCAGAGATTGCCAAGGCAAAAGCTGAGACAGAATTTGAAAAGTATCGTGTCATTCAGGACAGGTTGTTCATGTCTGACTTTGATAAGTACATGCTGGAATTGGAAGAAAGTGCGAAGAAGCAATAGGATTGATTTTGTTATAGTTATGAATTCGGAAAGGATATGGTACTATAGCAAAGCGAAAGACACTGACCAAGGATTGGTACAGATATGATACACGATTTGATTTACCGGTTTATGCAGAAAATGGTGATATTGAGAGATATAATGTTTTTACTGCAAGACTATTGATCAGACATGCTTCTTCAGGGAAAAAGTATTTGTATGACATTTTGGAAATAAAAAAAGAAACGAGCAAGTCCTGTCAGGAATAATCCCTACCCGGTGAAACCCCATTTCCTTTATAGAATATAATAATGCATTATATTGAGCTTATCAATCCGAATATTCGAATTTTCACTCGCCTGAATAGTAAAAAGTTGTTTGAGAATACCAATATTGGTTAAGAAAGTGAAAGCATATGAAGAAAATTATATTGTACATTTTAGGAATAATTTTGTCCGTGTTCGGAGGCGGAATGTTTGTTTGCTGTACATATGGTGCGATTACAGATAAATTCCAACCGATTCATGTGTATCTTTCCCTGTTCTTTTCCTTCGGCGTAATTTTAGCTGCTGGAATTGTTATGATATATTTTGGTCATAAAAAGAATGTGAAACCAAAAGAGTCAGTTGACGATTATCATACGCCTGTTCAAATGCCGGACAAGAAAACTGTGAAAATATTATTACAGGAGTTGCAGAAGCGGACCAGTCAGGATTCCATTAAAATTCAGATAGAGGAAAATAGAAAGCCGACACTTATTGAAAGTAAGCTGGGAGGCGTTCCCTATTGGGACAGGAAAAGAAAGTATCCGACAACTTCCGGTGGAAGTAGCTTGATGTTGCTGGCACAGATAAATCTGAATGAGGTTCCTGACAATCAAATGCTGCCAAAGACAGGAATGCTGCAATTTTTTATATGGTATGACAGAAACTATGGTCTGTCCATGCAAGAAAGTGGCTATCCAAATCATACCTATCAGGTTGTGTACCATGAGAAAATAGATGAAAGTATTACCGAGGCGGATGTGCTTTCTATGGGAATAAAGACAACCAGGGATATGGAAAAAAAAGATATACATGGAAATCAATATAACGGAGCTTGCTTCCCTGTAAAGGGAGAATATGCAGTTTCCTTCAAGATGGAAAAAGCATATATGAATGACTGTGATATAAGGTGTGATGGATTACTGCATAAGATTGCAGACGAGTTCGGTATTGCGTTGGATAGCAGATTAAAATTTTATCAAATGTTTGATGAGTATGATAAAAAATATGCAGATATTCACGAATCTACATATGGACACCGGATGTTTGGATATCCATATTTTAGACAGTCTGATCCACGAAGTATGAAGAGAAATTATTATGATACCCTGCTGTTCCAACTTGATTCGGATTACTGGAAGAATCAGTGGCGAATTCTGTGGGGCGATGCCGGTGCTGGTGCGTTTTTTATTAACAGCAAAAAACTTGAGGAACTGGATTTTAGTGATGTACTTTATAGTTGGGATTGTTGTTAATGCTGGTGTGAATGATTTGGAGAGATTGTAAGAAGCGTAGGAGAAAATGATATGGTGTATTCAGTGCAAGAAGCACAAGTCAAATTATATAGTGCTCTGGCGGACAAAATAGGTTTTAAATATTTGAAAAGTCAGAGATGCTTAAAAAAGGTAATAGGAAATCTGGCTTTCCATTTTGACTTTTACTCAAGCAAATGGAATCAATCAGGTAAGCAGGTTGAGATCGAAGCGGGCTTTTATATATATAATAAAAAATATGGAAAAGAAGGAATTAACAGTGTTGTAGCAAGCAAAATGTTTCGCCCTGGGGCAGAAAGTGGATACTGGTACGATATATCAACACAGGAAAGTCTGGAGTCAACGTATAATACATTATTGGAAGAATTCAAAACACCGCTTGATTTGTGTACACGATTCGAAGCAGATTATATTTCGGCTATCAAATATTTATATGAGAATTTGTTTGATGAATATAACGTCTTTTTGGATTTTGCTGCAGATAATCTGGGTTTGGAAGCTGTGAGAGAAAGGGTAGAAGCGTTATATGCGTCTATTCCGAAAGAAGACGCGGATATTTATAGAAGAAATAAAGAAGAGATAAATCGGATGATTAAAAATAATGATCATAGGTATGGAAGAATAGAAGGGGTTCAGTCGTGGATGATTAACAGAAGCAATTGGAAATGGGTTATGGATTATGAAGTTATTAGAAAACTATGAACTACGAAAACATTTTACAATTTAAGGGAACGTGGCGTGTGTATCAGGCACGGGTGCTGGATCGGGCGGAGCATTATGTGCGGGATGGCAAGATCCATATCGTGGCGGCTCCGGGTTCGGGAAAGACTACGCTTGGAATTGAACTGATACGCAGGCTGCAGGGAACGGCACTGGTGCTTGTGCCGACCATTACGATCCGGGAGCAGTGGATCGCACGGATCAAAGAGGCATTTTTGTGTGACGGTGTGAATGCGGAAGCGTATCTGTCACAAAGCCTGAAAAATCCACGTGCAATTACAGTGACTACATATCAGGCATTGCATAGTGCCATGACGCAGATACAGGATGGAGAAGAGGATTATCAGGGATTTTCCCTGCTTCAGGTCTTGCAGGATGCAAAGGTAGATACGCTTTGTCTTGATGAATGCCATCATCTGCGAAGCGAGTGGTGGAAATCGCTGGAAAGCTTGAAGGAGAAGCTGATCGATGTGACAACAATCGCACTTACAGCGACACCGCCATATGATTCGACACCTGCCATGTGGAACCGTTATATCGCGATGTGTGGCGAGATTGATGAGGAGATCACGACGCCGGAGCTGGTGAAGGAGGGAAGCCTCTGCCCGCATCAGGATTATGTGTATTTCAATTATCCGACGAAACAGGAAGAAGCGGAAGTGATGCGGTATATGCAGGCACATCCGGACTGTGAGGAGTTAGATCCGGAGATAGAGAAGCATCTGACGAATTCCCTTGGGAAGATCGAAAGCATCCGCCAGATTACACAGCATGAATATGCATCACTTCATGGAAGGCTGCATATGCTGATCCTTACGGATTATATACGGAAGGAACATGAAAAATCAATCGGTAACCGGGAAGCAGATGTGAATCTGCTCGGGGTGCTGCCACTCTTTGAGAATCTTCGGCGGGATGCGCAGGATATGTGGTCGGACATGCGGCTTGGCGTGTTATGTGGAAGCATTATTGTGATACCAGCAGAGGCGAAGGATGCACTATTAAAAACTGTGGGTGATTCAGGCACGGTGACATTCTCGAAGCTTGGAAGTCTGCCGGAGACTGAGTATGTGAAGGTATCTGCGGTTGGAGACTCACATTTCCTGATACCGGCGGTGACACAGTTGTTTGCAGATGGATATATACAGGTGTTGATCGGTACAAAATCACTGCTTGGCGAAGGCTGGGATTCCCCGTGCATTAATTCCCTGATTCTTGCAAGTACCGTTGGTTCGTTTATGCTCAGTAACCAGATGCGTGGCAGAGCCATCCGCACATGGGACAGAGAACCGGATAAGACAAGCAATATCTGGCATCTGGTATGCTTAAAACCATGGTATGAGAGTTCGTTCGGGACGAAACCGGAGACGAGCGAGGATTACCGGATGCTTACCAGACGAATGGAACATTTCCTAGGTCTGCACTACACGGAGAATGTGATTGAAAATGGTTTGGCACGTCTGTCGATCATACAGAAACCATTTACAAAGGCGAATGTAGCGAATATGAATGCGACGATGCTCGCCTTATCTAAGGAGCGGAGCCGCTTGCGGGAGCGTTGGAATCGTTCGCTTACGATCTATCCGAAGATGGAGGTCGTGACAGAGGTAAAAGTGCGGGATAAAGCGGTGCCAAGGGCTGCGTTTCATGATGCGGTAGCAAAGATGATATTCTCGATATTCCTGTTGTGTGCTGCATGGTATATGGCGGCGCAGACAGGTGCGAAAACCGGGAGTGCGTGGCTTGGAACGCTAGCCGGAATATTTACGCTGGCAGGACTGGGGATGCTTTCTTACTGCTTCCCAAAGATGTTTATGCTTGGAAGTCCGTACGAACGGTTGAAGACATTTGGCAAGGGAATCCGGAAAGCACTGGAGAAGCAGAAGCTTTTGGATATGCCGGACAGTACGGTTGTGACGGAGACGCCGGAAGCGTATAAACATGTCGTATATCTGCAGGGCGGAAGCGGAAGAGATGGAGCGCTTTTTTCCCGGTGTGTGAATGAGTTTTTTGCACCGGTTGAGAATCAGAAATATATCTTAGTCAAGCATGGAAGACAAAGAGGAAACGACCGTTTTTTTGCAGTGCCGGATTGTTTTTCAGCGAAGAAGGAACAGGCAGAGCAGTTTACAGAGTGCATGCGTCCATATATCGGTGCATACGATTGTGTTTATACGCGGGCAGGACAGGGGAATGTTTTGCTGCAGGAGGCACAGAATGCTGCCTATGCGAATCAGGAAGCACGCTGCAGTATGCGGCGGAAGGTAACAGGAAGAAAGTAGAAAGTTAAGGAGCGATATCTTTCGGTATCGCTCCCTTTATTAATGTGACAGTGGGACATTCTTCGGGACAGAAGAATCGTCCCTGATTGGAATTACCATATTTTCAAAGGCATGCCGCATCTTCGGATGCCGGATGAGAAAATGAATCGCGGGTGTTTTATTTTTAGATACAAGTACCCATTTTCCTTCATGAATGTAGATCTGGACGTTGCGAAAGGCAAAAGCTGTATTTTCAACAATATGATAGTTGAAATTTTGCTGTTGGTAAGCAAGTGCCAGTTTCCAGTGTTCTGTGTAATCTTCCCAACGGTAAAGCACATCCTTCTCATAAAATAAACCGGAGAGTGGGAGCACCATTGGTGACTGATCAAATTCCTGTTTGGTCAGCACAGGGATTTCTTCTGTGATGGTACTATGCGATAAAATCGTAGCTGCAAGCTCCTTCTGCCTTGAAACATATTGCCGGATTTGTTCCTGTTCCACCTGCGGAATCTGATTGTGACATAAAATACGGTCAAGTAGATCTTCGCTTAACGTATGTAACGAAAGGGCAGATAAAATATAATATCTTGCGCCTTCTTTTTTTGTGTCTTCATCCAGAAAGAAGTTGTATGCCTGTGCGTGCTCGGAGCGATAGATTTCCATGAGTGGTGTTGCCTTGGATAAGAGTCGTTCGGCACGTTTCTTGTAGTAAGCAACCTCACTTTTGTTTTTGGTCAGATAATATTTCCCCTCGGAGTGATAGCCATTGATCGCTTCTCCGGTCAGTGCCACGCTGCCGGATACCTTTAAAAGGCTGGAAAAAATAGTTCCCTGTACGCTTTTCAGGTAGTAGGGGGATATCTGACCGGACATATACATTGGAATCCAGCTTTCTAATCCAAGCATCATGTCATCAAAGGAACGGTCAATGTTATGGATCTGGTTTAAATGAAGTCCTTTTTTGAGCATCATCGCCATACCGAACATCCATTTTTTAGGGAAATCTGGATCTTTTGCCATCTCACTCATTGGCATATCGCTATACATCGTGACGGGTTCTGTGGACTTGGAGAGCACAGTCGCCTTTAAGAATGCAAGCTCACTGTCCATCATTTCCTGCAGACCAAAATAGCTTTTGGAGGTAGGAAGCTGAAATGGAACGGATGGTACTTTCAATTCATCGAAATGGATGGCGCAGATGTATTCATCGAGATTGAAATCATCCAGCTTATGAAGAAAACTCGTCATCTGGTCTTTGGAATGGTTGGAGCCGTTTGCCAGCCAATCCGAAAGCTGAGTCTGGTAATGATTCAGATCCTGTAACTCTTCCAGACTGCATCCGATCAAGTCGGCAATCAATGCTTTTTTGGATGTATCCTGGTATCGGCGTGCGACGAAATGGGAGACTCCGGAGATAAATTGCTGTGGGTTTGCAGGCTGCCGCTGGCCATTCCGGATGCGCGAGATATAAGATGCGTCGTAGTTTATATATTTGGCAAGCTCGGAAATATTCACAGGCAGGATTGACAGCAGTGTGTTCAGGTTTTTCTGAAGATTATCGATATCCGGGTTTTTGCTTTTGACATAGGGGAGAAAGGAGTCTGTGACAGTCTGGATTGTGAATTCAGATAAGCCTTTTTCCCCGGCAATACGAACAATACCAGTTACCAGATTTGCAAGGTTATCAGAATCTGCTTCAGGAACGCGGTCACCGGAACGATATCTGCTGATGGTAGCTGCCGAAAGACCAGAGCGTTCGGAGAGCATTTTTGCTGTGCAGTCCAATTGTTCAATATATTCCGCGAGTTTCTCTTGAAAGGTCATAATTTTCTCCTCCTCTATAATAAATGATTATATATACTATACAACAAAGGCCGGTAATTACAATACAGATGTTTCCGGATAGACATTGACTGTGTGGAAATATTAAGCATAAATATCTGGAAAGTTGTTATAATCGTATCACATTAAATAGCGAGGAGGGTTTTCAATGAAAAGGAAAAAAACAAAAATCAGATGGTTGACTGCACTAGTGGTGATGGCAATGTTTGTGGCAATCCTGCCATGCAGAGTATATGCGGAGGAAGATGGCAGTTCCGGAGGTACAGATCCGTCTGCTCCTAAGGTAAATAATACCTACACAAATACGTATCATACAAATGTAAAAATCACAGCGAATGTGACTGAAATTATGCATGATGGCAGCAATAGTTTAACAAGTGAAACGCAGGTGCAAAAAGAAAGCGGATTTATAGAAGGAAGTGTGAGCTCGGAAACGGTACAGGCGATGATCACAAGCTTAAAAAATGAGATCAGAAATCAATATAATCAGGCATATAGTTCGAAAGAAACAGTCACCTCAACAAAATTGATACATGATCATTTTGAAAGTGCAAATATTGTAACCGATGCGCGTGGTGATACTATAACGGATATAGAGGATCTCAAGAAGATTTTGGCTGGAGATATTGTAAATTTGGAAGAAAAATATGGTCAGATTACAAATAATTTAGATGTGCATGAATATCAGGTGTATGAACTGGAGTATAACTTGACACTTTATGATGAAGAAACAGAGATTCCGAATGTTGATATCGAGAATGTCTGGTTCCACTATCAGCCGGGAGATGTTCCAAAAGCATCTGCCACCAAGGAGGATCCGTTTCGTGATATGTATGACATCGAATATGAGTATTGGGAATGCATGGAACAGACAGAACAAGGGTTAGAACCGACAGCATTCTGGTATTCCGATGAGTCAAAAAACGATGCACTTGCAGCAGATAAAAAGATTACAAGCTTTGAGGAAGGCAAATCCTACATGTATAGTATATCTCTGAAAGCAAAGGATGGTTATAAATTTGCATCGGATTGTACTATGATGGTAAATGGCAGTTCTGTCAATGCAAAAAATGTAACGGTCAGTGGATCAACGATGTTTGTTGTTGCTATTAATTTCATTGAGCCATCAAAACCGGTACAGCTAAAGAAGATTGATCTGATTGAGCTTAATGGTGCAACGGTTAGTTTTAAAGCCGGAGATAAGCCGGTATTTACAGGGAAAGTACCGGATGGAGCACCATATATTTATCAGTGTGAATGGTGGCTTTGTGGAGATGCAGGCGTGAATTCCGCGGAATTCTGGGATAAAAGCTTTACTGAGCATATCACAGAATTTGAAGCCGGAAAGAAGTATGAATATGGTGCATATTTCAAGGCGGCGGAAGGATATTGCTTCACGTCAGATACGAAATTAAAGATAAATGGCACAGAATACACCTATCATTTACGTGAAGGGGACCCGGAGCTGGAAAATCCGGACGAGATGCATACGTTATGGATGATTATAGGGTTGACGATGACGCCAGTGGAAACTTCTGCACAATATGAAGTCATTGAAGGCGCAAATGGTTCCTGGACACAGAATACAGATGGAACGCTGACGGTGCGTGCAAATGGAGATTTTTCAAAGTTTACAGGCGTTAAAGTCGATGGCACACCGGTTGATGCGAAGAATTATACAGCCGTTTCCGGGTCAACGATCGTTACACTGAAACCGGAGTATCTGCAGACGTTGTCCGAGGGATCCCATACACTGACATTTATCTATGTGGATGGTGAATGCAGTACAAAATTTGCAGTAAAAGCAGCAGCGAAGCAGGCGGATGTGACACCACCGGAAACAGCTGTCAAAACACCAGACCAAAGCAAGCCTGTTGACCAGACAACTCTGAAAAGCCCAAAGACTGGCGATGCAGCATCTCCAGTTGTGTGGATGATAGTTCTACTTGCAACCGGAGTGATGGCAGGTGTACTTGTATGTTTGTCTGGAAGAAACGAAAATTAGAAATAACAAATAAATTTGCAAAAAACCATGGTAAAGCGGTGCTTTCTACCATGGTTTTTTAATGTGATGTTTCTCTTATCAATCTGCTGCCTGATGGTTGAGATAGGGATAATTGCCTCAGATGCAATTGGCGAATCGTCAAAACCGACAATGCGGTATTCATCAGGAAGAAATCTGTATTTTCGCATAATAAGGTTTAAGAGTATATTGGCATGTGTGTCATTTGCCATAAATATTCCCTTTCTTAAGCCGGAATAATCAAACCTGGACGCGAAATTAAGAGTCAGCATGAGAAATGAGATCAGTAAGCTTCACAGAAAACTAGGAAGTACAACGATTTATGTCACACATGACCAGGTGGAAGCCTTGACTATGGCAGACCGGATTGTTATTATGAAAGCCGGTGTGGTACAGCAGGTTGGAAAACCGATGGAATTATATGATCATCCGGTCAATAAGTTTGTTGCTGGATTCATTGGATCACCGCAAATGAATTTCTATGATGTTACAATCGGTTGAATTATAGGAGGACTTTGAATGAATAAATTAATGAAAGCGGAAGAGTTTGTAAATGTTCATAGAGTCAAAAAAGAACAATTCCCAGCGTTTCATGTAACACCGCCGTGTGGGTGGATGAATGACCCAAATGGTTTTTCTTCTTATCATGGAAAAATTCATTTGTTCTATCAGTTTCATCCATATAATGAGGCGTGGGGACCGATGCATTGGGGACATTCGGAGACAACAGATTTTGTAAAATGGACTGAACTTCCCATCGCACTTGCACCAGACCAAAGTTACGATGATGCAGGGTGTTTCTCAGGATCTGCCATTGAGACAGAAAAAGGACATCTGCTTGTATATACCGGTGTGACAGAGCAGGAAGAAAATGGAGTAAAAAACGTATATCAGAACCAATGCCTTGCGATTGGAAACGGAAAAACATATACTAAGCTTGCGCAAAATCCGGTTGTAACAGGAGATATGATGCCGGAACATTTCAGCCGGGAACATTTCCGGGATCCGAAGATCTGGAAAGAGGAAGATGGCTATTATATGGTTGTTGGAAATAAGACGGATGATGGAAAACCGCATGTTGTTTTGTTCCATTCAGAGGACGCAATTAGCTGGGAGTATGTGTCAGTGCTTGCAAAAGACGATACCGGTATGCTTGGAACGATGTGGGAGTGTCCGGATTTCTTCTGCCTGGATGGTGCATATGTATTAATTACATCTCCGCAGAATCTAAGTGCGGATGAAGAATTTCATAATGGAAACAATTCGGTTTATTATATGGGAAGCTATGATAAAAACCAGCATATATTCCATTATGACGCAGTTTACTCGCTTGATGACGGATTGGATTTTTACGCACCGCAGACGATGCTTGCGGACGATGGAAGAAGAATTATGATTGCATGGATGCAGTCATGGGATTCGAATATCCGTCCCGAAGGTCAGAAATGGTCCGGCATGATGATATTACCGAGGGAACTCAAGGTAAAAGATGGAAAGATTCTGCAAAGCCCGGTGCGTGAAATCGAAAACTATCATAGAAATGGTGTCAGGTATGAGAAGCAGGAAGTACAGGGAACATGCAGATTCGATGGTATTAAAGGACGTGTACTTGATATGACCGTGGAGATTGCCGGTGGCGATTTCAGGGAGTTTACAATCTCAGTCGCACAAAATGAACAGTTCCACACAGACTTTTCTATACTACAGCATAAAAACAGGATAGAAATTGACCGGACATATTCCGGTATGGTACGTGATGTGAATGCAATCCGGAGAGTAAAAGTAAAATCACCTTGTAAAAAATGGAAGCTTCGTATAATCTTAGATAAGTATTCAATGGAAGTTTTTCTGAATGATGGACAACAGGTATTCAGTACAACATTTTATACATCGCTCGAAGCGGACCAGATCAGTTTTGTGTGCGATGGAAAAGCCATTGTAAATCTTGAAAAATATGATATTGTTGTGGCGTAGAGTATGCAAGGAGGAACCGATATGAAAAAGTTTGATGTAACAGCACTTGGAGAATTGTTGGTAGATTTTACAGAAAATGGAATGAGTGCGCAGGGAAATCCTCTGCTTGAAGCAAATCCGGGCGGTGCTCCGTGCAATGTACTTTCCATGTTGCAGAATCTTGGAAAAAAGACTGCATTTATTGGGAAAGTAGGAGCAGACATGTTTGGTACAATGTTGACGCAGGCGGTGAAAGACCAGGGAATCAATATAGATAATCTGGTGACAGATGATACTGTGCATACGACGCTTGCATTTGTACATACTGGTGTGGATGGTGATCGCGACTTTTCTTTTTACCGTAATCCTGGAGCAGATATGATGCTTAGGGAGGAAGAAATCCAGCAGGAGATTTTTGCTGATACAAAGATTTTTCATTTTGGAACGTTGTCAATGACGGATTTACGGATGGAGCAGGTAACGAAACATGCAGTGAAAAAAGCAAAAGAGCAGGGAGCTGTCATTTCCTTTGATCCGAATTTAAGACCGCCATTATGGAAAAAACTTGGAGACGCAGCTGATAAAATGTGGTATGGAATCAGTCAATGTGACATTCTGAAGATTTCGGATGATGAGATATCTTTCTTAACAGGTACTGCAGATATCGATCAGGGAATTGGGAAAATCATGGAGCAATATTGTCCGGCACTGATTTGTGCAACGATGGGAAAAGATGGAAGCAAGGCATATTACAAAGGAAAAAGTGTATATGCGGAACCGTTTTTACAGAAAAATACGATTGAAACAACCGGTGCTGGCGATACATTTATGGCATGTATCTTAAATACAGTACTTGACAAGGGAATCAATGGATTGTCTGAAAGTGATATGTATGAGATGCTCCGGTTTGCAAATGCAGCTGCTTCGATTATCACAACACGTAAGGGTGCTTTAAAGGTCATGCCACAGAATCAGGAAATCAGAGATATGTTACAAGAGGGATAAGTATGCGTGAAATCGAAATTATGCTAAGCTCCATTGAGGATGTGAAGCATTTTGTACAGACAATCACCATGTTTGATGGCGAATTTGAATTAGTCAGCGGGAAATATATTGTGGATGCAAAATATATTGAAAATCTCCGATGATGAGATTACATTTGTTACGGGAAAAGACGTAGTGGAAGGAATATTAAAATATAAGAATGAATTATAGATTGACGATCAGCTACGATGGCACGCGCTATCATGGCTGGGAAAGTAAAAAAGAAGTGGATACGATTGAGGGAAAGTTGGAAGCGGTCTTCGCGAGGATGACGGAACAGGACGTGAAGATTCATGGTGCAGGAAGAACCGATGCAGGTGTGCATGCGATGGGCATGGTTGCAAACGGCTTCTTAGATACCACGCTTACGCCGGAAGAAATCAAAGCCTATGCGAATCATTATCTGCCGGATGATATCTGTATCCGGGAGGTTTCGGGTGTATCCGAGCGGTTCCATGCAAGACTTAATGCCAAAGGAAAGGTGTATCAGTATACCTGTTATATCGGGGACGAAAAGCCGGTATTTGAACGGCTGTATACATGGGTGTTGCCGGAATGGGTTACGAATGGGACACCTGACCGGATGCCGGATATAGAAGCGATGCAAAAGGCAGCAGAATACCTGATTGGCACGCATGATTTCAAGAGCTTCTGTGGGAATAATAAGATGAAGAAATCCACAGTGCGGACAATCTATGATATTACAATCGCAGAGGAAGAAGGATATCTGCGGATGACATTTCATGGAAATGGCTTCTTACAGAATATGGTCCGGATACTGACCGGAACACTGCTTGAGGTTGGCTATGGACGGATGCACGCGGAAGATATGGAGACGGTACTTGCGTCACGGGACAGGCAGATGGCAGGTCCGACAGCGCCGCCACATGGACTTATGCTTCTTGAAGTGGAATATGGAGTATAATATTGAGGAATACGAAAGGAAGGATACGAGATGTCAGGCTATTTGATCAAGGATACAACAAGAGAAGAACGTGAGCAGATTGTAGCAGAATCGCTCGGAAATATTGAGGCAACCTGTGATGGCTGTATGAGCGGCTTAGCGGAGATGTATCAGGACTACATCGACGGGAAGAAGGAGCTGCGCGAGATTAATATGGAATTCAATGCCCGCTATGTGAAGGGCGAGGATATGCCACAGCGGAGCCGATGCCCGATGTAAGAAAGAAAATCTATATGAGACAGGGGACACTTTTCAGGACAAAAACAACGTCCCCAAGACCGGTGCAGAGATGTGCCGGTTTTTTCTTGACAAGGAAAAATCAAAGTGATATGATTTTGATATCAAAATAAGATATGCATCGATTCAAAGGGAGGAATTGGTTATGGAAGAGAAAATTTATACTACGAAGCGAAAAGGTATGGCAGTATTGCTGACTGTTTTATTCGTTTATCTGATTGCAATTACAGGTACTGTATTTGGAGCTGTAAAGTATGAGGATTCCGCAGAAACAGGCTATCTGGTACTCATGGTTGTTTCCATCGTTGTGTTATCACTTGGATGGTTTCCACTGATTGGACTTCGGGTGTTGAAGCCACAGGAAGCATTGGTTTTGACGTTGTTCGGGAAGTATGTTGGTACAATCCGGGAAGCTGGTTTTTACTTCGTGAATCCATTTTGTACAGCCATCAATCCGGCAGCTGCTACAAAGCTGGCACAGAGTGGGGATATCCAGCAGACAGCAGCGAAGAGTGCATTTTCCATCTCTGCGGATGGTACATCTGTATCGGTCGATGGTTCTACATCAGGAAAGAAGATTTCATTAAAGGCGATGACACTGAGCAATGGCAGACAGAAGATCAACGACTGTCTCGGTAACCCGGTTGAGATCGGAATTGCAGTTATCTGGCGTGTAATGGATACAGCAAAGGCAGTTTTCAATGTCGATAACTATAAGGAATATTTATCCCTGCAGTGTGACAGTGCACTTCGTAATATCGTGCGTGTCTATCCGTATGATGTGGCACCGAATGTTGATACAACCGGTGACGGTGTAGCCGATGAAGGCAGTCTGCGTGGTTCCGCAGAGGTTGTAGCCGGAAGAATCCGTGATGAGATCCAGAGCAAGGTCAATGAGGCAGGCCTTGAGATCGTGGAAGCAAGAATTACATATCTTGCATATGCACCGGAAATTGCATCTGTAATGTTGCAGCGGCAGCAGGCATCTGCTATTATAGATGCCAGAAAGATGATCGTAGACGGAGCGGTTGGAATGGTAGAAATGGCGTTAGAAGAATTAAACAAAAAACAGGTCGTTGACTTGGACGAGGAGCGAAAGGCAGCTATGGTTTCAAATCTTTTGGTAGTTTTGTGCGGCAACCATGATGCGCAGCCAATCGTGAACTCAGGAAGCTTATACTAGATGGCAGCGAAAAAACAGATTCCGCTCCGCTTATCGGAAAAACTGTATGCCGATATTGCCGCATGGGCAGAAGATGACTTTCGATCCGTCAACGGACAGATCGAATATCTCCTATCCGAGTGCGTGAGACAACGGAAGAAAGATGGAAAATATGTCTCCGAGGAGATTGATGTTCCACCGGAACTGGATATCAAATGATATGAGACAGGGGACACTCTTCGGAACAAAAACAACGTCCCCAATATGCCCCAAACAACGTCCCCAAGGTAAGGAGGAATTGAGATGAAAAACCACATTACACTCAAGCAGAAGATTGTTGAGATACTCGCCTATGTTTTGATGTGGGCATCGATTGTGATTGGAATTATATGGTCTGCAAAGCTGCCGAAGGAAGTGGCAACACACTTTGACGCGGCTGGAAATGCAGATGGATATGGATCTCCGTATTCCTTTCTGTTTTTACCAATTATTATGCTGATTAGCTGTGGCATCAGCAGTCTGGTTTTACATTTTATGCCACCCGATCTGTGGAGCATGCCAGTGAAAGTAAAACCGGAACATGCGGTGCGTGTGTATAGAGACGTTGTCTGGATGATGGTGGGGATGGAATTTTGTTTTGGTGTATTTACGCTCTATAGCACGATAACCTCCTACATGCAGAAGATGGATGGCATGCTTGCAGCAACGTTTATATTCCTGGCAGTTTTATTTGGAATTATTATATGGTGTATTGTCGCCTGTGTGCGGCATAACCGGTAGTGTTTAACGAAAACTTAACATGAGAATTACACAGTACAGATAGATTCGAAACGGAATAGCTGATACTTTATAGATAAGATCACATAGTTTATGTAGAACGATGTATGGTTTTATTGATAACCGGAATTGGAGAATTCGATGAGTCAGAAGCGGTTTCGAACAGGACATCTGAATGATATAGTAAAGCAGGAGCATCGTACATGGTTGATTTTTCCAATCATCATGGGGGTGCTCCTGTTTCGTTATGGATGGGAAATTTTCGCTGTGTCCAAGACACAGATGATGCTTTCGAATGCACTGGGATTTTTAGTAATCATATTTCTGATTGCACTGGTGTTTGGCTGTATTCCTTTTTATATTCGTAGGGCAAAACTGCTTGGTGCAAAGAAAGAATTGCTTTCGAATTGTACCTTTGTGACGATGCAGGATCTTGATTATTACCGGGATAAACTTACCGGACTGACACCGGGAGAAATCAGTTTACTGGAAGATTTGCAGATTGAGGAAGAAAAGGATCTCAGTGCATATATCCTCTGGTATGAGCATCTCGGATTGATCCGGGAAACGGAAGATGGGTACATACAGGGAAATCCAAAGCCGGGGGAGAATGAGAAATTGCGGGAGAGTGACTACTTTCTGATTGACAAGCTTCTGGAAGGAACGTCGAAGAAGCATCTGCAGGAATGGAAAGAACAGATGATGGCAGAAGCAGTAGCAGATGGTTTTCTGAAGAAACGAAGCGGAATCCTTCCATCTGCGATTGACCGCCATGCGAAGAAGATTGCTTTTTTGTGGGTGATACTTTTGATTGCCTGTATATTCCTGATTGCATCCGGCACAATGGAGCCGGCGATGCAGGAAGCATATGGGAATATCGCATTCCCGTTGTCGGACCAGGTATTCTGGTTTGGCAGGAAATTGAACTGGATGCTTGCCTGCATGAATACGATAAGTGGAAAGGCAAATGAGGTCGAGCTGATCCTTCGTACACCACAGCTGCTTTCAACGATGGCATTATGTTTTATGGTGTTTGCGCTTTTCTTTTTGCTGTTACTGGTACCGTTTTTATATCTGAAAATGCGGAGCAGCCAGATGTTAGAGCGTGCAGATTATGTGCGGACAGCGCGTGGAAATGAATATGCGGAATATATCTGGGGCATGAAGAATTTTATTCACGATTATTCGTATCTGAATGAGGCGGAGAAGGATGCGCTTGCACTGTGGGATGATTATCTGATCTATGCGGTTTTGCTGGAGGAAAATACGCAGATACAAAAAGAGATCATGGCGCGGATGAAACAGTAAAAATAGAGGAAAGAAAGGAAGAAAATAAAATGGATGGAGCAGTGATTGTAAAAGTTGTAATTATGGCTTTGATATTGGTTCTTGTGATTGTAACAATCTGTACGTGTAATAAATTCATGGTACTGAAAACGCGGGCGGAGAATCAGGCGTCGCAGATTGATATCCAGCTTGCCAGACGGGCAGATCTGATTCCGAATCTTGTAGAGATTGTGAAAGGGTATGCAAAGCATGAGAAAGAAACACTTATGACGGTGGTCGAACTCCGGAACCGGATGACACTTGCGGATACAAGAAATGAGCGCTTTGAGGCAAACGAAGCGTTAAACCGGGCATCGCGGAAAGTGTTTGCAGTGGCAGAACAATACCCGGAATTAAAGGCGAACACAAACTTTCTACAGCTGCAGACAGAACTTTCCGAGACCGAAGACCGCGTGAGTAAGGCAAGACAGTTTTATAACGATGCGGCAACGAAGTACAATATCGAATTGCAGATGTTTCCGAAATCGATCCTTGCGAAGATATTTCATCTTTCAAAATTATCTCTGCTGGAATTCGGAAAGATGGAGAATCCGGGGATTCATTTTTAAGATATGCCAAGACTAAATCATAGACAATTTACGAAATAAGTATAAGAAATCATATGAAAAAGTGGAAAATATATCCACTTTTTTTCTTTTATGTTAGAATGTAGCTTGTGGCAGTTGTGTCATTGCCTGCCGGTGCGCCAGATTGAAAACTGTATGGAGTAAGACCGGTGACATGAAAAGGAAGATTGTTAATCATGACAGGAGATGAATCATATGAAGCTATCATTGGCGCATACATTACGGCACTATGATAAAAAGAATATAGGAAAAGATATCTTGGCGGGACTCATCATCATGGCTGTTTCTATTCCGATTTCGATGGGATATGCCCTGATTGCGGGACTTCCCGCTGTGTATGGTCTGTATGGGTCGGTGTTTCCGATTCTTGTGTTCGCGCTTCTTTCAACGTCACCGCAATTCATATTCGGCGTGGATGCGGCTCCGGCAGCACTGATTGGTTCCGCACTTTTAACTCTGCATGTTGAGGCAGGAAGTGAAGAAGCCATGGCGGTTGTACCGGTGCTCACATTCTTTGTTGCGATGTGGCTGCTTGCATTTTCTTTTATGAAGGCGGGAAAGCTCGTCAATTACATATCAGCCCCGGTGATGGGAGGATTTATTACAGGTATCTGCTCGACAATCATTCTTATGCAGGTGCCGAAGATTCTTGGCGGTACGGCAGGAACCGGAGAGTTTTTTGAGCTGGCAAAGCATATCGGACAGACAGCAAAGCATGTGAATATGCCATCCATCCTCTTAGGCGTGGCATCGCTTGTAATCCTGCTTGTGGCGAAAAAACTGGTTCCGAAATTCCCGATGGCAGTTGTATTGATGGTGGCAGGTGCCTGCTATACGCGGGTTGGAAATGTGCGGGAGCTTGGAATCCAGACACTCTCGAAGGTGGAGACGGGACTTCCGCAGTGGCAGATACCGGATTTTTCAGCTGTCTCAATCCGGGAGGCTGTGACAGTCAGCCTGTCGGTGGCAGTTGTAATTATGGCGGAGACGTTGCTGGCGGAGAATAATTTTGCACAGAAAAATGGCTACCGAATTGATGATAATCAGGAGATCTTTGCATTCTCCGTCGGAAATTTTCTTGCAGCCTTTACCGGGTGCTGTCCGATCAATGGCTCCGTATCCCGTACAGCGATGGGTGAGCAGTATCAGGGAAAGACACAGCTTACCTCGCTTGTGGCAGGACTTTCCATGATCGTACTTTTGCTGTGTGGAACGGGATTTATTCAGTATCTGCCGGTTCCGGTGCTTACTGCGATTGTGATATCGGCATTGCTTGGGGCAACAGAGTTTGATCTGATGGCACGGCTCTGGAAGGTCAGCCGGACCGAATGTATGATCTTTGTCGGCGCATTTTTAGGTGTGCTCCTGCTTGGCACGATTAATGGTGTTTTGATTGGTATTTTGCTTTCCTTTGCGGAGGTGATCATCCGGACAGCGAAGCCATCCACCTGCTTTCTTGGGATTCAGCCGGGGCATAAGCATTTTCGTGATCTAAAGGAGAGCAGCCAGATCCACGCACTGTCCGGTGTGCTTGTTTACCGGTTTAGCAGCAATCTGTTCTTTGCAAATGTGCAGGTGCTGAAAAATGATATTGAGGATCATATAAAACCGGATACGAAAGCTGTGATCCTTGATGCGGGCGGAATCGGAAGTCTGGATATTACTGCGGCAGACTGCCTGAAGCGTCTGCATCAGTCATTGAAAGAAAAGGGCATCCGGTTCTATATGACGGAACATATTTCGGATGTGAACGAACAGTTAAGGAAGCTTGGACTCGGATATCTGATTGAGGAGGGGTGCGTGCGCAGAACCATCCATATCGCATTGAAGGATATGGGAATCAACCGCCCGTATCCACTGGAAGACGGTGTGGATAATGAGGATCGCAGTGCGTCCCGGAAACGTGCAGATAACCGTGTGCAGGAGTTTGTGTGGGCGTTCGGCTCCGATGCGGAAAAACAGATCGAGCGTCAGATTGAAAAGCAGATTGCACAGCTAAAAGGAAGTGGGGATATCGAGAATCTGCTGCATGGACGATGGGCGCATATGGAGGAGCTTGACGAAGATGAGTGGCTGGAACACTTGGAGGAACACCTGAAGGAGATTGTCAATATATCCGGTAAGGATGAACATACCCTTGCGATGCAGATTGAGGAACATAGAAAACAGGTGCATGACCGGATCGCAAAGAATCATCCGGAGCTTGCAGAACGTTTCAGGGAGCGCAGACATGTGCTTGATGCACATCTGAAAGAACGCCATCCAAAGGTGTATGAGCTTGTACTGCAGTCGCGCGAGAAGAATGAACGGAATCGTTAGTACATCTGCGATAGAAGTGAAAATTCCCCGTTTATGATTGCGCAAAACTGATTGAAACAAACAGGTAACTATGCTAAAATATATACGATTATGTGGCGTATAGAGAAAACTATGGCAGACAATGAATCTACATGCGTGAATGTCGTTTGTTGCTGCCGACAGCCCGAAAAACAGGAGGATTTATACAACATGGAACAGTATAAAGAGCAATTTATTGAATTTATGATCGATTGTAACGTATTGAAGTTTGGTGATTTCGTGACAAAGAGCGGAAGAAAGACACCATTTTTTGTAAATACAGGTTTTTACAGAACAGGTTCCCAGTTAGCACGTCTGGGTGAGTATTATGCGGAGGCAATCAAGGACAAGTTCGGCTTTGATTTTGATGTGCTGTTTGGACCGGCATATAAGGGAATCCCGCTTTCCGTAGCTACAACAATGGCGATTGCCAACAAGTATGATGCAGACATCCGTTACTGCTCAAACCGTAAGGAGATTAAGGACCACGGGGATAAGGGAATCCTGCTTGGAAGTCCGATCAACGATGGTGACAAGGTTGTGATCATCGAGGATGTAACAACTGCAGGTACTTCGATTCAGGAGACACTTCCGATCGTGAAGGCGCAGGGCGATGTCGATGTGCTTGGTCTTGTTGTATCGGTTGACCGTATGGAGCGTGGTCAGGGCGAGAAGAGTGCACTGATGGAGATCGAAGAAAACTATGGATTAAAGACAACTGCGATCGTAACGATGGCAGAGGTTGTAGAGCATCTGTACAACAAGCCTTATAAGGGAAAGGTTGTAATCGATGATACCCTGAAGGCAGCGATTGATGCATATTATGAGCAGTATGGAGTAAAATAGTTTTATTGCAAGTATGGGAGGTCTAAAGCATGGAGAAGTTATATCATAAGATCAATGCAATCGGAATCAGCAATCTGGTTATTGGAATTGTGACAATTCTTGTCGGAGTTGGTGCAGGTGTGACGATGATCGTGAATGGCGCCCGCCTGATCACAGGCAAGAAGGATATCACGTTCTAGTGGGATTGTGAAAAATAAGTGAACTTCGGAAATTGAATTGACAGGACTTTTAAGAGTATGGTACAGTTACCATACTCTTTTTTTAACAACAAAATTACATCTTTTTTCATTGACGGTAGACATAGAAGATGGAATCCATCAGATTTCTGCATATGGTAAGGTATGGAGGAATTAATATGTTTATTTCGTTATGTAAAAAAATCAAGCAGCAATTAAAGGCAAAGAAAGCATGGAGACAGGTGCTCGCATATGGGATACTTGCGTTTTTGATCATGCAGTGTTATGTGCTTCCGTTTGCATCGGAAAATACAGAAGCGTGGGAATCTGTCGCGACGATTGGCGATGCGACATGGACAAATGCGCTTCCGCAGGATATACAGGCGGACGCAGAGGAATCTGCATTCACAGAATCGGAAGAGACTGTACAGAGTGTATCTCCGAGTGCGTATTATCAGGCACCGGATACATCCAATGCATTTGTCGCATACGCGATGACGATTCCGAAGGGAAGCGGAAAAAACAGCGATAATATGTGTGCGATTTATGTAGCACAGGCGTTATCTGGTTTTTATGGAGACAAGGCATCGGTACAGGGAAGTACGCTCGTCTCGCAGATCTCGGATACATTGGAAGTAAGTGAGAATTGGGAGCGCGTCTATGCTGATGCAAACTGTTTTCCAAAGGATAAGACGGAGGCGGAATATGATGCAATTTACGACCAGCTGACAAATGCAGGCGATGTCATCTGTTTTGTAAATGGAAAACTGGACGGCTATGTCCATTGCGCAATTTCCGGTGGAGGAACCGCTTTGATCGGACATTTGTATAGCTCTGGCTGGGATTCCCTTCGCGCATGCTATTATCTGGATAACGCGGTGGACGTGCGGAAACAATGCTCCGGAATGATTGTATATCGTCCGAAAGAACGTCTGAAGACTGGAACCTTGCGGATTTGTAAAAGCTATAATGAGGACGTCTACAAGACGAATCCGAAGTTGTATGATGTGGCGGGAGCCAATTATGCAGTGTATGCTAGCTATGAGGATGCGAAACGAAGCCGGAATGTGAAGGGATATTGTTATATTGAGCCGGGGGAAAATGGTGCACTGGCAGAGGATAACGTCTCTTGTTCTGCACGCACAAAGCCGGATGAACAGGGTACGATTGTACAGTTTGCCGAGGGTACATATTATATCCGGGAATGGAATGTGCCAACAAATGGAGGCTGGAAGTTAGATCCGAATATTTATAGTACGAAAATCTATGCAGGAAGACGGACAACCCTTGGCTTGCCAAGAGATGCGGTGGCGAAGCCTCTGGAGCTGAAATCAGAGGGAGATTATTTTGATACGCGTGTGGTTGGACCGGAAGAGGAGTATCTTGGAAAACTCAGACTGACAAAGAAGGTGGAGGAAAATTATGAAGCCTTTCTTTTAGAACACCCGGAGTATAGCTTTGATGGGATTGAATACGCGGTCTATGCTGTTTCCGCAAACGGAAGTAAGGACACCACTAAGCGTGTGGGATTGTTTCGGATGGATAAAAAAGGTACGGGTTTTGTGCAGGAATGTGCGCACGATACAGACTGTGTGGGTGATACAGAAATGCAGCTTCGGATCGGCTGGTATATGATTCAGGAAGAAAAAGCAAACGACTATATGTTGTTAGATGATACGCCAGTCTGGGTACAGATCAAAAAAGATCAGACAACCCCAATGGAGGTTGTTGTAAAAGATGCAGTGAATATTCTTCATTTCCGTGGGGATCTCAGTTTTACAAAAGTGGATGAAAATGGAACCCCGCTTGCAAATATTGCGTTTTCTATTTCTGATACAAAGGGAGAATCCCACATCGTCTGGACAGATGAAAATGGGTATTACTCGACGGCAGCTTCCTATATTCCACATTCGTATCATACGAATCAGGAAGAGGCAGGTGCGGGTATCTGGTTTGGACAGGCAGACGTGGATGATACGAAGGGCGCATTGCCGTATGGAACGTATTACATCGAAGAGGTTCGCTGTGAGGCAAATAAAAATAAGTATCGAAATGCTGAGAAAATCGAAGTATCTATACAGGAGGATGGCGCGCATGTTGAGTTAGGAACGATTATAAATGAGCTATTTCCGCAGATTAAAACGAAGGCAGGCTTTGAAAATCCAATTGTTGATATACGTGCAAAGGGGACACTTGTGCCATGTAAGGATATTGTTTCATTTGAGAATCTGGAGATTGGACACACCTATACGATTTCAGGGGAAGCACGATGGAAAAAGGATGGTACGGTTTTGGAAAAACCATATATGGCAAAGAATGAGCCTGTGACATTTGTCGCGGAAAAGGTAAATATGGATATCGAAGTGAAGTATGAGATTCTGTTTCTGGATGCACTGTGTGGACAGGAAGTGGTGTTCTATGAGACGGTAAAAGATACGGCATATCCGGGCGAGATCGTTGCTTCACATACAGATCTTTCGGATCTCGCACAGACAATCTGTTTTCCCGAAGAGCCGTCGACCACAACGACCGAAACGACAGAAACCACCGAAACAACGGAGACAACCGAAACGACAGAAACGACAGAAACCACCGAAACATCGGAAACATCGGAAACGACTGTTGCCGGGACAAGCACACAGGTGATACCGACTAAGGAGCAGGCGGTAAAGACCGGAGATGAAGCAAATCTGTTTCTGACGATTCTTGTTCTGTGTACAAGTGCAGTTGGAATCGGAATGGGTTTGATAGGAAGAAAGAGGAGTCATAAACAGAAATAAAAAATGTCCCCATCTGTTTGATGGGGACGCCTTTTTAGTCATGTAAAGTTTTATGTTTGCTTAAAAGCTCAATAAAATCGGTAGAATTTAAAGGCTTGGAGAAGAGATAGCCCTGCAGGGTGTCACAGAACTGGTTCTGCAGAATCTGCAGCTGTTCATTATCCTCCACACCTTCTGCCACAACAGAGATATCCATCTTGTGTGCCAGATCAATGATGGAGTCTGCGATGCAGCGGTCCTTTTCGTTACTGCAGATACCATCGATAAAGGATTTGTCAATCTTTAACGTATCGATTGGAATCTGTGTCAGGTAGTTGAAGGAAGAGTAGCCAGTTCCGAAATCGTCTAAGGCGATGGAACAACCAAGCTCTTTCATCTGATTGATCAGCTTTAAGTTGTGTTCAAACGAATTCATCAGGACACTTTCTGTGATCTCGATTTCGAGATGTTTCAGATCCATACCTGTTTTTTCCGGAATGCTTTTAATGATATCGATCAGATGATCATCCTTTAACTGGGTGGTTGATACATTGACAGATACACGGAGTGGACCGAATCCGCTCTTGATCAGTACCTGATTGAAGTTGCAGGCTTCAATCAATGCCCATTCCCCAAGGATGTTGATAATACCGGTTTCTTCTGCGATCGGAATAAATTCTGCAGGAGAGATAAAACCAACCAGCTCAGACTCAATACGCATCAGCGCTTCATAGCCGGTAACCTGACCGCTTTCCACATTGACCTGTGGCTGGTACTGTAAGTAAATTTCGTTCTTATCAATAACATGAGATAGAATATCTGCAAGATCATTTTTCCGGTTGACATCGTCCTCCATGTAGCTGTCGAAGAAGCGGTAGCTGTTTTTGCCAGAGTTTTTCGCATTGTACATCGCGATGTCTGCGTTCTTGATCAACTCGCTTACCGTCAGACCGTTGTTTGGGAAGACTGCGATACCGACACTCATGGAAACCACAGCGGTTTCATCGTTTAAGATGAATGGATGATGTACGACATTGACAAGCTGGCTTGCAAAGTTTTCCAGATCATCCACGGTATCGAAGCGATTTTTTAAGATCAGGAACTCGTCACCGCCGTTACGTGCCAGAATATCATCGGAAGCGATACAGGAAAGCATCCGGTCGGAGACATCCTTTAACAGAAGGTCACCATAGTCGTGTCCGAGTGTATCGTTGATATTTTTAAAGTTATCTAAGTCGATAAAGAAAATGGCATGCTTGCTGGCACCGACGCTTGCGTCATGGAAGATCTTGTAAGCGTATTTCATGAAAGCAACACGGTTATAAAGTCCGGTTAAGCCATCGTGATAGGCAAGCTGCTCGATATGGGCATAGTTCTTTTTCAGTTCCTGTTCGCTGACCTCTAATGCAGCTTTGGAAGCAGATAATTCCTTGTAGTTGTTGGAGATGATATCCATCATGCTGTTGAACATGCGGGAGAGATCTCCGAATTCATCATCAGAGGCAACATCACATTTGACATCCAGATTACCAGAGGAGGCGTCCGTCATGTTGTCGCGCAGGGTAAAGATTGGTTCTGTGTATTTCGCGGATAAGATCCGGCTCACCCAGATAGCAATCATTAAAATGATGATGAGTGTGATACTCATGGTAATCGGGAGGGTTGCCAATATCTGCTGGTATTGAGTTCCCTGCTGTTTGATCAGATACAGCCAGTTGGAGTCGGAAAGCTTGCAAAATCCATAGATATTTTTGAAGGAGGAAGCTTTCAGATGTCCATAGTCCTTCGCGTTGTCCGCGCCGTTCAGACAATTAAACGCCTGTGTTTCCAGTTCCCGTTGTCCGGTTAGCCCGGTCGAAGTAAAGAGGTAGCCGCCATCATTTGTCATGATGAATGCAGAGCCATCTTCCGGGATAAAGGAGCCGAAATACCGGGAGGTGATATTGGCACGGATCAGACCAACGATCTGGCTTTTAATAATGATCGGGGATACAACATCAATGCTCTCGATTTCATCGAGTGGTGAACACTGTAAGATTTTTGTTTCTGTGATATCCTCGACCGGAATTGCCATATGTTCCTGCCAGTCATCCGTATTGGTGTTGTCAGAACTAGTAATGTAGTATCCGTTTACATCATAGAGATAGTAATTCACGTTGTTGCCGGCATAATCAGAAGCAGTTGCAAACAGATCTGTGACATTCGTATAATAAGGAGAATCATTTCCAAGCGTAACACCATTGTAATTCTCCAGTACAAGATTCTGGATGTTTGTACCATTTGCAAGTCCCTCTACTTCGGCGATCTGTGAGTTAAGCTGGGACTGGAAGCCCATGCCGTAGTTCTTCGCAAGTTCCACTGTGGACTGTGTTGCAAGATCCATGTATTTTTTATAAGATAAATTGTATGTAAAGATTGTCAGAAATATAAGTGGCAGACACGCCATTAAAACAAGCGACAATCGCAAAGACTTTTGTATAGACATAACCCGTTCACCTCAAAGTAAAGTATGTATCATAAATGTAATAAATATATTATATAGGAAAAGAATAGAATATTCAATCATGAAAGCTCATTTTTTGCATTTGCCCGACAGTTGCTTTTTGGCTGGAGATTGTGTATAATAATCAATAAATTATGACTTCTTGACTGAAGAGAAGAGTTACATGAAGGAGGGGCGTTATGTTTGGAGTTTATTTTGGAAAATATCTCGAAGATGTTGGTGTGTTGACACATGAGCAATATATGGAAATCGTAGAGGCGAGTCGTACAGCACGTGTGAAGATGGGATTGCTTGCAGTCAGCGAAGGACTTATGACGAAGGAACAGGCGGATGAAGTCAATCAGCTGCAGGCGATGAAGGATGCCAGATTCGGAGATATTGCTGTGGAGAAGGGTTATCTGACAGACGAGCAGGTTGGGAAGCTTCTGAAAAAACAGGGTGATTCCTATCTTTTATTCGTACAGGCACTTGTAGAGCGCAAGCTGCTTACTTTGGAGGATATTCAGAAGTATCTGAATCATTATAAAAAGTCAGAGCGATATACAGCACTTGAAATCGATGCGTTGAAGAGTTCGGATATTGACAAGATCATTCAGATCTTTTTAAAGGATAACCAGGTTCCGGCAGCCGTGAAGGATTATCTTGCATTGCTCGCCAGAAATATGGTTCGTTTTGTTGATAACAAGATTCGTTTTGAGCGGATTGAACGAATCCATACATATACAAGTAAATACATTGCCAGCCAGTGCTTTACCGGCGATTACAATTTGTTTATTGGTATCTGTAATGTTGGAATAAAGCCAATTGCAACCGAGTTTGCGAAGGAAGAGTTCGAAGTGATCGATGAGGACAGTCTCGATGCAGTTTGCGAGTTTATCAATGTATGTAACGGATTGTTTGCTTCGAAGGAATCTCTTGAAGGTGTGCATATTGATATGCTTCCTCCAGAGATGTATACCGATATCACAACCATCAGTTCAGAGGGTATGATGTTCCTGCTTCCATGTTATGTGCATGGCGAGCGTGCAGATATTGTAATCTGTATGGAGACAAAGTGGAATATCAGCTAATACAGGAAAGAATAAGATAAATAAGGAGAATGATTGATCATGGCAAATATATTGATTGTAGATGATTCCAGAACATCCCGTAAAATCTTAAGAGGACTTTTGGAAGCAAACGGATATGTAGTTGTTGGTGAGGCGAAAAATGGACAGGAAGGGTATGATATGTACGCACAGTACAAACCAGATCTTGTCACGATGGATATTACAATGCCAGTGATGTCTGGTGTCGACAGCCTGAAGAAAATCAAGGCTGATTTCCCAGACGCAAAGGTTGTTATGGTATCTGCAGCCGGTCAGCAGCACAATATGTTAGAGGCAGTACAGAGTGGTGCCGCAGAGTTTATTGCAAAGCCATTTGATGTAGAGACGATCAAGAACGTGTTAAAGACCGTACTCGAAGGTTAAATATAAATAAAAACAAGTATGAAATGGTCGTATATACCCGCTACGTATATATGACCATTTGTATTGTTTGAATCAAGTTAATGGAGTCGTTATAAATGATAGAGACAGTTGTATCCGTAGATCTGATGGTGGAAGAAGAACTGAAGGTGAAGAAAAATCATCTGGCACCGGATTTTCCTACGGGAGAAGAAAAGAGAATCTGTATCGTATCCGGATTGTACGGGGATGAGCTGCAGGGACAGTATATCTGCTATGAGGTAATTCGCCGGATCAAGCTGGAGTATGAAAATCTGATCGGAATTGTGGATGTGTATCCGGCATTAAATCCGATGGGACTGGATTCGAAAACAAGAGAGATTCCGGGTTCCGGTATTGACATGAATTCCATATTTCCAGGATCAAAGCTAGGCGCATTGGGGGAATATACGGCGTCCTGCATTTTCGATGATATCAAGGGTGCGGATGTGTGTATTGATCTGCATGCAAGTAACCTGTATGTACATGAGGTACCGCAGGTGCGTATGAATGATGACCGGGTGGATGAACTGATGCCAATCGCTAAATGTCTGAATGTTGACATGATCTGGATTCATCCAAGTAATTCTGTATTAAATGGCAGTCTTGCGTATTCCTTAAATGAAGTTGGCGTGCGCTCGGTTGTGATCGAGTCCGGCGTAGCCTATCGGATCAATCAGCAGTATTGCAATGCAATCGTGGACGGTTTGTTTGCACTGATGAAGGAGATGGGAATCTGGAAGGGAAACACGGTGACTCCAAAGAAGGTTCCGATCACAAACGATAAGGATATCCGGTATATCAATGCAGAGAGCAGTGGTATCTTTATTCCGGGAGTACAGTTATTTGCACAGGTAAAAAAGGGGGACGAGCTTGGAACGGTTGTCAACGTGATCACTGGAGCCGTGGAAGAGGTCGTGTATGCCACAGGAGATGGCATGATCTGTTCATTACGTGATTATCCGGTCATTGAGGAAGGTTCCCTGCTTGCAAGAATCGTGGGAGGAAACGCCTATGAATAAAGAAATTATCTTTTCCATGAACACAGCGTTTCGTGGAGAGTTTAACATTCATGGATATTCATATGGACGCGGAGATAAGGCAGCGTGTATTGTTGGATCTATGCGTGGAAATGAATACCAGCAGTTATATATGTGCTCACTTCTGGCACAGAGACTGGCAGAGATTGAAGCACAGGGGGATGTGGTAGCCGGAAAGGAAATCCTGCTGATCCCGACACTCAATTACAGTTCAATGAACGCAGAAAAGAAAAAATGGATCTCGGATGATTCGGATATCAACCGTTCATTTCCGGGAAATATCGAGGGTACTGCGACAAGCCGGATTGCGGCGACGCTGATGGACCGTGTCAAGGACTATACATACGGTATCCAGTTTGCAAGCTTTTATCTGCAGGGAATCTCAATCCCACATGTGCGGATGATGGAGACAGGAACAGAGAGTACAAGCCTTGCCAATCTGTTTGGTATGCCATATGTACTTACCGGGGATACGCGTTCGTTTGATACGGCAACGCTCAATTATAACTGGCAAAAGACGGGAACGCAGGCCTTTTCGGTTTATTCTGCGACCACCGATACGTTGGATGGCGAGAGTGCGAAGATGGCAGTCAGTGCAGTGCTCCGGTTCCTGACGCGAATGGGAATCATCCGCTATGAGAGCCATGGAGGATATATCTCAACGACATTAAAAGAGAAAGATCTCGTGTCGGTACGTGCCGATGAGGCGGGATTTTTCCGCTGCATCGTCGGGGTAAATCAGGAGGTAAAACGCGGGCAGGTGCTTGCGGAAATCATTAACCCGATGGATGGTAATATTAAGGCTGAAGTTTTGGCACCGACGGATGGAATTGTATTTTTTGTACAAAATTCTCCACTCGTGTTCCAAAATGTGGTAATATACAAAATTGTAAGACGTATGCACCAGTAAGATGCAGAAAGTAAATTACAAAATTCAGGAGGAAAGTCATGAGCAAGGTTAGACGAATCTATGTAGAAAAGAAAGATGCTTATGCGGTTAAGGCAAAGGACTTAAAGAAGCAGTTCAAGGATTACCTTGGAATCAAAGCTGACAATGTCCGCGTCCTGACACGGTATGACATGGAAGGTGTATCGGAGGATACCTACAACAAAGCGAAGGTTACAATCTTCTCAGAGCCACCGATCGATGTCGTATATGAAGAATCATTCCCTATGAATGAGAAGGAAAAATGCTTCTCGCAGGAATATCTTCCGGGACAGTTTGATCAGCGTGCGGATTCTGCAGAGCAGTGTGTCAAGCTTCTGAACGAGGAGGAGACACCGGTCATCAAGACAGCTACTACTTATGTGGTAGAGGGTGACGTGACAGAAGAGCAGATGCAGACAATCCGGGAGTATGTTGTAAACCCGGTGGATTCCCGTATCACAGATGAGACAAAGCCGGAGACGCTGGTTACAAACTTTGAGGAACCTGCAGATGTGAAGATCTTCGATGGTTTCAAGGATATGCCAGAGGCAGAATTAAAGGCACTGTATGATTCCCTCGGACTTGCTATGACAATCAAGGATTTTGAGCATATACAGAACTATTTCAAGAACGAAGAACACAGAGATCCATCTATGACAGAGATCCGTGTGCTTGATACATACTGGTCTGACCATTGCCGTCATACAACATTTTCAACAGAGCTTACAAATGTTGCATTCGACGATGGTTATTACAAGGATGTGATTGCCGAGACATATGATCGTTATGTTGGAGCAACAAAGGAAATGTACAAGGGCAGAGACGATAAGTTTGTCTGCCTGATGGATATCGCCCTTATGGCAATGAAGGAACTGAAGAAGGCTGGCAAGCTTGACGATCAGGAAGAGTCAGACGAGATCAATGCATGTTCGATCGTTGTTCCAGTTAAGGTCGATGGAGTCGAAGAAGAGTGGCTGGTAAGCTTTAAGAACGAGACACATAACCATCCAACAGAGATTGAGCCGTTTGGTGGTGCTGCAACTTGTCTGGGTGGTGCAATCCGTGATCCGCTGTCAGGACGTTCTTACGTATATCAGGCAATGCGTGTGACAGGAGCTGCAGATCCGACTGTATCTTTGAAGGATACGATGCATGGTAAGCTCCCACAGAGAAAGATTGTGAAGGTTGCTGCCGAAGGTTACAGCTCCTATGGTAACCAGATTGGACTTGCAACCGGACTTGTAAAGGAAGTATATCATCCAAATTACGTGGCAAAGCGTATGGAGATCGGCGCTGTTATGGGTGCTGCTCCAAGAAGATGTGTGAAGCGTCTGAATTCTGATCCGGGCGATATCATCATCCTGCTCGGTGGACGTACCGGACGTGATGGCTGTGGTGGAGCAACCGGTTCTTCCAAGGCACATACAGAAAGCTCCATCGAGACATGTGGTGCTGAGGTACAGAAGGGTAATGCACCAACGGAGCGTAAGATTCAGCGTCTGTTCCGTCGGGAAGAGGTTGCAAGCTTAATCAAGAAATGTAACGATTTCGGTGCAGGTGGTGTATCTGTTGCAATCGGTGAGCTTGCCGATGGTTTACAGATCGATCTGGATAAGGTTCCAAAGAAATATGCAGGTCTTGATGGTACAGAGCTTGCGATTTCCGAGTCTCAGGAGCGTATGGCAGTCGTTGTTGATCCAAAGGATGTTGACAAGATGATGCAGTACGTCGCTGAGGAGAACTTAGAGGCAGTTGCAGTTGCTGTTGTAACAGAAGAGAAGCGTCTCGTGCTTTCATGGAGAGGCAAGGAGATCGTGAATCTGTCCCGTGCATTCCTTGATACAAACGGTGCTCATCAGGAGACAGATGTCAAGGTTGCTATGCCAGATGCATCTGCAAAATATTTTGACAAGAAGAAGGATGCTTCTGATGTGAAGAAGCTCTGGTTAGATACACTTTCTGATCTGAATGTCGCTTCCCAGAAGGGACTTGTGGAGATGTTCGATTCATCCATCGGCGCAGGTACGGTTACAATGCCATATGGTGGTAAGTACCAGCTCTCCGAGACACAGACGATGATCGCAAAGCTCCCAGTACTGAAGGGAAAGACCGATACGGTTACAATGATGAGCTACGGATTTGATCCATATCTGTCAAGCTGGAGCCCATATCATGGAGCCATCTATGCGGTACTGACTTCCGTTGCAAAGATTGCTGCAGCCGGTGGTGATGTAAGCAAGGTAAGACTGACATTCCAGGAGTATTTTGAGAGACTTGGTACCGATCCATATCGTTGGGGGCTACCACTTTCCGCATTGCTTGGTGCGTATGATGTACAGATGGGACTTGGACTTCCTTCTATCGGAGGTAAGGATTCTATGTCTGGTTCCTTCAATGATATTGATGTTCCACCAACTCTGGTCAGCTTCGCAGTCGATGTTGCAAGCTATCAGGATGTAGTGACACCAGAATTGAAGAAGGCAGGTAATCAGCTTGTATGCTTCGATATCAAGCACGATGCTTACGACAAGCCGGATTATCAGGATGCAATGGATAAATACGAGAAGCTGCATCAGGCAATTACAGAGGGTAAGGTTGTATCTGCTTATGCAATCGGCTTTGGTGGTATGATCGAGGCAATCTCAAAGATGGCATTTGGTAATAAGCTTGGTGTAAAACTTGCGAAGACCGTTGATGCAGATGATCTTACAGCGAAGAAATATGGTTCTATCATTCTTGAAGTGGAGAAGGACAATGTGACAGAGCTTGGTATTCCATGTACAGTCATCGGTGAAGTACAGGATGCACCAGAGTTCGTATATGGCGATACTGTGATCACAATGGATGAGGCATTAGATGCATGGACAAAGAAGCTTGAGAAAGTATTCCCGACAGAGTCCGGCGTAGAACAGAATGATAAGATCAACGATACATTGAAGATTGTAGATGGAAAGGTAAGTACAGGACTGTATGATGCCGGTTCTATCTATGTGGCAAAGAATAAAGTAGCAAAACCAAAGGTATTTATTCCAGTATTCCCTGGTACAAACTGCGAATACGATTCAGCCAAGGCATTTGAGAATGCGGGTGCTGAGGTTCAGACAATCGTATTCCGTAATCTGGATGCACAGGGTATCCGTGATTCGGTAGATGCATTTACAAAGGCAATCAGTGAAAGTCAGATCATCATGTTCCCAGGTGGTTTCTCCGCTGGTGACGAGCCGGATGGTTCTGGTAAGTTCATCGCAACTGCATTCCGGAATGCAAAGATCGCAGATGAGGTTATGAAGCTTCTGCATGAGCGTGACGGACTGGCACTTGGTATCTGTAACGGATTCCAGGCACTCATCAAGCTCGGACTTGTTCCTTATGGCGAGATCCGTCCACAGGAGAATGATTCACCGACACTGACAATCAACAGCATCGGTCGTCATCAGTCCAAGATGGTTTACACAAAGGTTGTTACAAACAAGAGCCCATGGTTGCAGAAGGCAAAGCTTGGCGGTGTGTATACCGTGCCAATCTCACATGGTGAGGGACGTTTTGTTGCAAGCAAGGAGTGGACAGAGAAGCTCTTCGCAAATGGACAGGTTGCAACCCAGTATGTTGATATGGATGGAAATCCAACAATGGATGAGTATTACAATGTCAATGGTTCTTACTACGCAATCGAGGGTATCACAAGTCCGGATGGCCGTGTACTTGGTAAGATGGCTCACTCAGAGCGTAAGGGAACAGCAGTGGCAGTCAATATCTACGGAGATCAGGATCAGAAGATCTTTGAGTCCGGTGTTGCTTATTTCTCATAAATAAAGGTTACGATTGCGGCATGGACACATGTCACGGAAAGGGGATGTGTGTTCATGCCACATTTTATTTCTATACAGAATTTACAGGATGCAGGTTTGGATATCTATGCCAGACTTTCAGAGGTACAGCTCCTTCGTTACCGGGAGCCGAAGCCGGGTATCTTTATCGCGGAAAGCCCGATCGTCGTGGAGCGGGCACTTGCTGCCGGATATCGTCCAATTTCTGTCCTGATGGATGAAGCGGGGGTACCAAAACAGCAGGGATTGCTTAAGGTGTGTGGAGAGATTCCGGTCTATACTGCAAGGTTTGATGTACTGACGCAGATTACCGGGTTTAAGCTGACGCGTGGAATGTTATGTGCGATGGAACGAAATGAGCTTCCACAGGCGGACATCTTATGCCGTGATATGTACCGGATTGCAGTGTTAGAAGACGTGATGAACCCGACGAATGTCGGAGCAATCTTTCGGTCTGCTGCGGCACTTGGCATGGATGCAGTGCTTCTGACACATGGATGCGCCAATCCGCTATACCGGAGAGCAATTCGGGTCAGTATGGGTACGGTATTCCAGATTCCGTGGACGTATCTGCCGAAGTCAGAAGAAGATACCGCGCAGGCGCTTCATACGCTGGGATTTCCGTGTGTAGCGATGGCTCTGCGGGATGATTCGTGCGAGATCTGTGATCCGCGGTTTGCGAAGCTTGATAAGCTCGCTGTGATCCTTGGAACGGAAGGAGAAGGGTTGCGGCAGGAGACGATCACGCACAGCGATTATACGGTGAAGATACCGATGACACATGGTGTGGATTCGCTGAATGTGGCGGCTGCGAGTGCAGTCGCGTTCTGGGAATTGTCAAAAAGAGAAACCGTTTAAGTGCGGTTTCTTTTTTTTTATAAAAAAATCAAAAAAGTGATTGACAAATGGTTATATCGTGTTATAATACACTCAAATCCCACTTAACGGGTAGGAATATAGGGAAATAGAAAAACGATAGAAAAATATAAGAAAATCTGGAGGTAGACATTATGAGTAAAGTAATTAAAAGTGCGTTGGAATTGATCGGTAATACACCATTGCTTCAGGCAGACCGTTATGCGAAGAAGGCAGGCGTGACAGATGCAAATCTGTATGTAAAGCTGGAGTACCTGAACCCATCCGGTTCTGTAAAGGATCGTATTGCACTTGCAATGATCGAGGATGCTGAGGAAAAGGGAGAGCTGAAGCCGGGGGCAACAATCATCGAGCCGACATCCGGAAATACAGGTATCGGAATTGCGGCCGTTGCAACCGCAAAGGGCTATCGTGCAATCCTGACACTGCCGGAGACCATGAGTGTAGAACGCAGAAATCTTCTGAAGGCATATGGTGCAGAGCTTGTGTTGACAGACGGTTCTAAGGGTATGAAAGGTGCCATCGCAAAGGCAGAAGAATTGAAGGAGTCTATCCCGGGTGCAATCATCCTTGGACAGTTTGATAACCCAGCCAACTCTGAGATGCACAAGAAGACAACCGGACCAGAGATCTGGGAGCAGACAGAGGGTAAGGTGGATATCTTCGTAGCCGGTGTTGGTACAGGCGGAACACTGACAGGTGTTGGTGAATATCTGAAGTCTAAGAATCCAGATGTGAAGATTGTAGCAGTAGAGCCTGCAACAAGTGCAGTTCTCTCAACCGGTCAGGCCGGATCCCACAAGATTCAGGGTATTGGAGCCGGATTCGTACCAAAGGTACTGAATACAAAGATCTATGATGAGATCATTACAATCGAGAACGATGATGCATTTGAAGAGGGAAGAGCGTTTGCAAGAGCGGAAGGTGTTCTGGTTGGCATCTCTTCCGGTGCAGCATTGAAAGCTGCAGATATCCTTGCAAAAAGACCAGAGAACAAGGGCAAGACAATCGTTGCATTGCTTCCAGATTCTGGTGACAGATATCTTTCAACTGCATTGTTTGCAGAGCAGTAAAAAGAAGAAAATGAACGGATAAAATATAGTTTGTTATCTTGACTTATGTTAGTGCCGATTATATAATTTTTGGTATCTGCGGAAAGCGACGAGACCGAAATTATATAATCGGTTACTTTATGGAGGAACTTGCATGAAAATATCAACAAAGGGAAGGTATGCACTTCGCCTGATGCTGGATCTTGCAGTCTATAACACGGGAGAACCGATCAGTTTAAAAGACGTTGCAAAGAGGCAGAATATATCTGAAAAATATATGGAGCAGATTATTTCTGTATTGAACAAGGCGGGATTTGTACGCGGAATCCGAGGTGCGCAGGGGGGATATCTGCTTTCGCGTGCACCGAAGGATTATACAGTCGGTATGATCTTACGATTGACGGAAGGCGAGCTTGCCCCGGTTGCCTGTGTTGGACAAAATCCAATTGACTGTGACAGAAGAAGCAGCTGCGTAACGGTTCGTATCTGGGAGAAACTGTACGATGCGATATCGGAAGTCGTAGACAATATTACCTTGCAGGATCTGGTCGATTGGCACAACGAGCAATCAGATCAATACATGATATAATAATTCCGTCATGCAAATAAGCAGCGAGGCTGCTTGCAGACGGAGCTGCTTATTTATATGACGGATAAACAGACATAAGCATGAAGGACGATAGTCCGGAATGCGCATGGCTGTTACGATTTCGGGAGTTCGAAGAACGGAGAAATCGTGATTATTATATGTAATGTATAATGATAATCACGAGTTCGAAGAACGGAGAAAT
>NZ_JBBNHG010000029.1:0-9891 GCF_040094675.1 Coprococcus hominis (ex Arizal et al. 2022)
AGCACCATTTGGTGTAAATTTGGTGTATTTGTGTATTTTCAGAGCTTTTTCACAAATGAAGTACATCCCGTTTTGTAGGGTAAAACGGTACTTCTTAGTAGAGCTTTGCACCTGCCGGAATATGGTCATCAACCATCAGAAGATGAAGCTTTTCTTCGCCTTCTTCTTCGTGTACTGCACTGAGAAGCATACCACAAGAGTCAATGCCCATCATAGCTCTCGGTGGAAGATTTGTGATAGCGATAAGAGTCTTTCCAACCAGTTCTTCCGGCTCATAAAAGCTATGAATACCGCTTAAAATAGTTCTGTCTGTGCCTGTTCCGTCATCAAGAGTGAACTGTAACAGTTTCTTTGACTTCGGTACTGCAACACACTCTTTAACCTTTACTGCACGGAAATCTGACTTGCTGAATGTGTCAAAATCTACTGCTTCTTCAAATAAAGGCTCAATCTTTACCTTAGAAAAATCAATCTTTTCAGGCTCAGCTTTCACTTCTTCAGCAGCCTTAGATTTTACATCATTTTTCTTATTTACATCATTCAAGGTCTTCATTGTCGGGAGCTTTTTTGATTGCTAAGCTAACTCTTGTATATCCTTGTAAACCCTTGGAAAATGGGCTTTCCCGGATTCTATATACTTGGATACTCTTGGACGTTTTTTTGACTTTTGTGCGTCCAAAAGATGTCATTCGCCTTAAAATACGTCTTTTTATTTTAAGACATGTACTGCAGTGTCAAACACTACAATACTAGATGAGTATAGCATATTTATCTCAGTATGAATAGGTATATTTTCAATCTTCAAAGAGTTCAATCGCAGGACTCTTTTCTAAAAAATATCCATATTTTTTGATAATTTCTCAATTACTGATTTGGTAACATCTGGGTTTGCTTCTGCATATATGTTCATGGTAGTCGATACATCAGCATGTCCCATTACCTCTTGAATTACTTTGATGTTGGTTTCATTCTCGCAAAATCTTGATGCAAACGTATGTCTGAAGATATGGCAGGAGAATCTTGGAATCATAACAGGTTCTCTCTTCTCCTTTTTAGCAGCCACCTCTTCTTCTGAATTATGTGTATCCACAATTCTCTTGATTGCCCGGTTTACTGCTGCTGGGTTATGTGGCATCCCAAATCGGTTTGTAAATACAAAATTGGTCATTCCATCCACATTCTCAACACAAAAGCCTTCTTGCTTCTGTCTCTCATATTCTTCCTGAAGCACATCATATACCTGCTGCATCATAGGTATTCTACGATTACCAGCTTCCGTCTTTGGCAAAGATACTCTAAACTCACATTTATATGAATCATCCGCTCTCTGGTAATAGGTTAAGCTATGATTGATATCAATGACTCGATTCTCCAAATCAATATCATCCCAGCGTATCCCAATTGCTTCTCCTATTCTGCATCCAGTTCCTAACAAAAATACAAAGAATGGATACCAGTGATAAAAGAACGGATTCTTTGCTACATACTCCATGAATTTTCTCTGCTGATCCACAGTCAACGCTCGCCTTGTCTTTCTGGCACCACCATTACGCTTTTTTACTTCACAGTATGCTCCGTCTACCGGATTCTTCCTTATGATATCATCTCTGACAGCAAGCTGAAATGTAGGTCTTAATACTGTGTTAATTGTCTCAAGCGTATTAATCTGTAATCCCTGATTATTAATCAAGTCTGTATAAAAGAACAACACGTCTGAGTATTTCACATCTCTTACTTTCTTCTTGCCAAATGTATCACGAATAAAATGATTCCATGTATACAAATAATTACTGTAAGTAGTGCTGCGCAATTCTGTTTTAGTTGATATGTACCTGTCAAACAAAAAGTTCACATCAGCCTTTCCTGCGACATAGACATCAAGTCCATCCAACTGGTCTTTTTGTAACTGTTCTTCTCTTTCACGAAGTTTTACCAAAGACTGTGCATAAATGGTCCTTTTCTTGCCTAATGGATCAATATATACATATGAGTATCTTCCGTCGCCTTTTCTGTAACCCTCACCCTTTCTTAATACTCTGCCTTTACCATCTTTTCTACAAGCCATTATTCTCTCCTTTCCGGAGAAAAGAGCCTGTTCTACTGATTAGCCTGTTGCTTCATTTGTAATTCAACACCCATTCTAATCAATTGCGAAATGGATAGATTATGAGTCTCAGCATACTCAACCATTATCTGGTATTCCTCTTCTTTGAATTTAACAGTCACCTTATGGTCAAAAGGTTTCTCTGCTTTTGGTCTTCCAGTTCTAGCCATCTGTATGCCTCCTTCATATCTTAATCATATTATACTTTTGGTCTGACCGAAAGTTAATACATTTTTTCTCTCTTGGCTCATTTTTCTCCATACTTGTTTGTAGCATCATCATCAGGTCTTATTTGTATGGAAATGCAAGGAGCAATGACAATCTTTGCAGTAAATCTTAAGAGAATAATTAAATTAATGAATGAAAAATAAGAACTTTATCCGAAAAAGACAAGCAATTTATATTTCGCCTAACAAAAAATCCACCAGAATCATAAAAACTCTGATGAATTTTTTCTTTTTTATTAAAGTCAAAATAAAAATGGTATGTTTTTCAGTGCCCTCTCATTTTGTAGATAGGGGTAGTATAATGTATAATGTCGAGATATTACGAAGATAACTCGTAGAAAATGCAAAGTCCAGTCGCAAGTTTAGACACGATATTTCTCTTAACCGTCGTATAAAATCAACATTTGCAGGGATTTATCAAATTCCGACATACCGTCTTAGAAAATGAATAATCCCTCGCAATTCATTATGAACTACGAGGGACTGCTTACTGACTGTTAAAGCGGTAGCCGATCTCACGAACACTATCTATGGAAAAGTGAGAGTTTGTATCACAAAGTTTTTTACGAAGATTCCGAATGTAAAAGCCTACGGTATCCTTTTCATTGCCTGCTGATATTTCGCCCCACACCTTATCATAAATCTGCTCGTATGTAAGAACACGACCTTTATTGGCTGCGAGTAAGCAGAGTATATCATACTCTTTGACGGTCAGTTCAATTTCCTGACCGTTATTGATAACTCTGCGCCGGCTCAAATTGATTTCTAAGCCGGAAAGGGATAATGTCGGCTCATATGAAATCTCTAATTTTTCAAAATCAGGGTGCTGTTTTACAAAAGCCAGCATATCGTCAAAGGCTGTTGAGTCTTGTGTTTTGAACTCCATTATTACGATTCGTCCGATATTATCACCCCCTTGGTTAGTTTTTTTGTCTTGGACAACATAAGATTTATTGCGTGAGATAATACGATTCATCAATCGTTTTCAGAATAAAATTCACATCGTCATAACGAGAGGAATCGGACTGAGAGCCTAAACTGCATATCAAAAACTCTTTTCCGTGCTGCTGGTAAAGCACAATCAAGTTATAGTCGTCAGACAGAGAGCCAGTCTTAATTCCGCATACATTTTCGTTGTAATATTCGGATGTCGGATCAAGGAAGGCGTTTGTATTCTGCCATATTTGTGTACTGCCATCAGGCAGTGTTGCCGTATAAGTGTTTTGAGATACAATTTCTCTAAACCACGAGTATTCCAACAACCGATATACTACTTCTTTCAAATCTAAAGTGGTGGTATGTGCCTCCATATCAAAACCACTCGGATCATATAAAACTGTGTCTAAGTACCCCTGCTGTTGCAAATGCAGGTTTAAGTTCTCCATAAAAATCCTCACACGCTCTTGACTGCTTTCTGCTTGCGGCGAAAGTAATCCTCCACAATAATCAGCAACCACATAAGCTGCGTCATTCCCTGACGGTACTAACATTGCCGCAAATAGATTGTGTAAAAAGTATTCTTTTTCCTTGATTTGAGCAACAGACGAGCCGGGTTTCGTGAGTGAAATAGCACCATAGTCTGCAACAACGATACTATCAAGGTCTGCTAAAGTTGACGCATACTCAATAACAAACAGCTTGGCTAAACTTGCAGGAATTTGTGGCTCGTTCTCGTTTTTTGAAACAAATATTTCATCATCAGAACAATCCACCAAAATCAGCGATTTTGCATTATAAGAGTCAGGAAAATCTTCTTTGTAGAGAAAACCATTTATTTTATTCTTTACCTCTCTGAAATTTTCCGGCTGCATTGCCCACGGCACAAACATTATACCTATGCCGATACAAACTACAAGCAAAAACAAAAATACTCCAAATCGTTTTTTCTTACGGCGTTTTCTCTGCATATATGTGCTCACCTCCCAACCCAAAAACTCTTATGTGCCATTTTTTAATCGGCATAATTTGCCTGAATACACTCTGTAAATCCAGACGGATCTCCCAACTTAGCTTTATCAATATTATCACGAAGATATTTGCGTGTGGCGTCATCACAGCGATCTGTTCCCATATAAGGCATATCAAAGGCTTTTTCGAGTTCAGCTAAGGCTTTTGCCGCCCTTTCCGGATTCGTATTGTAAGTATCAAGCCATTCCTGCATCCAAGAATATTCCCAAAGGTTAGATGCTTTTGTATCGCCATATCCTATCTGAAAAGACGCTCCCGTATCTTCGCCTTCCAAAGCATCAGGCGGAGTAACGCCCTCCGGCCAATTCAAACTCTCAATGGTCGTTAGGTATTCTTCTTCAATGGTAGCAAAGTCCGTGAAACCTCTTGTATTTGTGTCGGAGTCCGAAGAAGTGGAGCAGCCTGCCAGCATAATCACCAGCAAAGAAATCATAACACACAGTAACAGTCTGTACGGTCTTTCGGATTTTGAGATTGTTCGTTTCATTTTGTTTCCTCCTTGAATTGAGTTTTATTATCTAAGAGCCAATGCAGGCTCTAATTTTGCTGCTTTCAATGCTGGTAATAATCCGCCCAATAATGCTGTAAGCACAGACACAGCAACTGCAACAACAGCAACGCTGATTGGATAACTCGGTGTTCCCACCGGGGAATCCACAGGGAGCAACGCTCCAATACAATGCACCAAAATCAGCGAAATCAAAATAGCTGCAAAGCAAACGAATATTGATAAAATCAACTGTGAGCCTAAAACCAGTGCCACAATATTTGTTCGTGAAGCACCTATCGCTCTGCGGATCAGCAACTCATGTGTGCGCTGTTCCAATGAAGATAGTCCGATATTGATCTGCCCTAATACGGAAACAAACAGCAACAAAAGCGAAGTAACCAAAAGCCCTAATTGCAGTATGGACAATACCGAATCATAGGTATCTCCAATATCACTCCGCCCAGCACTTTCCCAGTAACCGCCAATGGTATCAGTCAAAATGTCGCCAAGGGCAGAATGTATCTGTTCGATTGTCAGTCCTGTTGTGGGATGCCAATACACATTTGCATTTTGTACTTGCCACATTGCTGGTGCGAAATTGAGGATCGCCGCAGAATCCGCATAGATAGTCGGAAAATCCCTGCCATCGTTTACTACTCCGACAATATTGAATGGGGTTAACGAAAGTGTGCTTTTTACATTTCCTGCAGCATAGGGCGAATCATTAAAATAGTTTTTAGCTTCTTTGTTTATGACCACTTCAAGCGATCCGCCCTCACTCAAAGGCTCTAACCATCTACCGGATGTCATTGGAAGATTATAGACTTGACTATATGCCTCCGTGGTGCAAACTACATCAAAAGCCATCAGGTTTTGGTAAACATCATTCGGCGGTATTGGCGTTAAATCTTTCATTGGTGCAAATCGAATATCCTCTCCCATAGAAAAAGTAACAGCGGCTACATCATCAATGGCTTCAAATCTCTGGAATAATTGTTCCATTTTATTTCTATCGTGAAAATCGGATTCCGTTATCACGAATGAGTAAGTAGGTGACCAGCCATATACCTGTGCGTTTACGGAAATCAAATACTCCCGTCCAAGCGTACCAACTAATACCGATCCAATCATTGCGATAATGCCTACAAGCATTGAAACACTTGTCAGAATACTTCTAAGTGGAGACAGACGAAGGTCTTTAAGTATCATTTTTAGCACAAGTTATCCTCCCTCCATCCATTTCAAAAATCGTATCACAGGTATCTGCAATATCAGGATCGTGCGTAACCAACAGCAGCATAATTCCATTTTCTTTTACGACGCTGTGCAACAGTTCCATAATCTGCGTTCCCGTCTTTTTATCCAACGCTCCCGTAGGCTCATCACATAAAATGGCTTCCGGAGATACTGCAAGCGCCCTTGCGATTGCAACTCTTTGTTGTTCACCGCCGGACAAATTGATTGGGTAATCATTTTCCTTGCTTTCTAAGCCGACACTTTTTAGCAAGCCTGTAATTATCTCGTGACGCTGTTTGGCGGTAAACGACTTTTTGGCATAGAGTAGGGGTAATTCGATATTTTCCCATACCCGCAAGTGCTTAATCAGAGAGTAATTCTGAAATACAAATCCGATATTATTGGCTCGCAGTATAGACAGATCACGGTCTTTCAAAGCAGAAATAGATATACCATCATAAAGGTACTCGCCCTCATATTCCCGATTTAACAAGCCAATAATAGATATAAGGCTTGTTTTGCCTGAGCCGGACTTTCCGACAATGGCATAACTGCGCCCTCGTTGCAATTCCATATTAGCGTTGGTTACTGTTGTCAGCATATCGCCATTATTCAATTTGACGCTTGCTTTCAAATCCTTTATTTTGATTAAAGTCTTTTCGGAAATTCCTTTCATTTTATCAATTCCCCCTCGGATCAAGGTTTGGCGGAGTAGCAGAAACCACATCGCCCTCCTCTAAGCCGGACAGTATTTCTATATTGGCTCCGTCTGTCACACCCAATGTCACTTTTGTTTCCACTCTTTCTCCATTCGGAGTAATTACAGTAACCAATCCCGTACCTTGTCTACCCGCTATTACCGACAGCGGCAATATAAGGACATCATTTCTCGTTGTCGCCGTTATGACTACCGTTGCACTTTGCCCCGATTTCACATCGACTGTTTGACTGATCAAGCATTGCAGAATGCCCTCTTGCGGCACGATTCCCGTAAACGCATTTTCATCTGCGGCAGGCGACACCACGGCAATCATATCGGTTGGTCCTACACCATCATATACTTGAAATTTTGCTTTCAACTCTGCATACTCCGGTAAGGTACTCAAAAAATTATCTGCCTCTACATTGAGGGCAAATCCTGTATAATGCACTATCGCTACGGGATAATTACTCGGTACGCTTTCATTGGATGGGGCAATAGAGGTAACTGTACCATCCACCGGAGATTTCAATTCTTTGCCGTTCAAAGTTCCAATAATTTGCCCGGCAGTGATTTTTTCTTCTAATTCTACCGCTGTATTAAATATGCCATTTTCGGGTGAGGAAATAATAAACGGTACTGCCGGAACGATAGTCGTTTGCGTTGAAACGGTTGGAGTAATTGTCCCTCGTACAACTGATACCGTTTTTTCTGCGGATGTTGCGCTATCTGTAAGATTGTTTTCGTCTGTCTGCCCAATTGCAGAGCAGGCAGATAGCGTAAATACAAGAAACAAAATAGAACATAGCAGCATTTGTTTTCTTAGCAACTTCATCATTCCTCCTTATGCTGTATCACAAAAAATACGAGCCTCTATCTTGATACTTTTATTGTACCAAAACAGAAGCCCGTATTTTCTTGATTGCTCGTAAGATATTCCTCTTTTTTTCTATGCAAATTCTTACAATTTTCCTACGCCAACGGCAAAGTAATTGAAAACTTGTTTTGATCCTCTTGGCTCTCTGCAACGATTGTACCATTGTGTAGTTCAACAATCTGCTTTACAATCGCCAAACCTAATCCAGCTCCTCCACTGCTTGTACTTCTCGCTGCGTCAAGCCGATAAAACTGCTCGAAAATCCTGTTTAACTTTTCTTCCGGCAGAGTATCGCCGTGGTTACAAAAAATAATGCTGACCGTATCTTCCTGACATTGTGCGCTGATCGTGATATCCGTATTTTCAAAACTGTAGATAACCGCATTTCTCAAAAGGTTATCAAAAACACGCTGAATTTTGTCTGCGTCACATCGAAGCATTATATCATCATCAACACAAAGATTACATTGCAAATTCTTTGTGTTGAGCATAGGCTTAAATTCATATACAAGTTGCTCCAGCAGGCGAGTTAAATTGATTTTCGTGTATTGTAATGTAATATCGTATATATTGAATCGTGTTATCTCGAAAAACTCGTTAATCAGATCCTCTAACCGTTCTGCCTTACCAAGAGTGATTGAAAGGTACTTTTCTCGAAGTTCCTTTGAGATTTGCGACTCATCACGCAGTAAAGTAAGATACCCGATTACAGAAGAAAGCGGTGTTTTCAAATCGTGTGCAAGATACATAATCAGGTCATTTTTTCGCTGCTCATTTTCTTTTGCAAGCCTTGCATTACTTTCAGCCTCCTGTTTTAACTGATTGATGTTAGCGGCGATTTCACTCAACTCCGGGGACATTTCAATGTAACTGACATTCTGATCGAACATTTTTCCTGTCGCAGCCTGTACCTCGTACACGTAGGCGACTACTTTTTTCAAAAGTAGGTATGTCAAGTATATAATACAGCCACCCCACACGATTACAGCCACTATATAAAGATATTCTGTTCTGTAATACAAGTAATAATACAAAACATACTTGCGGAGAATTTCTTCTGCCATAATTCCTAAAAGAAAAGTACCGCCTAAAATAAGCACAGAGCAAATCGCACATTGAATTACATACCCTTTGAACAAGGTAGAGAGCAGATAGTTTTTTTCTTTTTTATTCAATTTCATACCCTACCCCCCAAACAGTTTTAATGAACTTCGGATTTTTTGAAGGTTCATTCAATTTTTCCCGAAGCCGCCCAATGTGCGCCATTACCGTATTGTTACTGTTGCGAAGATACTTTTCTTTCCACACGGCTTCAAATAATTCCTCCGAGGCGACAACTTTACCCTGATGTTCGCACAGATACCACAGAATAGAAAACTCCAACGGAGTCAAGGCTATTTCTTTGCCATACAAGTAGCACTTGTGGCTGACTCTGTTTATCAGTAGACCTCTGATGTCATACTCGTCTTTTTCTTCGGATTGGCTCAAATTAGGACTGTTATAGCTCTGATAACGCCTTAATTGCGTCTTTACTCTTGCCACAACCTCTAAAGGATTAAACGGTTTCGTTATATAATCATCCGCACCAATCGTAAGCCCCATAATCTTGTCGCTATCCTCAATTTTGGCGGTAAGCATAATAATAGGGAAGTAAAACTTTTCCCGAATTTTTTGGCAAAGTCGAAAACCATCAATATCCGGCAGCATAATATCAAGTATCGCTAAATCAATCTGCGACTGTTTGATACATTTCATCGCCTCTAACCCATTATAACATTTATATACTGAATAACCATCGTTACTCAAATACACTTCAAGCAGATCAACGATTTCTTTTTCGTCATCCACAATTAAAATCTTCTTGTTCATTGATCCTACACCTCATTTTCGGGTACGGCTTCCATTATGTCGCCAAAATCACACTCTAAATATTCGCATATATTCAACAGCACGGGAAGGGTAACATTTTCATTTTTTCCGAGTTTCGCAAATGTACTTTTGCTTGCCCCGACCGCTTCTCGTAATTGACTCTTTTTCATTCCCTTGTCAATCAGTAGTTTCCAAAGTTTGTTGTACCGTACTTTCATTTCCGCACCTCCACCCAAATATAGTTTGTATTATAGTACTTTGAGAATGAAATTGCAATTATTAAGTCTGTATTTTGATACTTTTAGTTTTCAAACCGGCGCAATATCTTTCTGATATGTAATCCAGGGTGAAATGTAGAATGAGAGTCCCGTTTGTAACGCAAGAGTCCCTCTTTGTAAATGAAAATCTCATTTTGTAAAC